>NZ_JABXKH010000007.1 GCF_017115105.1 Nostoc sp. NMS2
GGCAAATCCTTATTCATTAGAGTTGAACTACAGGTTTCAAGATAGACGTGGTTTATATAGGAATCCGATTTGATTTTTGAAATTATCTACGTAGGTGGGGAGTGTCTTGATTCTGATACCAATTCAATTAATGATTGCAACACATCCTTGGGTAAAGACGCGATTCATCGCGTCTCTACGGATCGTCTATTTGTCGCATTCTTTTTTTTCAATTGGTATGACTCCTGAATTCTTCTTCAACAAAACTTGTTTACAGCAAACTTCTTTTGGTTCATATTCTGGAATTGGAATTTGACTCCGTGTATTTACCTCATGAACAGAACCAACTCTATAACTTACTTTTATGAAATCTCTCACCCCAGAAATAATTAGAGCTATTACACCTATGTTTATGGCAACTATTGGAGCGGTTATTGGTGTTGCTGTTTTAGTCTCGCCAAAGATTACTGATGCCAAATGGTCTGCTGGACTTGGACTTGCAGGAACAGCGATCGCTGGTGCTGCTGGATTAGCTCAAAATAGCAAAAATGAACAGGACTTTTCAGTAAAGAAGCAGGGAGACAACTTTGAAGTGGAAACTCCGGGTTCTGAGTCAACTGACCGACATTAGATGTTGCGGCTTTCCATCGGAGGTATTTTCCAACCACTTCCCTAGTGGCAAGTGGTAGTCTCCTGGGAGATTGAGATGAAGAAAATATACCTGGGTTAGTTCAGATATAATAATTACTCATTCCTTGTTGTCCTAACTGGAGAAATTAATGGGTCGCGCCAAAAAGGTTGTCCTGGCATATTCTGGCGGAGTGGATACTTCCGTTTGCATCCCCTACCTCAAACAAGAGTGGGGTGTGGAAGAGGTGATTACCCTAGCAGCAGATTTAGGTCAGGGAGATGAATTAGAGCCAATTCGAGAAAAAGCTCTCAAATCGGGTGCAAGTGAATCACTCGTGGCGGATGTCAAAGACAGCTTCGTTAAAGATTATGCCTTTGGAGCGATTCAAGCTAACGCTCTTTATGAAAATCGTTACCCTCTAGGAACTGCTCTTGCCCGCCCACTGATCGCTAAGATATTAGTAGAAACGGCTGAAAAATATGGTGCTGATGCGATCGCTCATGGTTGCACCGGCAAAGGTAACGATCAGGTTCGTTTTGATGTCTCAGTTACCGCCTTAAACCCCAACATAAAGATTCTCGCACCAGCTAGAGAATGGGGCATGAGCCGTGAGGAAACGATCGCTTATGGTGAAAAGTTTGGTATCCCCTCACCAGTCAAAAAATCTTCTCCCTACAGCATTGACAAAAATTTGCTCGGTCGTAGCATTGAAGCTGGTTTACTCGAAGATCCGTCATTTGAGCCACCAGAAGAAATTTATGAAATGACCAAAGCGATCGCTGACACTCCCAACGAGCCAGAGTACATCGAAATTGGTTTCCACGGTGGTATTCCCACAACCATCAACGGCATAGCTAAACAGCCAGTTGAATTAATTGAAGAACTCAATCAGCTTGTAGGAAATCACGGTGTTGGAAGGATAGATATGATTGAAAACCGTCTGGTTGGCATCAAATCGCGGGAAATCTACGAATCACCCGCGATGTTAGTGCTGATTCAGGCACATAGGGATTTAGAAAGCTTGACTTTGACGGCAGATGTCACCCATTACAAGCGTGGCATTGAAGAAACTTATAGCCAAATAGTTTATAACGGTTTGTGGTACAGTCCACTCAAAGTTGCACTAGATGCCTTTATTCAAAAGACACAAGAGCGAGTCTCTGGAACTGTGCGAGTGAAGTTATTCAAGGGCAACTCTACGATAGTTGGGCGTTCGAGCGATAATTCTCTCTATACTCCCGATTTGGCAACCTACGGAGCCGAAGACCAATTTGACCACAAAGCTGCTGAAGGTTTTATCTATGTTTGGGGGCTACCAACTCGCATTTGGTCGCAGCAAGTTAGAGGTTAGGAGTTAGGAGAGACGCAATACGGTTCGGTTAAGCCAAGAGACGCGATAAATCGCCGTCAAGACGAAGGATTGATTATTGTAGAGACGGCGATTTATCGCGTCTTTGTGATTTAGAATTTTCATCAAAAAACCCTAACCGAACCGTATTGAGGAGAGACGCGATTAATCGCGTCTGTACAGGTTAAAAAAGCAAAATACAAAATAACTTTTTACTTTACTCCTTCACTCCTCACTGTTTACTCTTCACTACTCGCTTCTTTAACTTGGCGAGATTCTAACCATAGAGGCACAACAATTAAGGCAGTAATAATTAGTAAAGCTGCGATCGCAAATTGACCCACCCAAGCAACCAATTGTTCTAAAGAGACAATTTTGCCAGCAAAAAAAGCTAATGTCACCATCAAACTAGCCCAAGCAACTGCTCCTAAAAAATTGTATAAGAAGAATTTTCCAAAAGGCATGTCGGCTACACCAGCTAATGGTGCCGCAAAAACTCGCAATAATGCTAAAAAACGTCCGAAAAATACAGCTTTAGCAGCATTTTGACTAAATTGATCTTTAATACTAATTAGTCGCACTTCCGAAATCCGAAATATGCTACCAACTTTTACCAGAAAAGACCAACCGCTAACTCTACCAATCCAATAACCACAAGTGCCGCCAATTACAGCACCCATAATTGCATCACCGAGAACCAGCCAGTAATTTAGTTCATCGCTGCCAGCTAAAAACCCGCCCACTAAGGTCACGGTTTCACCAGGAAGGGGAATGCCTAAATTTTCTAGCAAAATTCCCAAAAAAATTGCCCAATACCCGTAACTATGGGCTACTTTCTGGATATTTTCTAGTGAAATCAACTCTAAAGACATTCCGCACCGCCGTCTTTACAAATTTTTACTTTTACTATATCTTTGCTTGTTTTTGGGCGGGGTGTCAATCAAACCGCTACATTGACTCATTCGGTCATCAGTTTAATTCTGAGTAATCCATAGCTTATACCCTATGGAAACTATTAATTTTTGAATATTAACTATGCAAATCTTAGCATTCTTTACCACAAGTTAATTTTATTTAAAAATAAATAAATAAAAATTACAAAGACTTTATGAATACCAGGCTAAGTTATGAAAATTTCGTAAAAGATACGGTTGATACCGAAATTATTAGGAGCTTATGCCTATATTTATAAAAGTTATCACAAATTATACGGCATGAATACTGAAATAATCACTCTCAACTGCACGGCTGCAATCCCCTAGATATATGGGTAAAACAGTCATTTTGCCGTTGAAAGAGAAGAGGTATTTATGTCATTTTTCGATTTTCAGTCAAGTGTTCCAACTACCTTATTAAACTCATGACTCTCACACAAGAACTTCAAGTAATTTTGTTCAAACCCCAAGCAAGCATAGATTTAGAAGGCGGTATGGCTTTGAGCGAACAGATGGCTAGAGTAGTACCCCAATCGCATCAACTCTGGGTTATTGACCTAGCAGAAGTTAATTTTATGGACAGTTCTGGGTTAGTTCCTTTGGTGAAAGGGCTGAAAGCTGCACGTCAGAGTGGTTGTCGTTTAGTTTTATGCAACGTGCAAACTCCTGTAAGATTAATTTTGGAACTTACCCAACTAGATACAGTGTTTGAAATTTTTAGTACTTATGAAGATATCTTTAACACCGTCAAAGATAACAGTCTGGTGCTAGCAGCCTGAATAATAAATCTACCTTTAGAAGGATGGTAGAGTCAAGCAATGTTTGCACTTTTTTACATTTTCTAACATATCCTCACTTTTTTAAAGATGACAGTCTGGTGCTAGCAGGCTGATTTCCTATTTGCTCTAGAGAAGAATGTTGAGAAAAATTCATGGCTTTGCAGTTAGGCAGTGTGAAACTGCAATTGCTATTTGACCCCAGAATCCCACGGCTTGAAGCCGTGGGAGTATATTTTGACATCACCAATTACATTATTTCTAACTGCATAGTTATTTTTGTCTTTACGTGCCAATTTCGATATTTTCAAGATTCCAGCATTATGGTAATCTTAGGCATTTTGGGGAGTTGAAATGTTAGTTTGTTCCGACACTGGGCGCGGAAAATTTGGCAAATCAATTCCACTGTGACTAGCATTGCGAGTTTTGAGTGCTAAACGATAACTCACACTTTGCAGTTCTGCTTGCAGTTGGCGATTTTCCCGTTGTAGCATTGCTACCTTTTCTCTCACTGGTGTCATCCGCTCCTCAAACTTTCGACGGTAAATTTGAGGCAACTCTTGTACTACTTGCTCTAACATCCGAGTGCGATCTGTAAGTTCTTGGACTGACTGTCGCAATTGATAAATTTCGGAGTCACGAGTTGTAATCTGCTCTTGGTAGAACGCCACCTGCTGCTCCACTGCTTGGAGTTGTTCTTGCAATGCCTGTAACTGGCTCAGATCGCGCTCAAGATCCGGCTGCTGGGGCATAAAACTAGTATTACCCTTTACCAACCGGAAGAGTTCTTGAGATAGTTGTTGCACTAATTGATCGCGGAGTTGCAACTCTTGGCGTAGCTGCGAAACTTCCGTAGAGAGAACTTGAATATTGGGTGTATCAGATTGGCTCACAGTAGCTTAAAGCTCCCATTCAGAATCTTGTCCACTCTTAGGTATAACTGCGGAAGTACTACCTTTGGCAAGTATTTGTTAATTTAGCATTCCCAAACAAGTCACGGAAAAAGAAGAAGACAAAATTTTACTGAATGAAAATTGGGAATTGGGAATTGAAAAGAGGCAGAGGTGCGGGGGGCAGGGGGCAGGGAGAAACTCTTCTCCTTTGCTCCCTGCTCTCATCTTCCTCATCTTCCGGTTGGTGAGCGAAGTCGAACCACATCTTCCTCATCTTCCGGTTGGTGAGCGAAGTCGAACCACATCTTCCTCATCCTTACTCCCTTGCCCTTAGACCGTTGCAGCTACTTTAGTGGGCTTTTCCTTTTCCTCTTTAGGGGGTTTTTCCTCTCCGATATCCTGCTTAATTGTCAAATAGCGAATCACTTCTTCACTCAAGCGCATAGCGCGTTCAAAAGGAGCGATCGCAGTTGCAGGCGCAGTGTAGTTTAACTGGATATAAATCCCATCGCGGTGCTTTTTGATTTCATAAGCTAGACGACGCTTACCACGATTTTGAATTTGGATCTCCTCAGCGCCTTGGTCACGAAGCAAATTCTGATATTTAGTAATTGCTTGCTCTGCCTGTTCGTCTCCCAGGTCGGGGCGCAGGATGTACATTGTTTCGTAATTTGTAGTCATATTTTCCAGTTTCCTTATGGACAAAAACGGTTGCTGACATTAATTTATACTTGATTTAAATTTAAAATACTAGTATTAATCAACATCGGAAGCAACAAGGAACTATAATCTTACCAGTTTTCAATTTGAATCATTAGCCAAATCGCCGAAGTTTGTATTTTTTGGATGTCCCTAATAAAAACTAGGTCATAAGGCTACCCCCATAGCCTCTCACTAACCCGCAAGGGGAGTAAGGAGCAACGGGTATCTTTCTCTAAGGACATCTATAGCGGAGCGGCTTTCAGGCTCAACGCTAAATCGATTTGCTAAAAAGCTAACTGAGAATTACTACCCGCTCAAAGTTTCTAATCGCAGATAAAAGGATATTTATCAAGGTTATGGCGCAGCGCTACGTGCGAATTCAAAATCAAGAAGGACAGATTTACTATGGGATACTACAACTATCCCTCAATGTGCAGGTGCTAGATGCTCCACCCTGGTTACAAGGACAACCAACTGATTTAACTTTGACACCAGAAAATTATCAAATTCTGGCTCCTTGCGCTCCCTCAAAAATTGTGGCGGTGGGTAAGAATTATGCAGATCATGCAGCCGAAATGGGAACTACAGTACCTTCTGAACCACTAATCTTTCTCAAGCCACCCACGACTATCATTCCATCTGAGAGGGAAATTAAGTATCCTCCCCAGTCACAAAGAGTTGACTACGAAGGAGAGTTAGCATTAGTGATTGGCGATTACGCCTTTGAATGTACACCAGAAGTAGCCCAAACCAAAATTTGGGGCTACACTATAGCCAATGACGTAACAGCGCGGGATTTACAAAAACTGGATGGTCAATGGACGCGAGCCAAAGGTTTTGATACTTTCTGTCCTTTGGGCCCTTGGATTGTACGGGAGTTAAATCCAGGAGCAAGATTACAGACTTTTGTGAATGACGATGCTAACCCAGTCCAATCTGCTTGTATCGATCAGATGGTGTTTTCTCCTGATGTTTTAGTTTCCTATATTAGCCAGGTGATGACGCTACTACCCGGTGATTTGATCCTTACAGGTACACCAGAGGGTGTAAGTCCATTGCATCCAGGCGATCGCGTCCGCGTCGAAATTGAAGGTATTGGTCGCCTGGAAAACACTATAGTGGCTCGTTAACGACTAGCGCACTTGCATATACACTGCATCGGAAATCGCTGGGATTTCTGCATAACGCCCGCTTACAGACTGGATTACCGAATATGCAACTGCTCCCACTATGCCGATAAAAATGGTTGTGGATAGAGTTTGGATTGCAAAACCACCAACAGGAACTAGTCCCACAACATCAGTGAGGATGTTAAACAAAAAGATAATGATGTCCAAAAGGATTGCTTGCATGGTGTTGAAACGAATAAAGTGACTAATTTTTTCGTTTCTGACTACCAGCAAAAATAAAGCAAAGAAAATAATCATTCCTGCATAACGCACGCCGTAGTAAATTCTCAACAATGGCAGAAGCGGCAGAAACAGTAGTTGTAGCGGTGGAAAATCTGATAGCAAATATCTACCAAATACAAAAACCTCAATCAGAGGAAGCAAATAAGGCAAGCAAGCAAAAATTCTATCTGAAACCGTTGTAGACCCGCGCCAAGACATTATGCGTTCTCCTGTGGTTAAATTTATATAGTTACTTGAGCTTAGGATAACGCAGTTACTTGGTCTTGCTGGTAAATTAAACTATTCTATATGGGCAATGCGAAAGCCCATCATGCACTCATACTGGTCTGGCTGCTGTTGAGTAAGTTTGCGAATGGCTTGACCACAGCGTAGTTCACCTCCACGCCAACGGGGTTGACCGCTCCTGTCAGCGAGTAAACAAGACTGGCAAACTTGCTCAGGGGCAAGGATTTGCTCGTCCATTAAAATGACTAGCATCGAATCCCTCCTGTAAATCCTCATTGTCACCTACATTCCACTCAGGTGAGGATACGTCTTTGAATCACTTCAGGTAAGTTGGGCGCGTGCTACGCGGTTAAGTGTGTGATTTGCGATGACGCTTTGCATCTGCCGGAGGCGATCGCAAATCACACTTAAGAGGATGTTTCCTACCTTTTTGCAGCAAAAATGTATGTAGAAAACCACAATTCAAGAACAATTGTCAAGTGAATCTTAATTTTTATTGTATGTTGTATCTATTGGAAGTTTGACATTTTTAGTAAAAAATGATACAAAAATATTCCTATTAATTTGAGCAGAGACAGCCAAAGGTGTCCATTGTATCCCTGTTAATTTATGCAATGGAGAGTGCCAAAGTTAATATTCAGGAAACAACAAAAGCTTTACGCACAAGCAACACGGCGATTAATTGAATTTTCCGGTAAAACTGAGTTAACTAGATAGCTATTTAAGGGGTACATTTACAAAATACTGGGGTAAACTTGCAAGCAAGTTAATACACAATATTACTCAGAGGCTCGTCGGTCTGGGCATCACTCACAATGGAACACTGGCAATTTCTGATACAGAAACAAGGCGCTCGCTCGTGGCATATCCTAGAATCGCCAAATTTGGAAATTTTGGAAGGGCAGTATAGAGTTTTGGCTCGTTCTAGCCTATCTAATACAGACGTGGAAGTGCGGGTAACTCACTCTTCAACTCAGGAAGTTCAACCAACGCGGCGAATTTTCAAGCGATCGCGTCGCACTAATTCAGAAGGCTTAATGGCGGTAATTCCCTTTACCTACTTCGATTCGGGAGTTTGGGAGTTGCGCTGTAACGGCGATTTGATGTCGGATATACTCGGTAAATCTTGGCAATACAGTGTCCAAATTAAAGTATTGTCCGAGGAAGAAGAGGCAGAGCAAAGGAAAAATGTAGAATCAAATTCACCCAATCAGGCTGATACTGTTTCTGAAAACTTGGAATGCACCGCCCCAGCAGAACTCGTAATTAGTTTAGATAATGCGATCGCAGTTTCCACAGAACTGGCAGTTACTACAGTTGTTCCAGATGAAGGGAACTTGGATGCTGCCCCAGCAGAACCTGCAATTACTTTAGATGAAGCGATCGCAGTTTCCACAGAACTGGCAGTTACTACAGTTGTTCCAGATGAAGGGAACTTGGATGCTGCCCCAGCAGAACCTGCAATTACTTTAGATGAAGCGATCGCAGTTTCCACAGAATTGGAAATTACTACAGACAGTAACTCTGTCATTGCAGTTGTTCCAGATGAAGGGAACTTGGATAGTGCCTCAGCAGAACCTGTAATTAGTTTAGATGAAGCGATCGCAGTTTCCACAGAATTGGGAATTACTACAGACAGTAACTCTGCTACTACTGTTGTTCCAGATGAAACGGAAAAAGATATAGTTATCGATGAGCCTGTGAGTCCTGTATGGCTCAAAGGTGAGACGGCAGAGCAAATTTTACAAAATTTAATAGATTTAGCTTTACCTGATTCTGAACTACTTCTGAAAGATGAAGAGGTTACAGATTCGCTGGCAACAGAACCACCATTATTGTTAACTTTAGATCGAGATACTTATATTGCTCATTGGGGACAAGCTCTTACAATCAATGGGCGCATAGAATTTAAAGACAAGACAAATCTAGATCGGGCTGAAACATTATCTCCAAAAAGCCTGCGATCGCTTGAACTAGGAATTGAACTGCGATCGCCCCTAGAATCGAAAATCTTGACTCAGGTACGGCAACCTTTACCAGATCAGGAGTTGCCCTTCACCATCAATACCTCAATTGATATTCCTGCTGACTTTGAATCGAAGTTAATTTTGGCAGATATCAGTTTGTATGGTCAATTCGCTGATGTAAGTGGAATCATCCGGTTAGCCAGCCAGTCCTTCACCATTACAGCAGATGTAACAGAATTACTGGCAATCACAGCCGCAGCAAAACCTAGTACATCCTTAAATGACCCCATACCATCGGACTCGCCTGATGCTTTCACAGAGCCAGAGGCAGCCGTAAGGATCGATTTAAAACTATTCAATCTGGTCAAGATTTCAAAAACAGACCAATTTCAAATACTCAATCCATCTCCAAATACACCCCTACCACAGCAAATTAACCTGCAAGTTCTGCGAGAAACCACCCTGCGGACATCTAACTTAAAGAATTCAGGTACTTCGTCGCCTCAATTGCCGAATTTGCCACCTGTTCAAACTAATGCCAACCCTCACACAGATGTTATTGGAGAATTCCCTACACAAGAGGAGCTTCTAGAAAAGGATACTGCTATAGCTGCTATCAACTTGGAGCAGTTACTCATCAAGCAACGCCGAATGCCAATACTCGATACTACTTTTCCATACTTGAGACGGGTACAAGCTTTGCCAGGTGATGCAGAAGAAGTAAAAAATAATGTCCCCCCAGATACGTTAGAAGTTGAAGCGCATGAAGACTTCCCGCAGTTAGACGCAATTGTAGCTGAGGATGAAAATATACCGGAATTAGTACTAGATGATGCACAATTTCAGGAAGAATCTGTTACCGAGGTAGAAGCCCAGCCAAATGTACAATTTCAGGAAGAATCTGTTGCTGAGATAGAAACCCAGCCAAATGCACAATTCATTACAACAGGCAACCTCTACTCATCTCCCTTACTGAGGAAGTGGATGCAGAGCCAAGGATACTCTTTGCCTGAATCCATCAATGAACTGGAACCTCAAGACTACATTAGCAATGTTCCAGCCCAGCAAACCCAGCTTTTTCTTACTGCTGGAACTCCCGATGTTGATGTCAACTTGCCATTAAGCCTGGATGATGCCACAGAGACGTGGGAAGAAGCCCAAGAATCAGTTTTTGATCTTGAGAACTTTGGGGAAGACGCAGACACAGCAAAGGAAGCCGATCTAGAGATAGTGGAAAATACGGTAGTAGAAAAAGTATCTGAACCAACACTTTCAATGGCTTTGGTAAGACAACTACCCCCTCCCCCTCCTTCGATAAAAGTAAATATAGCGTCAGCTTGGTTGGCGCAAGAAATCGTTGTAGATGATACAGATAGTGAACTAGAAGCCGATGCAACGGATAATTACTTCTTAGAAGAAGAGAAGCAGCCACTGTTAGGTTTATCCCCTTCTATATCCATAACTGCGGGAGCCATTGAGCCTTTGCCAATTCCGCAACTGTATGTACCAGAAGGGGAACTAATCGCGGACAAATTTATCATAGTGCGCGTAGTACTACCTGAAGTACCTCATCAAGTGGCTGTGAAGTTATGGGTTGAAGACTATCAAACTCGCTGGTTACTAGATGGGCCCCATTTATTGACAAATTTACTACCTAATGCATTGGGAGGGTTGGAAGTAATGACACAATTAAAGATTCCCTTTGGCTGTTTAGAAATTCGCATAGAAGCGATCGCACTCGATCTAACAACCCAACAAGAGAGTCACAAAGTCACAATAGTGCGAACCGTGATTCCTCCAGACTTGCCAAACTTGCAGCTAGATGAACTACTGGGTATGTAACTTAGGGAATTGGGAATTGGGAATTGGGAATTGGGCATGGAAAAGAGACAAGGGAGACAAGGAAGAGGGGGGAGACAAGGGAGA
>NZ_JABXKH010000163.1 GCF_017115105.1 Nostoc sp. NMS2
GTGTTAAGCATACCGCCAGCGTTCATCCTGAGCCAGGATCAAACTCTCCGTTTTGTTGTGTTTCGAGTTTGTGGCTCCGAAAAAAATATCTTTCGGAATCCTAGTTACTAATTTTTGATTATCTTTTTGGGTTTACCAAAAAGTAAAATCCTTTGACGAGGATTGGTTTTTTCTTAAGCTTTCAAAGTATTATATTTTTCAGGTTCAGAGGTGGTTTGCATCTGTTGCTTTTCCACTTAACTAGAATAACTAGTCATCCCCTAGTTTGTCAAGGGGTAAATTTATTTTTTTTCTAAAAGGGCAAATCGCTTGACTGGCATTATTTTCAGATGAATGGGTTAAGCAACGGGGGGAGGCGAAAACAAAGTGGCTAAACCTGACTGTATGAATAATGCACGTTGCTTGTCCCTAAATGGGATCTGATGCAGGTTGAGTGATCATCGAAAAAGGCAGGAGTGGCCTGGCTAGAGGAATTTATCCTGAATCCAAATGCTCGAACTAACTTACTATATTAAGAGCATAATTGTTGCGGAGCTTACGGTTTAAGACTCCTATCCTACAGGTGACGCTTATATGGATATTTAAGCGATCGCCACTGTTACGTGATCAGAGCGTTTGGAAGAGAAGATCGGCGTTACAGTGAGTCTAGCGCTGTAGAAGGACTTCAAAATTTATAATGAGTTTTTGAGAAAAAGCTAAAAACTAGACTAGGCAAGAAATACAGATGATCCGACCGCGTAAGGTCTTTGCTCAACATTGGCTCAAAAGTGAAAAGGCGCTCGACGCAATTATTCAAGCAGCAGAGTGTACGCAAAGCGATCGCTCCCCCAAAGGCGATCGCATCCTGGAAATTGGGCCCGGAACTGGTATTCTAACTCGTCGCTTATTACCCTTAGTGCAATCTCTGATTGCAATTGAAATAGATCGCGACTTATGCTATCTGTTGTCAAAGCAGCTTGGTAAGACTGAAAATTTTTTACTGCTGCAAGGCGATTTTCTGACTCTAGATTTACCATCTTATCTAGTAGCCTTTCCCAATTTCCAAAAGCCAAATAAGGTAGTAGCCAATATTCCCTATAACATTACAGGGCCAATCATTGAGAAACTGCTGGGTACGATCGCAAATCCCAATCCCGAACCATTTGACTCTATAGTATTGCTGGTACAAAAAGAAGTGGCAGAAAGGTTGTATGCTAAACCAGGGTCAAAAACCTTTGGGGCGTTGAGCGTGCGGGTACAGTATTTGGCTGAGTGTGAGTTAATCTGCACAGTTCCAGCGTCCGCATTCCATCCACCGCCAAAAGTTGATTCAGCAGTGGTGCGATTGCGCCCCCGAAAAATAGAAATACCAGCGCTTAATCCCCGACAGTTAGAGAATTTCTTAAAGTTGGGGTTTGGTGCCAAGCGCAAAATGTTACGAAATAATTTGCAATCAGTCATAGAGCGCGATCGCTTGAACCAATTACTGGAACAATTAAAAATAAATCCTCAAGCCAGAGCCGAAGATATCAGTGTTCAGCAATGGGTAGTCCTAGCAAATGAGTTAGGAGTCAAAAGTGAGGAGTGAGGAGTTAAGAGGGAATATGTATGATGATTACTTTGATTCAAAATCCAAAATTCACCCATTCCCAACTACAACCCATAATTTCTAGCTTTCAAAATGCGTTCTTACAGCCTTATTGCTCCTGCTAAAATCAACTTGTATCTGGAAATTATTGGCGACCGCCCTGATGGTTATCATGAGTTAGCCATGATACTTCAAAGTATCGGACTTGCAGACCAAATTCATGTGCGTTCTATTAGCACTGACACCATCCGTGTTCATTGCAACCACTCACAAGTACCGACAGATAAAAGTAATCTGGCATACCGCGCAGCAGAATTAATGGTAAGGCAATTTCCCGAAGCCTTTGCTAAATATGGGGGCGTGGAGATTACTATCAATAAGCAGATTCCTGTAGCAGCTGGGTTGGCTGGGGGTTCGACGAATGCAGCAGCTGTGTTGGTGGGGATAGATTTACTGTGGAAGTTGGGACTAACTCAGTCTGAACTAGAGGAGTTGGGAGGTACACTCGGTTCAGATGTCCCGTTTTGTGTAGCGGGTGGAACTGCGATCGCTACAGGTAGGGGTGAGCAACTTTCTCCCCTGCCGAGTTTGGATAACATATATATAGTACTGGGGAAATACCGCAGTCTGGAAGTTTCCACACCTTGGGCATACAAAACCTATCGACAGCAGTTTGGTCATTCTTATATCAGAGATACCGATAACTTGGCAGCGCGTGCTAGTGCAGTTCATTCAGGAGCAATAGTAAAAGCTATCTTGCATAAAGATACGAGAGAAATTGCCCAAAAATTGCACAATGATTTAGAGCGCGTGGTATTGCCAGCCTATCCCCAAGTTTTGCAGTTGCGAGAAGTGTTTGCAAATCAGGAAGGCGTTTTAGGAACAATGATGTCTGGTTCTGGCCCAACAGTATTTGCTCTTTTTGAGTCTCAACAGCAGGCAGAACTAGTTTTGCTGCAAGTAAGGGAAGCAATTCTTGATGAGGACTTAGAATTGTTTGTAACTCGGACAATTACACATGGTATTAAAGTGGCATCATCTGTTTAAATAATTCTTTTTCGCTAATGAAGTATAATTTCCCAATTTAAAATCTAAAATGGTATGAATGACAAAAATTTAACACCACCAACTGATACTAAAATACAGGGAGCAGCGAGTCCGTTACGCTGTCTAATTGGGGCGGTAGTTTCTGGAGGAATGGGGTATGCACTGTATTCACTGATGATTGCGATCGCTACAAATTTTGCTAGTAAACCTCTCCATTCAATTAATCCATTGGTAATTAAGATTTCTTCTGCTGTTAGGACTCTGGTTGTTGGTGTAGTTGCTTTAGGAAGCGGAATATTTGGTATAGTAGCAATTGGTTTGTTGGCTCTGGGAGTGCAATTATTAATGCAGCAATTGAGCAAGCAAAAAAGTAGTGAAAACTAGTAATTTGCTTTTAATCAGCAACCTAAGGGCACAAGTTTTTCTAACGCTCCATGATTTTTGAGCAATTGTAGCTTCGCGTTTCTAGAAGGCTGAAGAAGTTGTTGCTGTTTTCTCCAAGTTTTGGGAGAAAGCCCGTGGTGTTGACGAAACTGGCGAGAGAAATGACATGTATTTTGATAGCCCAGTGCAATAGCAATCTGGTCGATTGTCTGATTAGTATCTCTGAGTAAAGGACGTGCTGCTGCCATTCGACGCTTAACAATCCAAGCGTTCACAGTTTCTCCTGTTTGTTTTGCGACTCGATTAGTCAAGTAAGCAGGCGAATAACCAACCGCAAGAGCCACATCAGACAAAGTAATTCCTTGACGATAATTAGCTTCAATAAAGTCGAAAACCGATTGCAGTTGAGGAACAGATGGAAAAATGGACTCAGAGTTGAACGATGAAGGTGGTGATTGAATGACTTGATGAGAGTTAGTAGCGTACCAATACCTCAAAAAAGCTTGCTTTTCTAATCGGACAGCGATCGCTCTGAGCAAATCTTCTATAGTAGAGGGTTTAGTAAGATAATCATCCGCTCCCAACTCCATACCTTTGCGAACATCTGTTTGAGTATTACTCCCAGTCAAAAAAATGAAAGGAATAATTGCTGTGTGAGGATATTGGCGCAACCTAGTTAAAACGGTATAGCCATCCATATCTGGCATTTGAATATCGCAAATCACTAAGTCGGGTAAATGCTCTTGTGCTTGCTGGATACCAGCCAGTCCATCTTCAGCACCTATGGTGTCAAAACCTTGAGCCTCAAGAACCTCTAAGAAGAGATTGCGAGTAACAGCATCATCTTCAATTACAAGAATTTTTTTCGACGATTCGTATCTCATTTTTCCATCACTAGGATTTTTGTGGCAGGGAATGATAACCAAATTCTATGCCGAGTGATATGTCAAAAAGTGATGAGTGTTGAGTTGAAGATGATTATTAATTAACAACTCAGAACACTACTATCAGGAAACCAGGAAATCTTTAATTCTGGCTGTAGCACCAATTAAGAGTTAGATTGAACTAACGTATAAGGGCCAGAATCCATATCCCTGCTCACTCGGTTAAATAAGTTGGTTTTATAGCCATTGATGGGTTGCTAATCATTACTTTCTAAAATCATCATGGTGCTAATGGCTATTTATAAATAAATGCAATTCCGAAGAATCTGACATTATTTAGTGGATTTAAATATAATTTTAACAATAAAAAGAGAAAATTTGATATTGGTAATATAAAGATATCATTGATAAACACATAAATAAACAATCTTTACCTTATTCTTCATTCAAGGTTAGAAGAGTAAAATATTAAGCATAAAAAAACTTTAAATCATAACAAAACAATTTTGTCAATTCTAATTTAGATGCATTTATTCTAAGACTTGTAGTTTTAATAAGTGAATTTTTGCTCATCAATTTAACTGATCTTAAACTTGCTCATTTAGGCATCTAACAACACGATCGGACAACTCGTCATCTGTCACAAGGAGTACATTATTTTTATTAATTATATACTTGGAGCTTATAAATATTCCAAAAGAAATAGAAAATATTAAGCAAGAATGTATTTATCAACACGATTTATGAAATTTTTTTGGTACTTCTACCTTCTGAAAGGTCTAATTAGAGGACATTGCAAGAGAAGTCTAATAAAGCCACGTGTCTTGACTATATAAAAATTAATAAATTCCATATTCCCTTTCCAAAGTCTAAGTTGGTTTGACACTAATGAAAATAAATAAGATTTCAAAAGCGAAAAAATAGACATATCTATCAAAAAATCGTTCATATACTCATTTGCTAAAGATTGAGTAAGCTTAACGAAGAAGCAGCTTCTGCAATACGGTTAATCTGTAAGAGCGGGTTTAATAAGATATTTATAATCCTGGTTAATCCCGCCCCTCCTTTTAATCTAAAATTGTAATAGTTATTAACTTTATTTAAGTTAACCTAAGCATTATATTATAATCGTGTTATTTCAGATATGGATAATGCTCTTGAAAAAACTTCAGGAAACGATATGATTATTGGAGTTTAATATTAAACACTTCTAATAGTTAATTATTTTTAAGTTGATCGAGATAAGTCCGGCTGGTAGTTATTAAAATAGGTGCGGATGCACAAAAGATAGATAATTTGCGGGATTAGAGAAAGGAAAAAGAAGATAAAAGTCACCAAATACAAAACAGTTTTAATTTACACAGAAGAGCGGATTTTATGACTCAAAATATTACTGGTTATCAAACACAAATGGGTAAGAAAATCAATAATGAACAAATTGAGCAAATCATCAAAGCGATTATTGCTGGCAAATATTCCTGGGCATGTGTTTTAATTCTGCGGTTTGCTGGTTACAATCCCATAGACTATATACCTTACCGCACCTACATTCGACTGCTCAAAAATAACTGCTTAGTTGAAAGTTCAAAACAAAATAAAATTGATACTGAGGCTGTAGAAGCGTTAAGCCTGAAATCAACCTGGCTTCATCTTTGAAAATGAAAATAATCAAGATAGTACAATTCCTATAAATGAATGTCAGAAATTGAGGCTATTTCAAGTAAATTGACCACAAAGTTCCATAAGGAAAGGATGAAGACTGAAAACTTTAAATGTCAGGTTATTTACAGATTTCTATTTGTTAAAGGCGTTTCTACAAAGGCCAATTGAGAAGAATATCTGTTGGATAGCCTGAAATTTTATAATTCATACTTTTTTGGTCACGCCATCCTTAACAATTATGACTTACCCAGTTACTACCGCTAATACTTATTTGCAACCTACTCTGAAAGAGATTATATGGCAGAAAAAGCATGAAGTTACACAAATCCAGCAAGAGATGTCTTTTGCTTCTTTGCAACGCCAGTTAACTGCTGCACCGACTGTGCGAGATTTTATCTCTGCTTTGCAACAGAGTCATTACCGACCTTGTATTATTGCAGAGGTGAAAAAAGCATCCCTAATTCATGGAATTATTAAAGCAGACTTGGACTCAGTAGCGATCGCTAAAGCTTATGAACGTAGTGGTGCAACTTGTATCTCTGTATTCACCGATCAGAAGTTCTTTCATGGCAGCTTTGAAAATTTACGCACCATCCGCTACCGGGTAGGATTGCCCCTACTGTGCAAGGAGTTCATTTTAGATCCCTGCCAAATTTATTTAGCACGGTCAGCAGGCGCAGACGCAGTGCTATTGATTGCAGCAATTCTCTCAGATAAGGAACTTGAAAACTTTTTGCGAGTAATTCACTATTTGGGAATGAATGCTTTGATAGAAGTCCATACTTTAGCAGAACTAGATCGGGTGTTAAAGCTTGATGATGTACGACTAATAGGAATTAACAACCAAAGTCTAGAAGATTTTAACGTCAATATTGACATAACTGAGCAACTACTGGCAGCTAGGCGATCGCAACTACAAAGCTTGGGCATTATGGTTGTTAGTGAGTCTGGCTTATATACATCTGCTGATTTATCCCTTGTAGCTGAAGCTGGTGCACATGCCGTTATAGTTGGCGAATCCCTAGTTAACCAAGAAGATATCCAACAGAGTGTGCGTAATCTGCTCAAACCTACAGCTATTTTCAGATAAATAGACCCAATTACTATATATTCTCCTTTACTGCCCTCTTGCTTCTCTAGTCAAGCTTTTTGGGATTGGCGTAGACGCAAAGGGGCATATCGTCAGACATGGCTCATTGAACAACAGATGTTGTAATTTTGGTGTATATTGTAACCCTCGACTTTAACAGATTTCGGGTTGACACTTTATAGACTGGCTGAAGATTCACAAATTTATACGGAATTAATACCAGCGACACTGAAATTGATAGCAACAACATCACTTATGAGCAAAATTATGAACACAACCAAAAGATATTTTTTACCCCTGATTTTTGTGACAATGGCTGTCAGCCTCAGCAGTTGTAGTTCTAACCCCACCGCTCGTAATATTGACAGCCCGACGTTATCCCCAACACCAACACCAACGAATAGCGTATCTTCTCAGACTCCTAGCCAAATTCCTAGCGTAGCTCAGTTGAGAGAAAAATCTCCTAATCAAGAATCTCCTAAAGAAAATACGCCTTCCCCATCAATTTCTAAAGCTGTCACTAGCAAAACTACTAATGTCACACTATACACAAGCGATACTCAATGTCAAGAATTCATTCCAGAAAAGGTTTCAGTATCAGCTGAAGAACCAGTCAAAAATATAGTAAGTAAGATATTAGAAAAACGAGATACAAGCGACTTTAGCTTGTCTGGATATCGTGTCAACATCAAAAATGGCGTTGCTACAGTTGATCTGCGAATATCTCCTGAATCAAAGCGGCAAATAGTTTCTCTTTCTAGCTGTGAACAGTTTGCTCTGTTTGGTAGTCTCCGCAAAACCTTAACGAGTAATAGCCAATGGAATATTAAAGAGGTTCGCTTCACCGAGCGAGGTGAGGATATTGTTCTTTAGTTAAAGATATTAGCTCAAAATATTTTCAGTCTGAACAGCCACAGGACTGATACATCAGCAGTTGCCAAAACAGTGTATGTTTTAGTCAATTGAAAACAGCTGTAAATAGTGGTAGAATTGACATCAACCTTAACTTTATGGCAGCAATTTGCGGGCGTAATTCAGTGGTAGAATGTCATCTTCCCATGGTGAACGTCGTGGGTTCGAGTCCCATCGCCCGCTTTTGTATCAGTTTCAGTAGAAATTCCGGCTTTTGCAGCTTGGGATTCAATGCCCTTAATTAATCGGCTGTAACTCCAGCGATGAACGCTCATCGGTTATTCTTCGGCGTATTTTTGTTGAGCTTCCTGTAACCAGGATATTTCTTCTCTACTCTAGATGGGATTTCTTTGAAATTGAGAACAATAAGTCTTGAAATGGAACTGCATAGTCTAATACGCTTGGGTTAACGCCAAAACCTTAAACTGTGTAGGTTGGGGAGCCACTGCGGTGGACGGGTTTCCCGACTTGTTCGCTTTTAGCGTTCCCGCAGGGTAGCAAGTGGCGTTTGAAGAACGAAACCCAACATTTCCAGGGCTTTGTTGGGTTGCGCTTTGCTTAACCCAACCTACTGGCGTGACAAGGCTAAAATGTTGCATTAAATTTTCTTGTGGTGTAGGCATCTTGCCTGCACCGGACGGGCAAGATGCCCATCCCACAAGAAGAAAGCTAATGCACTACTTTAGCCTTGTCGCGCCACTACAATTTTTCACAAAGCCAAGCGTATTGCTGCATAGTCTATTTTAAAACTTATTAATAGGTGCATTAGGAACTCGTGTATCTATGAGAGCCTGCGATATATCTGGGATAAACCAGTTAGCCTTATTGCTATTAAGAACTTTCACGGTCGGAACATTCAATTCAATGGCAGAAGTATCTGGATTGCTCTTAATCACCAACTGAGTTCCATCAAGGATCTTCAGAGCCGCAGGTCCTGTCAATTTTTCACCTTGACCATTAGGACTAGAAGTGAAATTTGCTACATTGAGATTATTTGGTAGATAGATGCCATCACAATCCCAGTTATTTTTAGTGGACTGACCATTAGCTAGAAAATACAGACCATTGTCGTATACGGCATCTTCATTGTCTTCATCATTTGGTCTTTTACCGTATACTGCTATGGTATTACCTGTTTGGTTTTCGCATTTACCCCAGTTAATTCCCGTCTCTAAAGCATATTTTTGCAGTGTTAATTCCTCGGTTCTCTTTTGAATTTCTTCTGGTGTCAGACCTTCAATTTGAGTTTGGGCATCTTTTGTTTGAGACAGCTCGTTAAGAGCTTTAGTGACTTCGATATAATCAGGGTTTTTGCTAAATTTTGGTCTATCAGCAAAAGAAGGTTGAGCGAAGGCTAGATTGGCGACAATCATTAAGACAATTAGCAGAGATTTCCAGACTTTCATGCTTTGATTCCTGTTGATGGGTAAGATATTTTGTAGTTTGAAATTCATTTTGGTAAGAAAATTCATGATGCACATCTTTCTAGATACTTAACTTTTCTTGTTCTTCACTCGAAGATTGAGTATTGAAACCTAAGATTAATGAAAATATATAACTAGAAACTACAGATAAAAGAGTCCAGGTAACATTTTCTGTAACAATAAATATGCCCAAACCAATCAAGATACAAGGGACAAAAGTGTTGCCATTTTCAGTTAAGAAGTTTGCGATCGCAGGCAAGTAGGTCAACTTATAAGCGGTATAACACCATACGCCCACTAGGGTAAAGAATACACTGAGTATAATCAGCAGACTATCTAATTCAGAATTGGCAAACAGGGGCACATAGACGCTGATATTATCACTACCATTGGCAAAGGCGATCGCAGCGACGTTGCAAGTTTGCCCAGAGAAAAAACTCCTAACTATAGAGGGACAAGACGGCTCGGCTCCTTCTGTGGCTTCCTCTGGTGAATCCTCTTCGCGTTTTAGTAAACCACTCACACCAATGATTATTGGCATTAAACCAAGTAGTCTAATCCAGTCCTGCGGTATAATTAGTCCACCGAAAAACCCGGGAAGGCTAGCAACAATCAATGCAGCAAAACCGAGATACTGACCAGCAAGGATGTGACGACTGCGGAATGTTTTATTTATTTGTGAAAAAAGTAACGTCAGAATCACAATATCATCAATGTTGGTGGCAGTGAATGCCGTGATCCCTGTGGTAATTGCAGTTATTAAACCGCTCATTTTTGGAAGTCCTTATTTTGATGCAATGGGTCATTGGGCATCCCTTCCCTGCGGGACGCTACGCATAGCAAGATCCACGAAGTGGTACGGCTTTGCTCAGGGCAAGTGGGCATGGGGCATTTACAAATGACCAATGACCAATGACAAATGACTAAGTAAAAAGCTTTGATTTATACTTTAGTGAAACTAACCGATAGAATCAAATGCTTTTATTTGTCAAAATGATAAATGAAAGTGATTAAAATTTTGACACAAAGTTGTAGGGATACCATAAATGGCAGGAATGACGCTTGAGCAGCTAAAAATTTTTCTAGCTGTGGCGCACCACTTACACTTTACTCGCGCAGCAGAGGAGCTTTATATTACACAACCTGCCGTCAGTGCAGCAATCCACAACTTAGAGCAAGAATACGGAGTGAAACTATTCCATCGGATTGGTCGCCATATCGAGATTGCTGAGGCGGGTAAATTACTGCAAGTGGAAGCACAGAAAATTCTCGATCAAGTTTCCTTGACTGAAAGGGGATTGCGAGAATTGAACAATCTGCAACGGGGTGAATTGAAATTAGGGTCAAGTCTGACAATTGGTAACTACTGGCTACCAAGTAAGATTAGTGAGTTTAAGAGCCGATATCCCGGTATTCAGATTAACTGTAGCCTTGCCAATACAGAAGATATCTGTCTAGGAACGGCCACAGGACAGTTTGATTTAGGTTTGGTAGAAGGAGATGTGAAGCCAGCGCTCCAGAATACTCTAGAGTATGAAATAGTGGGGAGCGATCGCTTACAAATAGTAGTAGGTCAAAAACACCCTTGGTTTGAGTGGGGAGAAATTGACTTAAGCCAATTGACTAAAACCCTTTGGGTGATGCGCGAACCCGGTTCTGGAACCCAGCAAAGATTTGAAGAAGCCTTACAAAATTGGGGAATCAATCTCAGTGAACTGGATGTAATTTTAGTATTCAACAGTGGAGAGATGACAAAAGCAGCGATCGAAGATGGTGTCGGTGCGATTGGAATTTCTGAGTTGATGGTAAAAAAAGAAATACAACTAGGGACTCTGCGGGCAATTCGAGTGATTGATAATAGAGACGGTAACGGTGCAATCGCAGAAATAGTTCGACCTTTTTTCAAACTCAAGCATCGTCAGCGTTTTCAAACTGCTCTTTCCAAGGTCTTTGAACAAATGTTGATCTCATCTATGTCAGATGACTCATATCAATATGTATCAACATCAGTTATTTGAAATAACATCAAATCCGTTTGTATCAGAATTCTTTCTCTTTCCTTTCTCTCTGCGCTCTCAGCGTCTCTGCGGTTTTTAATCATTCAGATTGCTACCCCACCGGATTTGATTACGCTTGAGTTAAGCATTTCTTTACAAAACTGTCCCTCTCCGACTCGAAGAGGGACAGACTTGAACGAAAGTTCAAAGCAGGGAGAGATTTATAGAACTCACACCTTCTGCATATTTCTACTAATGGGGTCAAAACCTCTAGAAAACCGAGTGCTTTCATCGTAGTAAGCGCCAGTCAGATTCGCACCATACAACTTAGCATAGTTGAGTTTGGCTCCCCGGAGATTTGCTTCATTCAGGTTGACACCGCTCAAATTAGCTCTAGTCAAATTCGCTTTCGCTAAGTTAGCTCTACTCAAATCTGCTCCCCAGAGTTTAGCTTTAGCTAGGTTAGCTCCACTCAAGTCAGATCCCCATAAATTGATTCCAGGTAAATAGACTCCAATCAGCCTGTTCCTACTCAAGTTGACGGCTGGAAAATATCTTTCACCTGCGGCAAAACGCCGTTTTAATTCCTCTGTATTCACGATCGCCACCCGACAAGAATCAGACTTATATCTCTAATATATAAGGTGCTTCTATTGTAACCGCCATATTAGAGGTTGTTTATTTAATATCTGCAATTACTCCAATTTACTCAAATGCACATATCTCAGAGAACAATTTACAGTAATTTCTTCCTTTGAATATTCGGGTATGCGATTATTTTATTGCTCTAATTAATAGATTTATCGTCAGAACTCAGGAGTCAGAATAGTTAAAGGTTTGTAGTAAGCAGCTTCCCTCCTTAAAAAGGAGGGAATTGGTTTTATATGGGAGCATCCACTTTTGGAAGAAACACCGGGCGATTGGAAATCGCGGCTACACAAACGAAGTCCGCCTTCGCGGACTCTCTGAAACCCGCGAAGGCGGGTTTGGTTTGTATAGCCCCAGACTTCTAGTCTGAGGGCAATCCGCCAAAAGTGGATGCTCCCTTTTATATCTACTTAACTGGGATAATTTCAAACTCGAAAGTACCGATCAAACGGTCATCAATATAGACTTCTATTCTATGCTTACCAACCGGATCGCCAGGAGTAATCGTCCAAAAATTCTCAATTACACCCTCTGGAGCCGACTGTGTGCGCCGTGTTACAGATGTCATCCCATCTGGTGACATTGAGAAGTCTTCACCGCTATCTGTACCCCAAGTTTCTGGAGGTTTTGGTAAACGCAAGACTTCGCGCCATTTTACTTCACCTTGGTAATCTTTGAGTCTAATCCGCCATCCGTAGGCATTTCCCTGCTGGAGCGGCACTCTTGTTGTCTGGAAAATGGTAACGTTACCTTGGGAGTCAACTCTCTTCAGCCCAAACTCAGCTTTACTAACAGTAATCTTTTTTGTATTTGTTGGCGCAGGGGATGATATGACATTTTCTACCAAAATAGAAGTAGCGTTGATTGGATCAGAACATATAACCCCAGATATTAGCCAAGAGGAAGCTAGCACAGCAGTAGCAGCCCAAATTCTCATTAGTATGTTCCTGTCAGACTTTTGGTACTTATTCAAGTAATCTGACACGTTTTCCGGGCTATGGTTGCTTATGATTTGAAAAAGATGAAATTGCTCTTAGGTATCTGGCACATTTAACCGATAAGTAGTCGGACAAAAATATTTATAGTCATTGTGAGCGATCGCTGCTCTTTGCAATGACATTGGGGAATTAATTCTGTCTGACTACTTAGCTTATACGATTTCACACTTCCACGGCTAAAATCCAATGGGGTTCTTGCTTCACATCTTGCCTCTTCAGTCAAGGCTCAACTTTTCAAATTAACCTTCTCCTCAAATTTTGGCGCATCTTGATGAGATAAAAATCTTTCACTAGTGTGATAACTTCTTCGCCATTTTTCGAGATGATCTATAGATATTGATTTAGATGTGACGTTCACACCATTTCCTCGCCAAGCAACTTCTGGATCTGTTGTGAAAACTCCACACTCTAATTGCTCTAGCCTCATATTCCAATATTCACTAAATCTGCCTTTTAAAGTAATAACTTGCTCAAATACCTTGTTTCTGTGTTTATTTCTTCTTTTTCTTTCTGTTGCTCCTGTTGCTTCCGTATCAATAAACTTAGTTTCAATTAAATACAGACTACCTTTAAAAGTCAGGTAGACGAAATCACACTTTCCTAAATCTGTATAATCTGAAATTGGAGATTTTTCAAATAACAGCAATTCGGCACAAGAGGGAAACAACTCTTTAATATTCAGAAATAAATAAGCTTGCAGTAGAAGTTCCTTATCATAAGGAAATAAGATCACTCCTTCAAAAAACTTTTGAATGTCCTCGTGAGTTTGGGGTTGAATCCTTTTACAGTATGAAACAAATTTATGTAGCTCGTTTACGCTCATCAAGTTTTAACTCCTTCCCCCGGTCGCAGCCTTAGGGGTATTAGCATAAAAAGATACCACTCCCTCTGGTAAATCATCATCCGCACAAGTAACTAAAAAAACGCTTTTAACCATGAATATTTAAGGTAATCTACTGTTGACACTTCAATAAAACTAATTTGTCAGATGCTTTGCAGTGTTGGTGGATTTTTCACTTCTGGTATTAGCTACCAGTGAGGGATTTTATATGAGCAGGAAAACTGGCATTTTGCAAAGCTTGGACGGTTATTCTTGAATCTTGTACGGAAAATTGCCAACCCAAGCGAACAAGTTTACGAGAATTTTCAGTTTGGATAATTCCAATCACTGGCATTTTTGCCTTTTCTTTGTCTACTGAATGTTCTTGCAAAATTGTTTTCAAGAGATGTAGTTTTTCCATATCACCTGCTTGCTGGGGATTTAACTCCACCATTACCATTTGTACTGTTTCCACTGGTTCTGCATCTTCAACAATAAATTGAGTTTGCTCGTCGCGTCGGTCTACTTTTCCCCAAATAATCAATCTTGTGTCAACTTGAAGTAGAAAACTAATGCGTTCATAAGTTTTAGGAAAAACTACAGCTTCTGATTGTGTAGTTAGGTCTTCTATTTGCAAAATTGCCATCTGATCGCCTTTTTTTGTAACCACTTTTTTGACATTATTCAACATTACAACTGCACAAAGCCTTGTGTCTTCCCTTTGCTCTCCCAGTTGCGAAAGGTTAATTGGAGTCAAAAGTGGTGCTATTTGCCGTAAGGATTTCAGTGGATGGTCTGATACATAAAAACCTAATAATTCTTTCTCCATCTGCAACTTTTTCTGTGGGGGTAAATCTGTCACAGGTTGAGATTTAGGAGCGGTTTCAAAGGCATTATTTGCTCTTTTATTCTGAGTAGAAGAAAATCCATCGCCTAATAAGTCAAAGAGATTCCCTTGTCCACTGGCTCTATCTTTAGCGCGAGATTGTGCCCAATCGTACACTAATTCTGAGTCGTTAATTAACTGTTGGCGGTTGGATTCAATTTTGTCAAAGGCTCCACAATAAATCAGCGATTCCAGGGTCCGACGGTTAACAGCACGTAAATCCACGCGATCGCAAAAATCAGCAAGAGATTTAAACTCTCCTGTCTCATCTCTCGCCTCTAAGATACAGGCGATTGCATTCTGTCCCACGTTACGCACCGCCGAAAATCCAAACAGAATCTTTCCCAATGTCGGCGTAAAATCAACACCAGAACGATTAATATCTGGCGGATCTATGGAAATAGCCATATTTGTACAGTTAGTAATATATCTCTGTACCTTATCGGTATCGCCACTGTTAGCCGTTAACAGGGCTGCCATATATTCTAATGGGTAATTAGCTTTTAAATATGCTGTCTGATAAGTTACATAAGCATAAGCGGTCGAATGGGATTTATTGAAACAATTGGCAGCTATTAAGCCATTTTTGAGTGCAAAATTATGGTCACGCTCAACTCCAATGTCATACACATTTTGTTTGCCTAAATATTTACGTGTGGCTATTTTGATCATCCTACTTACACCCCCAAAAAAAATTGCGAAATTAATTAATTCATAAAATAATGAAAATTCTAGTTGTAGCAATACTGGTAATATAAAATTATATCACTAGAAAACACTGCTATACTCTTACACAAAAGTAGACAAAGTATATCAAAACTTTGACAAACTATTAGATAAACAGTTAATAGCCATATAATTGCTGTTTTTAAAGCTTATAAACACATTTCAATATATATTAATCATCGAATTCTCCGAGAAACCCCGTCGCTTTAGCGCGGGGAGTGGGGAGATGGGGGAGTGAGGGAGATGTGGTTCGACTTCGCTCACCAACCGGGGGATGAGGGAGCAGGGGGGATGAGGGGGATGAGGGAGACAAGGAGGACAAGGGGGAATTATTGAATAGTCTCTTCCTTGTCTCCCCTTCTTCCTTGTCTCCCTTGTCTCTTCTTCATGCCCAATGTCCAATTCCCAATTCCCAACACGTCAGTTAGTATCGTTGAGAAGTAACTCGGTATTAAAGGGTGTGGGTAGATGAAAGTGGCGCTGCTCGTAATTTTGGCGGTGGTTCTAGGATTCTTCATAGTAGTCGAGATCGGACTGCGATCGCTCTTTGGCTTTGGTAATCCCCTAATTTACATTGGCGATGAGCAGATTGGCTATTTATTGGCTCCTAACCAGCGTACCCGTCGTTTTGGTAATCGCATTGAAATTAATCAGTATTCTATGCGAGGTAGTGCGATAAATAAAACACCCGCACCTTCTACACTGAGAGTTTTACTGTTAGGAGATTCTATTGCTAATGGTGGCTGGTGGACAGATCAGACTAATACAATATCGGCGATAATGATGCGTTCTCTAGCATCATCCACTCATAGTAATTATCAGCAAGTAGAAGTGCTGAATGCTTCAGCTAACTCTTGGGGGCCAAGGAACGAGTTAGCTTATTTAGAGAAGTTTAGCAATTTCAACGCGCAAGCGGTAGTGTTATTAATTAATACCGATGACCTGTTTGCTACTCCTCCTACTTCTTTACCAGTAGGACGCGATCGCAACTATCCCAATAGTAAACCTCCCCTAGCATTAGCGGAAGTGTGGCAACGTTATATCGTCAAGCAGAAGCCAATTCCTGAAATGATAGCGGTGCAGAATGAAGCAGGCGATCGCGTGGGGATTAATTTGGAAGCGATCGGCAAAATTCAAGCCCTGACTCGCCAAAGCAACAGCCAATTTTTACTAGTTATGACTCCCTTACTACGAGAAATTGCTGAACCAGGCCCCCGCGATTACGAAATTAAAGCCCGCCAACGCTTGAGCGATTTTACTAAAGCAAAGCAAATTAACTATATAGACTTTTTACCGCTATTCAATTCAACGAACAACCCGCAAGGCTTGTATCACGACCACATTCACCTCAACTTACAAGGTAATAAATTTGTCAGCGAAGTTATGGAGCGATCGCTTTTAAAAATACTGAGGGAGATACCACTTACTCAGAATTAATTCATATAGCTTGTTTAGCACTAATTATCTTATTGAAGAAGAATTCAGGAGTGAGAATCAAATTTAAATTTACTCAGACAATCTTCTACAACTAGAATACTAGCCATCCAAATAATGCTCAACCTTAAATCTAAAAAATGTATTGATTAGGTACGATTATTTATTATATTAAAAAATTAAATAATATGTTTAAAGATTACTTTTAGTAAATCTCCTTGTGTAAAAGGCTTAGTTAAATAGCCTGATGCTTTGACCATCTTAGCTTTAACTCTATCTAGAAATCCTACTTTTTCTGACACTATAATCACAGGTGTATTTTTAAAATGTGAGTGTTTACGCAGCAAAGAGCAGAGTTCATAACCGTCTAAATTAGGCATCAAAATATCCAACAAAATGATGTCGGGTTTTGTGTGAATAATCTGCATTAAAGCTTTTAAAGAATCGGTGACTCCCACAACACAAAAGGTTTGCTCATCTAAATAACTTTGAATAGTATTCAATACCGTAGGACTGTCATCAATGCAAAAGATTTTGTAAATTTTTTTGTCAACAGGAGGTTGGGTAATTCGCTGACCCCTATGTTCATTAGTATTAATAGAGTAGGTTGGTGGTTTATAGCCGTTTGTTCTAAACGAGTTTGGTGTACCTTTGCTCTTCGGTTTTAGCTCATTGATTTTGAACAATTCTGAGGGGTGCGATTGAGAAGCTGGCGAAGTCTGACGATAAGCCGCTTCGCTTCGGGGCATTTGACATCGTTCAACCAGTAAGCGGAGATTCAGATGACAAAACTTTGGCATATCATCCAGAAAGCTTTCAGGAATAAATTCATAACTCCCCTCTTCTAAGTTCAGAAATGACTCTAGAACTTCTAGCGCCAACTGCTCTATCAGTATCGCCGCTTGAAAGGGACTGATATATTTCTGATTAACTAACCAACAAATGGCCAAATAATCTGGGTTCGGTATTGCCTGATTTTCAATCCCAGTTTCAAATATCGCCCGTAACTGTTCGTGAATTTCACGAGGGAGAGTAGAAATTTGCTGACTCAAGCGTTGCAAATTTCTGTAAAGTGGCTCAAACATTTTCTCTGAGTAGCAGGCATAAATTAGTTTACCCTCATCTACATATATTGACCAAGAGCCTGATGCACTAAACACCTGCAAACAACCAGTAACAGACTTACCAGTGATTTTTTTCAACAAAGATAAAGGCTGGAGCTTTTGGAAAAATCTGTATCTACTAATCGGAAGTGTCTTCATTGGGATAGCTCTGGAATAAAATTAACATTGCAGGCAAAATTAGTGAATTACCTTTTCGGAATTCACTGCGACTTTGTTGGAAGCACTATTCAGATAAATATAGCGGTCACGTTTGAGTTAGTACAGAGATTCCACACCCCCCAACTCTTAATTAACCAATCTTTGTTAAGCTAGAAAGCACGAATTACAAATAAACCAATCCATATTATTGCCCAATAGCAAAATGGCCCGACTGGTTGCCAGGATATAGTATTTCAAAAATTAGATTAGTTTTCTGTATCTTTCGCTAATCTAGCCAATCTAACATTAACTCAAGTGCAACAAATAGACTATTGGCTCTCGCCCATCAGTCACAAAAGCATCATTGTTATCCGTATTTAGTAGCCTAAAATTGCTGATACTTTTAGTTTTCTTGCAAAAGTTTTTTTGCCCCTTATGCTAAAGTCTGAAGCAATCAAAATCTCTTATTTATTAGGTGAAAAAGACTTTCTATCAAGGCTTTTATGGATTAATTCAGCACTGAAGAACAATGTTTTTTTCGCCATGACTAAAGTTGTTGGGTACTTTTGCGAGAAGTTTTTTCTTGAGGATAACTTCATCAAGAGAAAAGTATTATTAAAAACTAAGCATTCAAAAAGCCCAATTTCTTACTTAGAGGATGTTTGAAAAGTATTGGGTGAATAAAATGATGCCTCCGGCACGCCAAGGGCGAACGCTACTACACAAACAAAGTCCATCTCCGTGGATTAATGCAAAATCAAGGGTTTTTAACCTGCGAGGCAGGTTTGGCCTGTGTAGCCGCGATTTCCAATCGCCGAGGCAAGTAAGAAATTAGACTTTTCAAACAACCTCTTAGGTCTTGAGCTTGTAGAGCAACTTTTAGGGTTGGGATTGGGCAAAACTATCAATTGCACAACAAGAATGGGAAACCTCCGACCAAGGATGAGTTAGCTGACAATTACCGCCATAATGGTGTGTGGTGAGATGCACAGCCGACTAGACCAGCAGAAGGGAATCTCTTCATAAGTACTGGAAACTGGTTCTAATGTTGTTTGGGGCTAAATATAGCGGTTCTCGCTTGAGTGAGGTACAAGAACCCCTCCCCGCAAGCGAGGAGGTGACTATGATGTACCTTGTATGATTAGGAAACGCTATATTCACCCGGCACAATTTGAAGTGACAAATTCAAGAACTTACAGTGAAATTCTTGATTAGTAGTACATACCTGCAAAATAGCTATGTCCAGCTAGATGGTAGATAACAAGTGACGTACTCACTAAAATTCAGATTACTATAATTTTCAAAAAAAGTTAGCAGAAATATCTAAACTTTATGATAAATCAGTAAAGTAAGCATGAAAACTAATTAATATTATCTTTCAGTATTTTTTTGCTCTAATATCCGGGAAGGCTAAAAATGTACAGTAAAAGATAATTTTGTCTGCTTATTTAATTACACTTAATAGATAGATGAATCATTTTATAATAGCAATTTAACCGAAGAATCTCAAGCTTTAAAAGTCACAAATATAAATACAAAATTGCCCGCTTAGACATAGCCCATCGTAAACATGGCATTCATTAACCCATAAGCTATATGTAGCAAAAAGACGCAAAGAAATTCTTTGCGTCTTTGGTGTGAGATTTATAAATGGATATTCTCACCGTGATAATTCTCCATCTACTTAAACTTGTTCGCGCCAGCACCAGCTTAAAAGTGTTCCACCAGCCACCAACTTAACTACTTCCAGTACCCAATAACTACCGTGTAGTAAATTCATGGTCGATGGAATAGCAGCTGCTGCTTCAAATAGGTTTAGCTGAACTCCTATGGCGCACATTTGCGGAGTTAAGAAATAGGTGTCGAGCATAGCTATAGTTAGCAGCAGTCCAGATAAAATAATACTGCCAATGCGCCAGTGATATTGGGTTTTACCCAAGGCTAATGCCCCTGTCAGTACTACAGCAGCAGATAATAATTCCATCCGATTGAAGTTCCAAAAAATCGTATAGCCTGCTGTTGTAAAACCAGCTTGGCTCATCATGCCGGAAAGATAAAGGCTAGGCATAATTACCCAGTCTAAAACTAAACTAGCACTGAGCCAAAAGCCCAAAGTCAATATAATAGCGGTTTGCCAAATTGGTCGTTTGTATTCAAGGCTAGAAATAGCAGTCATAAAATAATTGCGTGTGTTGTATTTCTTAGTTTCTAACTTCATTGGCAGTTTGACAAGTAATATCAACTAACCTTTACAAAGCGATTTATCTTAATTGATTCTTAATCCAATCCCAAGATTTTTTAAACTTGATTGAGAAATATTAAGATATTTTAAAAAATAATTTAAATAGATTTTGCTTCTTAATAAATACTCAATTTTTTATTGCATTTCTAGCCTCTGTCTGGAAACGAGAAAGATGATAATTAGTGGTTAGATTTAGCAAAGTCACCTATTTTTCTTGAAATGTCCAGACACCTTCATCCCAATCTGACTCTGTTGGAGGTGATTGTAACCAATGCTGACAACGGAGAAGATGCAACATCGCAGCTTTATCTTGGTTGTCTGCGGCTAAAACTTTGGCGAACTCGGCTCTAGCAAAGGCAAACTGGCGATTGAGGTAATACTCACGCCCTTTGTGATAATGCTCAATTACTTGCAATTTTTCGCTTTCAATTGGGTTGGAACGCAAACCCAGTAATTCGTATATGGCTACTGGCTCATTTCTGCCTTTGACACGAATGTAATCTAGTTCTCTAGCCCAAATATGATCTTCGCATGGTTTAAAAGTGTTATGGCTAATAATAATGTCGCAACCATATTGTTTACTGACACTTTCTAATCGAGAGCCAAGATTAACGCCATCGCCAATGGCGGTAAATTCCATGCGTTTACTAGAGCCAATATTCCCACTAATTACGGTATCTGAGTTGATGCCAATGCCGATTTTAATTCTGGGTTTATCATCTACATAGCGACGTTGATTAAATTCGTGCAGGCGATGGCGCATTTCTAAGGATGTTTGCACTGCCATCCAAGCGTGTTCTTCTAATGGGAGAGGAGAACCAAACACAGCCATAATTGCATCGCCGATGTATTTGTCAAGAGTGCCTTTATGTTTAAAAACTGCCTCTACCATTGATTCAAAATATTCATTGAGCATACTTACCACTTCTTCTGCTTCCAAGTTTTCTGTCAAAGTGGTGTAGCCGCGAATATCGGAAAATAAAATCGAAACTTCTTTGCGATCGCCACCTAGTTTAGCATCATCTAATTTCAGCAATTCTTCGGCTAATTCTTGAGTCATGTAGCGGTACATGGTACTTTTAAGCCGTTTTTCATCACTGATGTCTTCCATCACCACCAGTGCCCCACGGACTTGCTCGTGGTCGCTGGCATCAGCAATTGTATTGATGGATAAATTAATACTGTGACTTGCTGTACCAGTAGTTACAAGTGTGCGATCGGGGTAATACTGCTGGCGGCCTTTTAAGTCAACTGCATGTAAAGCATCTTGATACCACTTGCTAAAGTCGCCTTCTTTGATGCCGATCGCATCAGTAACTAATTTACCTTCTAATCGGTCATCTATTCCCAGTCCTAGCAAACGTTGGGCGCTTTCATTGGCGGCGATAATTAACCCAGTTTTATCAGTGGAAACTACTCCATTGGAAAGACTACGCAGAATATCCCGTTGCATTTGTTCTTGTTGCTTGACTGTGGCAAACAACTGAGCATTTTGCAGCGCTACTCCCGCTTGAATATTAAAAGCTTCCATAAATTCTTCATCGTTGCGGTCAAAGCTAGCTTGGAAGCAGTCGGGAGCTTTGGGCCAATCAACAGGATTATAATGGGGAAAATCACCAGTTTTCTTTTTATTTACGAGTTGGGTAACGCCAATCAGTTGTTGATCGGCGTTAAATACTGGCATACAAAGTAAGCTACAGGTGCGATAACCATTTTGCTGGTCAAGTTTTTTGGCGGTATCAGAGTCAGGATCGTCGTACAAATCAAAGGCAATATTCAGTTTCTTGCCAGAAGCCGCTACTATCCCCGCAAAGCCTTTGCCTACGGGGACTCGTAATTCTTTAGTTGAACCATCATCCTGAGTGATTTTCGTCCACAATTCATGACGATCGCGGTCTATTAACCATAGTGTACTGCGATCGGCATTCATCAATTCCTTGGCTTCATCCATTACCCGCTTCAGGGTGTCTTCTAAGTCGAGACTGCTTTGAGAGAGAGACTTGATCGCTTTCATTAGCGCCGCCACTGCTCTTTGTTTTTGGGTGGCGACATAAAAAGAGCGCGAGGATTCTAAAATTAGGCGAATCGAAGGAGCAAATTCTTGAAATAATTGTTCGTCACAAGAGAGAAAACCTTTGGTATCAATCCGCTCTGCCAGGGGAGCGGCGTGATTATTCCCATATTTTAATTTATTCAGTAATTGTACTACTGCAACTAACTGTCCATGTTCGTTTAACAACGGCAAAGCCAGCATGGTGTAGGTGCGGTAGCCAGTTCTTTTTTCTTGTTCTTGGGCAAAATGCGATCGCGGATCGTTATAAAAATCAAAGGGAATATTGATCACTTGTTTGAAAGTGGCAACTTCCCCAGCAATGCCTTTATTGGCAGGGATGCGAATTTCTAAAGAGCGATCGCCCTCACCTTCAGCTAAAATCGACCAGAGTTCTTGTTTTTCTTCATCTAATAAAAATATCGTTGTCCGGTCTGCCCCCAGTAATTCTCCGGTTTTCAAGGTAATGGAATGCAACATTTCTTGCAGGAGAGTTTCAAACCCCTGAGAATCCAGCATTGATAGGGTTTGATGGACAATCTGTAATTTTTGCTCGACATCCTGAACAACCTGCTTAAAAGTATCCTGAGTCAGGGGAGCAAGAAACGTAGAAAAATTTCCTTGTGTTGTGGCAAGAGCGCCCACAGGAGCAGAATTTGCTGGTAATTCGAGGTTTTCTTGGTTGTGAACACCAATAATCAAATCGGTGGCCTCCCCACAACTTTCTTGATACACTGACATAACTGGTATTTTATATAGCAGGATGAGATTTTAGATTTAAGAATGAGATGAAATTTATGTAACTTGTGCTAAAAGCAACAATGCCTTGATATTATCCATAGTTTAATCGCTTGTTTAGCTAGCGTCATCCTGTGAATAAGGGTGGAAGTTGATTACCAACAACCATATCTTGACCAGAACCCCTTGCCACTGACGCATACAGATGATGAATAGAGGGTCAGACCCCTGATTTAAACGATAAAACAATATTGTCTGTATCCCGTATATCATTACCAAGACGCGATAAATCGCCGTCTCTACAAAAGACCGATTATTGTAGAGACGGCGATTCATAGCGTCTCTTGTCTTAACCGAACTGACTACAAACTTTTAATTAACGATCCGATCGCCTTTACCAATTCTTCTGGATCTACAGGTTTGGAAATATGTTGTTGAAATCCAACAGCGATCGCTTGCTGATGATCTATCTCTCCAGCATAGGCAGTTAAAGCGATCGCCGGAATTGTCCCGCCTTGCTCTGGTTCTAGACTCCTAATCTGTCGCATCAGCATATAGCCATCCATTTCTGGCATCCCAATATCACTAATAATCAAATTTGGCTGAAATTGACTCAGTGCAGTTAAAGCTGCAATGGCTGAGGCTACAGCTGTCACAGTTGCCCCATATTGCTCCAGCATGAAAGGTAAAAATTCTCGCATATCTGCGTCATCATCGACCACGAGAATCTCTAAGCCAGACAAGGGTAAGGACTGATCTGGCAGAAGTGAGGAGTTATCTTTTGCATCCTTGATTCCTTTACTTTGATTCTGTAAACATGGAAGTCTGACGGTGAAAGTTGCTCCTTGTTCTTCGCCCAGGCTTTCTGCTTGCACAGTTCCGCCGTGAAGTTCTACAAGATGCTGGACGATCGCTAATCCTAAACCTAAACCGCCAAATTTTCGAGTTGTGGCACCATCTGCTTGACGGAAATAATCAAAGACGTAAGGTAAGAACTCAGGTGCAATCCCTTTTCCTGTATCAGTTATGCGAATTTGTACCTGTGAGCCAACCTGCTCTAATTTAATTTTTACCTGTCCCTCAGTGGGAGTAAACTTAATGGCATTGGAAAGAATATTCCAAATAACTTGTTGCAATCGATTGGCATCACCTAAAACTGGCCCGACACCAGATTCAATAATTGTCTGAATCTCGATGGACTTAGCCTGTGCTGATAAACGCACTGTTTCGATCGCAGCTTCAATAACTGATATCAAATTAATCGGGCCGAAATTGAGGCTCAACTTACCCTGAAGGATGCGGGAGACATCAAGCAAATCTTCAATTAATTGGGTTTGTAACTTGGCGTTGCGCTCAATGGTTTCGAGGGCGCGATCGCTTGTTGCTTGGTCAAGTTTGCGACTCCGCATCAGCTTTGTCCAACCCAGAATCGGGTTAAGGGGTGTTCTCAGTTCATGGGATAGCACGGCTAAAAATTCATCTTTGATGCGGTTTGCTGATTCAGCAGCATTTCGCGCCATTCGTTCGGCTTCGTAAAGATGGGTACGAGTGATCGCTTGGGCGCATTGTTGAGCAAGAGCCAAGATAAACGCTTGATCTTCTCCACTAAGTAGTTGAAGTTGGTCAAATCCTAAAGTTATACCTCCAATTGCCGAACCCTCCACCATCAAAGGAATAGAAATCCAAGCATTAATGTCATATTGGGCGTAAGCTTCAGCTAGATGAGGGTAACGAGCTATTCTATTTTGTTTTGATTCAACCCAAATGGGTTGTCCAGTCCGTACAGCTTCGGCTAGAGGAAAAGGTGAATCAATAGAAAAATGCTGCCAAGTATCTACCAAATCTTGCTGATAGCCAACCGCCTGCACAATTTCTAGTTCAGTTTTGTTTTCATTCAGTAAGGCGACGAAGACACAACTGGCTCCCAAGGCAGCCAGACTTTGCTCTACAATGACTTCAGAGACTTGGGCTGGTGTCAGCGATTCTGAAAGGGCAGCCGTGATCGATTGCAGACGGGCAATGCGCTCTAGGGCTTGCACTGCGGTTTTTTGGGCTTGCTGTGCTTCTTGGTAAAGGCGGGCATTATCAATAGCGATCGCTGCTCGATGGGCAATATCTTCAGCTAGTAACAAGTCAGCCGTGCTGTAACGACGTTCTGATTCTGCCGTAAAAAAGGAAATTGCACCAAAAATTCTTTCCCGTGCCATCAAGGGCAGTATTATACAGGATTTTAAACCGATTTCACGTATAATTCTGAGATGTTCTGCATCTGGAATACCTTGTACTAGGGCTGCATCTGAAATTTCAGTTACCATTTCAGCAATTCCTGTACGCAGGACTTTAGGCACACCTTGAGGTTCATCCATCTTTCTAGGATAATGCTGATGAAGTTCCCAACCGAGTTTAACTTTCTCTGGATCTCGGTGAGCAACTGCTACCCGATTAATTGATTGGTTCTCTTGCAGCAGATCGACGCTGCACCAATCGGCGAAGTAAGGCACAACCAGGTTGGCCACACTTGCTAGCGTGCTTTCGTAATTGAGGGAAGATGCAAGGGTTGCACTGACTTGAGCTAAAAATGCTGCTCGTTTTTGATCGGCTTCTGCTTCCTGTCGCGCGGTTTGCTCTTGAATTAGTTGGATACGTTCGGCTTCAGCTTGTTTGCGATCTGTGATATCAAGCACAACACCACTCATGTGTGTGGCTTTACCTGCTTCGTTGAAAAAGGCTTTTCCCCGGCAGGCTAGGTAGCGGATACTGCCGTCATCCCAAATAATTCGATATTCTAAATCATGCTCGATACCTTCGTTAATTGCTCGACTCAACGATTGAGCCAGCAATGGGCTATCATCTGGATGCAAACGAGCTAAAATTGCTTCCGAAGTTGCAACAAAAGTTTCAGGTGTTAACCCAAATAGTTGATAAGTCTGCTCATCCCAGTCAAACAAATCATTGGCAATATCCCAACTCCAAACACCAATTTTGCCAGACTTCAATGCCAAGTTGAGTTGTTCTTGGCTGTTCTCTAAATTTTGATAAAGACGAGCATTTTCTAGAGAAATAGCAATTTGAACTGTCAAAATCTCTAGTACCGAAAGTTTGTCCTGTGTAAAGGCGCTGGGAATGAGATTGTTTTCTAAATATAAAATACCAAGTAATTTTGACTGACGTGCGATCGGTAAACAAAGTACAGATTTAGGTTGTTTTTGGATTATATACTCATCTCTAGAAAACATATTTTGCTCAGTAGCATTCTGCAAAATCACTGTTTCTTGAGTTCGCTGCACATAATTCAGCATTGATTGCGGAATAACTTGTGAAATTTCGCCATCAAATACGGGTCGAGAAACATTCGGTTTCTCAGCCTGGGGATTAACTTTAGCTTCTACTTCAATTACCAAATTTTGCTCGTGTTCAAGCAACAAATAACCGATTTCTGCTCCTGCTTGCTCAATGACAATTTGCATTAATGTCTTTAATAACCGCGAAAAAACAATTTCACTAGATATGCTTTGAGAAGCTTTAACTACTGATAAAAAGTCTAGATGTTCACCTGTGGTGATAAATGTTCCGTTAGAAATAAGCTGTTGTTGTGGCAATAAGTGAGGATAGCATTCTTCTAAGTGCTTAACTTTAGCGGATGCCTCCCAGCGCAGATATGCATTTTTAGCTTCTTGCAAGTAGGTTTTGGCAATTAATTCAAACTCTCGCTCCAAGTAAAACTTAGCGCCTAGTTCATTAGCCAAAGCTTCATATTGCACAAATCCCTGCTCGCGGGCTGAAGCAATTGATTGTTCATACAAGCGCATTGCTTCCAAGTCTCGACCTTGAATTCGAGCTATTTCAGCAGCTATTAATTGAGACTTATGTAAGAAGTTTGCAGGGCAGTGTTTAGCCCAGTATTGCAATTGTTGCTGATGGGATTCTAGAGTTAGCAAAAACTGTTCTTGCTCTTGAAAAGATACAGTTGGATAAAGAGCAGTTAGAGTCAGTGAGTAATATAAAATATAATCTGTTTCAATGGGTAATGCCAGTGTCGTAACGGGGAATTTAGATAATTCTAATGCACAACTTAGTGCTTCTGTATATTGTCCATAAGTAAAAAATATAATTAATTTGATAATGTGATAAAAAATAATTCCACTGACAAAACCTGCATCTGTAATAAGAGATAAAGCGGATGATTCATCAAATTCATCATTACTTAGAGTCAAACTTTGGTGAGTGAGTCCGCGCAGATTCATCAGCAACATCTGCTGTAGTCTGATTGTCTGATAGACAGCCTCATGTTTAGACTGGCGGGCAAATACAATGTATTTCTCTAGAGATTTATATGTATCTGAAAGTGGAGAGCCTAATTGGATAATTTGCCACGATCCTTGATAACCGTTGTAGTTTGCCATCGTCACATCGCCTGCTTCCACACAGCCAATAAATCCTCGTTCTAAAAAGGGAATATCGGTAGCAATATGGTTACGCCAAACGTTGATATGACTTCCATGAATGTGTAGAACAACTCCTCTAAGTTTCAAGTCGTGCAACTTTTCATTCAATTGAATTGTCATCTCAGAAAATGCGTAGCCTGTAGGAATATCATGGAAGATAGAAACTAACAACATGGCGTACATACTGTAAGCAAAGCAGGACTCTTCCGTATTCCCAAACTTGAGTGAGTAGTTAACTGCTTTAAGTACGACTAAGGGAAAGAGATGAGGTCTACCAAGATAAGTAGGTGGGCCCAAAGTTGTCAACAGACTAATTACTGTTTTAATATTGGGGTCTTCGATTACTAAAGAATCAATTAAATCAGAGACTTCTCTGTTATCTAGATTAATTAATATCTGGTTTTTTTCAATTGCGATCGCAGCTTGCACTTCTTCATTTGCATCAGGGAATGTTACCCCAAAAAGTTTTAAAGCTTCTAATCCCAATGTCAGCGCCTCTTCATATCTACCCGCAACTTGATAGAGTCTGATTTGCAGCATATAAATATTAGATTTTTCTACATGAGATTCTACTTTGAGCAATAGTAAGTCAAATAATTGTTCCGCTTGTTCTAAATTTCCTGTTAAAAATTCACACTCAGCTAGTTTTCTAAATAAAGTAAATGTTTGTTCATATTGTTCTATCCAGGCATTCTCAGCTAAAAGATTCATGGCAACGCTAAAAAATCTTTTAGCAGGAGTGTAGGCTGTAGATGCTTTTGCCTTCTTACCAGCGATTAAATTCAATCTTACCAATTCATCTTTTTCTGTCTGTTCAATAATCAGATTAACTGCGAGGTTTAATTGATTAACTAAATCAAAAATTTGCTCGTTGACTTTTTCCTGACTAGAATTTTTCAGCAAAAGTCGCCCAATCGTCAGATGAACTACCGACTTTGATTCATCAGCAATTAAAGCATAAGCAGCTTGTTGAACTCGGTCATGATAGAAACGATAGTTTCTACCAGCACTTTCATCTGACTCTACGAGGATAATTAATCCTCTTAAAATTGCTTCAGCAAGGGCATTTGCTGTTTCTTGAATAGATTTTTCACCAACGATCGCTAAAACTTCTAGATCAAAGCGATTACCAATACAGGAGGCTAATTTAAGCACTTCTTGAGTTGCGGCTGGCAGTTTTTGCATCCGCCCAATCATCAAACTGACAATATTATCTGTAATACCTTGGGCTTCAATCTGAGCTAGATCCCATTTCCAAATTCGATATTGAGGGTTAAAATTTAGCAGATTTTCTTGATGCAGCGTTTTCAAAAATTCATTGACAAAAAAAGGATTACCATCAGTTTTTTGGATAATCAATTGAGCAAGAGGTTCTACTTGTTCTGCTGAACTATGCAATGTATCAGCAATCAATTGATTTACATAAACAAGATTCAAAGGAGTAAGAAGAATTCCAGTTGTTCTTACTCCCTGCTGGCAAATCTTCTCCATCATCAAACTAAAGGGATGCACAATATCTATTTCATTATCTCGATAGGCTAAAATGAAGCAGAGATATTGGATACTAGACCCAGTAATGACGGTTTTAATTAAATTTAAAGTAGCGCTGTCTGCCCACTGCATATCATCTAAAAAAACAGTGAGTGGATGCTCTTTTTGAGAAAAGACGCTGATAAAATTCTGAAATACTAAATTAAATCGGTTTTGAGATTCAGCAGGCCCCAACTCTGGTATAGGTGGCTGTTCGCCAACGATTAATTCAACTTCTGGAATTACATCGGCGATTAATCTACCATTGTTCCCTAATGCTGCTTGTATTCGCTTTTTCCAATTGGCAAGTTGATCTTCCGGCTCGGTTAAAATTTGTCTAACAAGTGTTTGAAAAGCTTGAACAATGGTGAAGTAAGGAATATCTCGTTTGTACTGATCGAATTTACCACAGATAAAAACCCCACGTTCTCGCACAATTGGCTTGTGAATCTCTTTCACTAAAGAAGATTTACCAATTCCAGCATAGCCAGAGACGAGGACAATTTCTGGTTTTCCTTGGCTAACAACTCGCTCAAATGCTTGCAGAAGCTTGGCAATTTCTTGTTCTCGCCCATACAATTTTTGGGGAATTTGAAAGCGATCTGAGATATCTTGCTCACCCAAAACAAAGGATTGAATTTCTCCGGTTGTTTCCAATTGTTTTAAGCATTGTTCCAGATCAAATTGCAAACCTAAAGCGCTTTGATATCTCTGTTCTGCAACCTTCGACAACAATTTGATGATGATGTCACAGAGCATTTGAGGAATATCAGAGTTGAGCTTTTTCGGGGATGGCGGAGATTTGGCAATATGACAATGCACCCACTCTAAGGGGTCTTTGCCTTGAAATGGCAGCTGACCTGTCAGCATCTCATAAAAGGTGACTCCCAGTGAATACAAATCGCTACGATGGTCAATTCCTCGATTCATCCGCCCGGTTTGTTCAGGTGAAAGATAAGGTAAACTGCCTTCAATGCGACTGGAACTGCTAACCATTTGCTGCTGATATGGAATGAAAGCAGCAATTCCAAAATCAGCAATTTTAACCTGATTAGTTTCGAGATTAACTAAGATATTTTGCGGCTTAATATCTTTATGGACAATGTGATGAGTGTGAATTTGTGCGAGTTTGCTGGTGATTTCAATAGCAATTTTTAAGAATGAAACAGGTTCTTGAAATTGGTCTAGCAATTGATCGAGCGATCGCGCCTCAAAATCCTCCATAATTAAATAAGGGATTCCCTGGTGCATCTCTAAGGCGTAAACCTGGACTGCGGCGGCGATATTTAACCTTTGAGCGATCGCATACTCATGTTTGAATTGTTCAATATTATTGGGTGTACACTGTTCTGCACGTAGCCCTTTGATAATTACCGGACACTGGTCTTTAACCTTGATTCCACGGTATATGACTGCTTTTACCCCTGCTTTTAACAAAGTGACAATTTTAAATCCGGGTAATGCAATCATCATGCCAAATACTCCAGCCGTGTTTCTTCAGGGATAATTCGAGCTTAATTGTATTTTAGATACATTTCTTCGGGCAGATGAAGTTTAGATGATATTAGATTCTGATAATCACTTCTGCTGACTCTACAGACAAAAATAAGCTACAATTCAAGCAGAGTAAGCATTTCCCGCTCAGAAATTCCCCATGTTTGATCATCTGCAAACCCAAATTTACCAGCTAGAACAATTTGCCAACAGCCTCGTTTCTAACCAACTGACACACCTAAGCTTGGTGAGCGTTGGTATCATCTTTGTGGCTGGCTTGCTCACCAGTCTTACACCCTGTATGCTTTCTATGCTGCCAATTACCATTGGTTACATCGGTGGTTATGAAGCCAAAAGCCGCTTGCAAGCAGCTGCTCAATCAACTTGGTTTGCTTTAGGATTAGCAACTACATTAGCTGGAATGGGAATTATAGCAGCTTTTGTAGGAAAAGTCTATGGACAAGTGGGAATTGGTTTGCCGATTATCGTCAGCATTATCGCCATTCTCATGGGGTTGAACTTATTAGAAGCATTGCCTCTGCAATTTCCATCCTTGGGCGAAACCAATTGGATTTCGCAAGATTTACCAACAGGATTGCGTTCCTATTTGCTGGGGCTGACTTTCGGCTTAGTGGCATCCCCTTGTAGCACACCTGTTTTAGCCAGCTTGCTGGGTTGGATTGCGAATACACAAGACTTAATTTTAGGCGCTGTTTTGCTACTTTCTTACACAGCCGGTTATGTAGCACCATTGATTTTGGCGGGTACTTTTACAGCTTCAATTAAAAAATTACTAGAATTGCGTCGCTGGTCTGGCTGGATTAACCCAGTTAGCGGGGCACTATTGGTAGGATTCGGTGTATTTTCCTTAATTTCTCGGATTCCCCTTGGCAGTTTTTAATATCAATACCTTTATTAGATTTTACACATAATGACTTTAGAAGATTCATCCAAAGAATTAAAATGGTGGGCAATACCTGGGGAGTTCTTACGGCAAGAGCTTTTGCCAGTACTGACTAACTTACGACTAGCGATCGCACTACTGCTATTGATTGCAATCTTTAGTTCCACCGGTACTGTAATTGAACAAGGTCAGCCACCCGCATTTTATCAGGCTAACTACCCAGAACATCCAGCTTTGTTTGGTTTTTTAACTTGGAAGGTAATTCAGGTAGTTGGGTTAGACCATGTATATCGTACCTGGTGGTTTCTGGCATTACTCATCTTATTTGGCACTAGCTTAACTGCTTGTTCTTTTACCCGTCAGTTACCAGCCTTAAAAGCTGCCCAGCGCTGGAAATATTACGAAGAACCACGGCAATTTCAAAAATTAGCTTTAAGTGCAGAACTAGATAATGGTTCTCTAAATTCTCTCAGCGAACTATTACAGAAACGCCGCTATAAAATTTTTCCAGATCAAGAAAAAGAAAATATCCTCTATGCCCGCAAAGGAATAGTCGGACGCATCGGCCCAATTATCGTTCATATTGGCATCGTCGCTATTCTGCTAGGGGGAATTTGGGGGGCGATGACTGGGTTTCTGGCTCAAGAAATGGTTGCAAGTGGCGATACATTTCAAGTGACAAATATTGTCGATGCTGGTCCAATAGCCGCAAAAATCCCAAAAGATTGGTCTGTGCGCGTCAATCGTTTTTGGATTGATTACACCCCATCTGGCGGCATCGATCAATTTTATTCAGATATGTCTGTCTTAAATAAGCAGGGAGAGGAAATTGACCACAAGAAGATTTTTGTCAACGAGCCTCTGCGCTATCATGGCATAACTTTTTATCAAACTGATTGGGGAATTGCAGGCATTCGCGTCCAATTTAACAACAGCCCGATTTTTAAGCTACCAATGGCGCAATTGGACACCAACGGACAAGGGCGCATTTGGGGAACCTGGGTTCCTACGAAACCGGATTTGAGTGAGGGTGTATCTTTACTAGCCAAAGACTTGCAAGGGATGGTATTAATTTATGATCCCACTGGTAAACTCATTGATACAGTCCGCGCTGGGATGTCAACCGAAGTCAATGGCGTGAAGCTGAAAATTTTGGATGTCATTGGCAGCACTGGCTTACAAATTAAAGCCGATCCGGGCATACCAATTGTTTACTCAGGATTTGGCTTACTAATGCTGGGTGTAGTGATGAGTTACTTTTCTCATTCACAAATATGGGCATTGCAAAAAGGCGATCGCTTATACGTTGGTGGCAAAACTAACCGCGCCCAAGTTGCTTTTGAACAAGAGGTTTTAGATATTTTAGATCGGCTGAGTTCAGAGCCAAAAATTGAGGAGAAAGAGACAGCTATTGAAGTTTAAAAGCAAAGGTACGCACAGTTTTCACTTCTGCTGTGCGTACCTTTGTATTTCAAATTTATTTTCCTCGTTTTACAATTAATTACACCCACACGGCTACAGATTGGAAAATTATTGAACATTGGAACTAAAGATTCATATATCTGCTCAACTTCAATCTAAACGACGGGTTTGCCTACTACCCATAATCGCTATCTTGTTGAGTATCGTTTCTTGTACTGCCGATAATAAAAAAATCAAGCACATTTCTCTCGTTGGTGCTGGGGCAAGTTTTCCTGCGCCTTTATACGAACGCTGGCTTTCAGATTATAACCAGCAAAATTCCAATGTGGAAATTAACTATCAAGCTATAGGAAGCAGTGCTGGGGTGCAACAGCTTCTTGAAGGTACTGTGGACTTTGCAGCTAGCGATGTGGGAATTACAAATGAACAAGCAGCTAAGATAAAGAGGGGAGTTATTGCTTTACCCATGACTGCTGGTTCCATAGTATTGGCTTACAACCTTGCCCCTACCCTCCAGTCATCTCAAGTCAATCTGCCAAATGGTTTAAAGCTTTCACGTCAAGTCTACGTAGATATTTTTCTCGGAAAAATTACCAATTGGAATAATCCGAGAATAGCTGTAGCTAATCCAGGGGTAAATTTGCCCAATCTACCGATTCAGGTTGTACACCGAACTGATGGTAGTGGAACTACAAGTGTGTTGACACAACATCTAAGTGTCATAAGTCCAGAATGGAAAAGCAAAGTTGGAACTGGTAAATCTGTAGCATGGCCAGTAGGAATTGCTGGAAAGGGTAATGAAGGTGTTACCGCCTTAGTTCAACAGATCCCAGGAGCTATTGGCTATGTAGAATACATCTACGCCAAACAAAATAAACTTCCTGTGGCTGCTTTGGAAAATAAATTTGGTAATTATATTACGCCGACACCAGAATCTGTAGCTCAAACCTTGGAGTCAGTAAAATTACCCGCCAATAACTTGATTGCTTTTATCAACGATCCTACAGGTTCCCAGTCTTATCCCATCGTTACTTATAGCTGGATTTTGACTTATCAGCAATATCCAAACCGAGTCAAAGGTGAAGCGCTGAAAAAATTTATTGATTGGGCTTTGATTGAGGGGCAAAAATCCAGTTTGGAACTCGGATATATTCCTTTGTCTAAAAAAGTTGTGCTTCAAGTAAAATCTGCTGCAAACAGAATTGCAGAATAACTAGTAGTCTGTCAAGTCAACAATTCTTAGTAATATCATGTTCGCATAATTAGTTATGATTTCCACAGTTATTGCACCCCACCCCTTAATCCCCTGGGAGACGAAGCGTAGCTTTGGCGGGGTGGGGTTCTTCGGGTTTAATAAGTAATCAAGCGAACATGATATAAACCAAGTTTTAGAATCTTTCTCTCTGCGTTCTCTGTGCCTCTGCCGTTCGTTCTCTTATCCCTCAAATTTAATGACATAGACTACTAGTTTTTAGTTTAGGGTAGGCGATCGCCTTATTTGATCGACTTGAGAGTCAAAAGTCCTGATTTTTCTCCCCTAGCGTCTCGTAGAGAGGACTAAAGTCCTCATTACAAGCCCAAGTTTTCATTATGGGTACTTTTGATGACGCACTTCAACTACAGTATGTACATTACCACGAGGCGTAAAATCTGCTTTCACAGTGGCTTCTAAAGGATCGCAAGCAGCCACAAAATCATCCAAAATTTGGTTAGCAGATTCTTCGTGGGAAATATAGCGATCGCGATAACTATTAATATAAAGTTTAAGCGCCTTTAATTCCACTACCCGTTCATCAGGCACATAAGTAACGTAAATTGTCGCAAAGTCAGGATAGCCAGAAAAGGGACATTTACAAGTAAATTCCGGCAAAGTAATATTAATGTCATATCGTCTTCCCACACGCGGATTTGGGAAGGTAATTAATTTACCTTCCGCAATGTCGCGTTCACCATACTTCATTTCTTGGTTTGCCTGAGATCCACTTTCAGGAAATTTGTCATTTGTCATTTGTCATTTGTCATTTGTTATTTGTCATTTGTCATTTGTCATTTGTTATTTGTACTGAGCGACTTGTGCCGAGCCTGTCCTGAGCGTAGCCGAAGGGCGAAGTCGAGGTAAGTCGAAGTATTAGTCATTGGTCATTAGTTATTCTCCCCTGCTTCCCCTGCCTCCCCTGCTCCCCCATCTCCCCACTCCCCTCAGCCTCTCAATACTCTTCCTTCTCCCAGTCTGGACAATTCTCATCTTCACAACCGTGGGGATGCATGGCACAAACTAACAAATTACCACTATAAACTTGACCGTGGTAATGAGTACAACCGATGCAGGCAGGATTTTTTTCAGCCGTAGGTTCAACCGAATAAGGAAAACCTGGATCTACATCTGCTACCATGTCTTCCAGTTCCCAGTAAGCCTCCAACATTGGTTCGGCTAAATCCTGTAAATACTGATCGACTTCAGTAACAATATTAGGGACTTGCTCAGTAATTTCTTCCGTTAGCTCAAAAAAAGCGTCAACCATTTCACTCATTCCCAGGAAGAAACGCTCTACTTCATCAGCCACTGTTTCAACGATTTCTGCTAAATCCTTTTGCCACTGTTCCATAAACTTGACACCTTTGCAGGCTATAAACAGGACGCTTTGTGTTATCTGGGTGGAAGCACTAGAATACACACTAGGCAATGTATCTTATCAAGTTTCTATATGAAGTGCTATGTCAAATTGCCACTTATTACCGGTTATATCGAGTAAAAAATAATTTTTATTGATCGCGTTGCAATCGTTTTAACTCGTTTTGCAGGTCTAGCACTTCTTGACGCAATTTATCCGCACTTTCATCAGTTGATCCCTCTTTCACCGTTGGTTCTTCATCATCCTCTAAAATTTCAATGCGGCGAGGTTCAGAAGGAGGTGTTTTTTCGGAGGTTTCACTAGATGGTTGGGCTTGTTGGGCTTGCTTCATCATTTCTTCAACGAAGCGGCGGGCTTCTTCTGTATTCATTTCGCCCTTTGCCACCATTTCGTCTGCCAGTTTTTGGACTTGCGATCGCACTTGGGCTAATTTTCCCCCTGCTTTCTCACCTGCGTAAGAAGCTAATCCAACACCGAGGTAAAAAGCTTTTTGAACAATATCTCCAAAACCAGCCATTGTTGCTGACCGCTCCTAAAAATAGGGCGACCCGGAGACTACGCCTATTACAAGCCTCCCGTGTTGCTGCTACCTTCCGGTTCTGACAAGATTTGGGTGTTGCAATCGCATAGATCCAGGTCTTCTACAAGCATAACATGAAAAACCAGTAAGTGTGTGTTATTCCATAACAATTCGCCATTCGTAAAGCTGATAGTTGACGCAGCCGTGTTTTACCAACGGGTCATCAGCGACAATTGCTTCTGCTTCCTCCTTAGAGGCTGCCTCAAACAGCAACATTCCGCCTCTTTGTTCTGCCCAATAACCTGTTCGCGCTTTGTGTCCTTTAGCAATCAAGTCCTGGATGTAGGCTTTGTGGGCAGGTACATATTGGTCAAAGGTCGGTTTATCGACTTTCCCTTCTTCAATTTTGACGAACCACGGCATTTACTTGCGACCTCTCGTAATAATTTTGGATTTTAGACTTCGGCTCCTTTCGACTTCGCTCAAGGCAAGCCGCTCAGTCGAACGATTTTGGATTTTGGATTGGGAATAATCAAAGCTCCCGAAGGCAAGCGATCGCAATGACAACATTACTGATAAAATATCTAAAATGCGAGAACTTTACCCAGCGATCGAGCCTTACCTAGAAGGTAGTTTAAAGGTTTCCGACCTACATACCATTCATTTTGAAGAGTCAGGAAACCCCCAGGGTCAACCCATCGTTTTGCTGCATGGCGGCCCTGGTGGTGGATGTCCACCTTTTTATCGGCAATATTTCCACCCAGAAAAATGGCGGATAGTGATGTTTGACCAGCGTGGTTGTGGTCAAAGTACGCCCCATGCTGAATTACGAGAAAACACCACTTGGGATTTAGTCAGTGATCTCGAAAAACTGCGCCAACATTTAGGTATAGAAAAGTGGGCGGTTTTCGGTGGTAGTTGGGGTAGCACTTTATCATTAGCCTACAGCCAAACCCATCCTTCTCGCTGCACGGCATTAATTCTCCGTGGTATTTTTATGCTGAGGCAAAAAGAGTTGCGATGGTTTTACCAAGAGGGTGCTAGCTATATTTTTCCTGATGCTTGGGAAGCTTATGTCGAACCAATTGCGATCGCAGAACGTGATGATATGATCGCAGCATATTACAAACAGTTGACCAGTCCAGATTTAGAAATTCAATTAGCAGCAGCGCGTGCTTGGTCAATTTGGGAAGCTAGTACAAGTAGACTTTTTTTAGACCCAGAACTCATGCAAAAGTTTGGCGAGAGCGAATTTGCTTCAGCTTTCGCACGTATTGAATGCCATTACTTTATGAATAAGGGATTTTTGGAAACAGAAGATCAATTACTCTTAAATGTAGACCGCATCCGCCATATTCCGGCTGTAATTGTTCAGGGACGCTATGATGTAGTCTGCCCAATGATATCAGCTTGGGAATTACATCGCGCTTGGCCAGAAGCCGAATTTATAGTAGTTCCTGATGCCGGACATTCGATGAGTGAACCAGGAATTTGCAGTGCTTTGATTGAAGCAACAGATAATATTTAATGCGGTTGAATACCTAGCTTATGGAACGGAGAAGTTCGCCAAAAAAGGGAATGTTAAGACCAAACCCACAACAAAGCAATCCCTAGTGAAAAGGGAAACTAACACTGTATGTAAAGCATCAGTGTAAGTAATTCACTACAAAAAAAGAGATATGCGAATTCTAATTGTGGAAAGCAGTATGTTGTTGCTCCTGACTGCGGTGACAACAGGCTGTGTCAGTTCTCCCTCTGTTACAAAACAGCCACAAGCCTTACCAGCAATCACTGAACAGCCTATAAAGGCAACTGTGTTGACCTCAACACCTACACCGGCTGAAAAAACTACAAACAGTTCTACCCCTGAACCCACTATTGCTACGAATCCGACGCGCTGTGAAACTAGCCAATTGTCAGTGCGCCGAGTCTCCGAAGATGCTGGCGTTGGGAATATTGCTCTCACCTACGCCTTCACTAATAACGCCTCATCCCCTTGCACCCTCAACGGTTATCCGGGATTGGCACTACTAGATGCAAAAGGTCAGCCGTTGGAAAGGGTTAAAGTTATCCGCTCCAAAGACACTTACTTTTCGAGTCAGCAACCTCGACAACAAGTAACTCTAGCTCCTGGAAAACAAGCCTCATTTCAAGTAGCATACAATCACATCAGTTCGCCCCAGGAAAACTGCCCAATTTCTAATAAGATTGAAATTACGCCTCCGAATGCTTACCAGCACCTTACCGTCACAGAAGAAATCAAACCTTGTACAGGCAAAGTCAGAGTTACCCCAGTCCGAGCAGTCTTGTAAATTTATGTAATTTACTAAAAAATCTAAAAATAGCATAAATTTGATTAGAGCCTCTGATAAGTTCAGTATTGTACTGTTCAAAAAGGTTAAGGATTTTATGCTAGGAATTGATGTTGCCGATCAAGACGGCAGAGTAGATTGGACGGCTGTAAAAAACTCTGGTAAAACCTTTGCGTTTGTCAAAGCTACAGAAGGAGTTAGCATTAAAGACTCTGCTTTTGCTCATCACTGGCAGACCATGAAAACAGTTGGTATTATTCGGGGTGCTTATCATTTCTTTCATCCCCATACATCTGACCCGGTTCAGCAAGCGCAGGAATTCTTAAAAACGCTGGGGAAATTAGAACCAGGAGACTTACCACCAGTTCTGGATGTAGAGGTAACTGACAAAGTAAATAGCCAAGCTGTAATTAGTGCAGCTAAACTGTGGTTAGCAGAGGTAGAAAAAGCCCTTTTACAACAAACGAAAAAACCAATTAAACCAATTATTTATACCTTCCCCAGTTTCTGGACAGAACTTGGCAATCCATCTGATTTTGCGAGTTATCCGTTATGGATTGCCCACTACGGAACCCAGAACCCAAGTATTCCTGGCGCTTGGCAGGGGCAATACCTAATCCATCAATATGAAGGTGATATCTCTGGTGTAGCTGGTGTTAGTGGTCGAGCCGATTTGAATAGATTTAATGGATTACAGCTAGGAGATTCTGGGCTAAGGGTCAAACAATTACAACAGCAATTAAAAGATATTGGATTATATACTGATGCCATTGACGGGAAGTTTTCTGAGTCAGTTAAGGATGCAATTGTTAGTTTTCAAACATCTAAAAAATTGCAAGCTGATGGAATTGTCGGTTTAAAAACTTGGGTAGCTTTACTGTGGATTTAGAATGGATAAGTCTACTCAATAAATAGACCCATACTCACCATCAAATTGATGTAAACATTTTGTGATGTCTTACGTCTAATATTTACTTATTTTGATTACCCAGTGCAGTTGTTTTAAATATTAGCTACTTATTGAAATTCCCTCATGTTGCTTCGAGGGCTTTTCAATAAGTAGTTAGGCGTAAATAAATTAAAGTTTGTAGTGAGTTAGCGCGGTCTTCTCACATTGGGAGAGGCTAGCGCCTGCCGTAGGATGCCCGAAGGGCTGTAGGGAGTTTCCACTATGAGCGACTAACCAACGCGGAGGGTAAGGACTTTTTTCCTAGTAAAACTTGCTATAAATGATGAATCGCTCACTACGAAGCAGTCCAATTTAATTTTTTTAATTATACTTATATCCTGTCTGTTTCTATATATTACTAGTATCTTGAAATGCACAAAAGTGAGATTTAACCTGGAAAAAACCTTTAAGAATTCGTTTGAGTGAATTAAACTTAACCCACCTAATAGCTGTAGTCACTTCTACCCACTGCCGTTTTCTTTTACTTGCTTCTGGATAATCTTCACTCAGCATCTCAACTGGTAATAAATACATCTTGACACGATAACTTCTGCCTCCTTTGCGGTACTTGTAAGTGCCCAGTTCATTGATGTCTACCTGCCCAATCACCCCTGCTTCTTCCCAAGCTTCTTTGGCTGCTGAAGCAGGCGGACTCATGCCATTAGGAATATCTCCTTTTGGAATCACCCAGTGTTGAAAGTTACGGGTCGTGATTAGCAAGATTTCAACTTTGCCATTGTTTACTCTATAAGGAATCACCCCAGACTGTTTAAGTACTTTGCTAACTTTTCTACTCATGTAATTTGCATCCTGTACGGTTTAGCTTTTTTGTATAATGTTTATTTCAAAAAGTCTAACGCTGATACCGGATAAGTTTTGGTTAAATTTAGATTATAAAAAGGTTAAAAAATTTTTATAACCAATAAAAGTTAATTATTGAAAGTTTTTATTCCCGCCATATCATTTCCATGCAAAACTTGGAAATATCGAAAAAGTAAGTAAATGGGCAAGAATAAATCCAACTATGTTACGCAATATAAAGTTAACTAAATTGGCTCTTAGTAAGTCTCTCTATCCCTAAATACAAAAACCATATATGAGTGTCAATACTTTTCGGTTAAGGCAAGAGACGTGATGAATCGCTGTCTCTACAATAATCAGTCTTTCGTCTTGACGGCGATTTATCACGTCTTTGCGATCTAAAATTTTCATCAAAAAACCTTAACCGAACTGTATTGATATCTGTGGTTTTAATATAAAGTCAACTCACTTAAAAAGTGTACTCCCGATGGCTGATTGACAAATGTAGCACTATTAAAAACATCAAATTTTCTGGCATTAAGCCAGAAGATAGCCAGCAATGTAATTAACTTGACTTTTTAAAATTTTGGTAGATATATAGCGAAGATATTGTATTTAAATCTAATTCTTTATGCTCATCTTCATTTTCATGAGTATTTTTAAATAATACTGTAAACGCACCAGCGCCTAATCTATCTTGAGGAAACATCCGATAACAAGGCATTGTAGTTAAATGCGACTGATATTTAGTTAAATTACTAATTTCCATCGCTTGAAACTGGGGAAATCGTTCCAAAAACCATTCGCAAACTTGCTCATTTTCTTCGGGTGAATATGTACAAGTCATATAAGCTAAATAGCCTTGTGGTGAAACAAGTTTAGCAGAGTTAGCTATAATTCGCTTTTGCCGATTTGCACTCTTATTAATAGCAGTTGGATGAAAACATCCGGGTGCTTTTTCACCTTTAGCAAGTAAAGATTGCCCAGTACAAGGAGCATCTACTATTACTAGGTTGCTTGAGTAGGGAAACATTTCGGCAAATATACTCGAATCTCTATTAACTACTGCACTAGGGCTAATCTGGCAACGCTTCAAATTAGAAATTAGCATCCCTAGACGTTTGCCAATTACTTCATTACTGATAAGTAATTCAGGTTGTAAAGCTTTCCAAGCGAAAATACTTTTACCTCCTGGTGCGGCACACATATCAAAAACTAAACGCACTGACTGAGGAATTGCTAACAAAGTAGTAGCTGCAAATACTGAGGAGAAATCTAAACAATAGAAATATCCTTGTTGATGCAAGGGATGCTGGCCGGGTTTTTCTCCCAAGCATAAACGGTCTATAAATTGTGGTTGCCAATAGGTTGGTGTTTTTACTGCTAAAGGCGAAATCTCTAGTTTTTCTTGACACCAAAGAATACTGGGTGAAAAAGGCTGAGGATTCATTAAAGCCTCTATAAATTTTTCTTGATCATCTAGATTAGCGAACAAACGCCGTGAGACTTTAAGTAATAAATTAGAAGGTTTTTCCATCTGGATATATAAATAATAAAAATTTTCAGAAATCAGACTAGAGATGCAATTGTGTGGAAATCAATATGAAAAATGATCCTTATTAATTAATTACGAATTACGAATTACGAATTACGAATTACGAATTACGAATTACGAATTACGAATTAGGTTGTATCAAAATCCAAATCAAACTGTTACACAAGAACAATGTAATCAAGCCTTTTGGCTTCATACTCAAAATATAATGACCGCCATTCAGAACGCAATGGCCAAGCTACCCCACTGCACCGGAGAAGGTCATGTTCTTAGATAGTTTTCCGCAAAAGTTACGCAAAGAAGCACAATTATGGAGGGATGAAGGATTAATTAGTTCTTCGCTGTATGAGCAAATAGCAGAACGTTATCAATTTAAAAACCTGGAAGCTGCTGTACGCGATCGCAATAAAGCAATAGCGATCGCTATAGGCAGCATCCTTTTATGCTTAGGCATAATTACCTTTGTATCAGGAAACTGGCAAGGAGGATCGCGAGAAGTCAAATTTATTCTGATGATGAGTTTGTTTTTTGCGATCGCGATCATCGGTTTTTACACCTGGATAACACCTGAAGGGAAGAAGCCGCAAAAAAGTAAACGCTTACTGGGAGAAGGTTTGCTCATTTTAAGCGCCTTCATTTTCGGCGCAAATTTACTGCTGATGGCCCAAATGTTCAATATCGCCGGTTCAACTTCCCAACTTTTTCTCGCCTGGGGGTTGGGTGTTGTAGTGATGGCCTTCGGTTTGTGCATAAATTCTTTAGGAATTTTGTCAATTATCCTCGTGGAAATCGGGTATTGGACGGGATTAGAAGACTTATGGTACGCTTCAGGTGAGTTAACTTGGTCGCGGTTAGTGGTGCAGCATTTGCCTTTATTGGCATGGCTAGTGTTTGTCCCCTTAGCCTACTTCTGCCGATCGCGTTGGATTTTTGGTCTAGCAGCCTTTGTTTTCGCTAGTTCCTTACAAGCTAACCTTAATCCTCTGCCACTGCTGAATTATGCTGATATAGCGCCTTGGGTGGCATCTTTTGCTTTTGTACTCCCACCTGCATTATTCTGGAGTTATGACGATCTGCTGTTTCCAACCATAAATTACAGGTTGTTTCAATCTCTGGCCCGTAATTTAGCTTTGGTAAGCTTTGGTGTTGTCTTTTACGTTCTGTCTTTTCGTTGGGTTTGGGAATCTTCAAATTATGGTTATAATCAGCCAACGAACTTGACAAACTTGTTCCAGTCTCTGCCGATCATCGATTTGGGGATTCTCAGTGGCTTGGCGGTCTTGCAATGGTTATTTCTACTGCGTCAAAGAAATAATCCTCCGCGCCGCGAAGTGATTTTCACAACTGCTGTTATTGGTACTTTTCTTGCCTTTATTGCCATAGTACCTTTTTGGCATCAAACTATCAGTCGGATTGATGAACTTGGTGTTTTTATTTTCAATGTACTTCTAGCAACATTAGCCTGGGGACTAATTCAAGAAGGATTGAAATTAAGCAACAGAAGTTCCTTTTGGGGCGGTATGCTGTTAGTGACACTGCAAATTATCAGTCGCGTGCAAGAGTACGACACCGACTTACTTTTCAAGTCTCTAGTCTTTATCTTGTGCGGTTCCGCTTTAATTAGTGCTGGACTCTGGTTTGAACGCCGCCTACCTGGTGGTAGCTCTGCAAGTAAAAAGTAGTGCAAATTCAGAATTCAGAATTCAGAATTCAGGAATCTCCTCCATCATCAAAATCTCTGTGCGTCAAAATTTTTAAAGTTTCTCTGCGTTAGTCCTAATCTCGTTACTTTTGACCTCCTCAATTCCTCTGCTTTTTAGGACTACGCTCATGACTAATAGTTCTTCTGAATCTAAAAATAAAACCTTGTCTCCCGAAGCCGAGTTCTCCAGTAAGGTGACTTTTCGGGATTACTTGATTGCTACTGAACAAAAATCGAATAAGCCCTTACCTTTTTGGCGGTTACTAGCTCCCCTGGCGCTGCAAACAGGGTTAATTATGGCAGTTCCAGCCCAAGCCGTTTATACAGATGTGACAGGTAAAACGGTGATTTTGCAAACCGTACCTGTAGACCCGAATAATGTATTAGATGGTAACACCTTAGCGCTAGATTACAACATATCCCGTCCCGCAAATTTGAGGAGATTACCTGGTTGGCAAACATTAGTCAGCAAAGGTCGGGGAAGCGGCAGAAGATTGCCTGAAGGAACCAATATCTACGTGACTTTGCAAGAGCAACTATCCTATGGTAATGGTGTTCCTAGAGCTTGGAGACCGTTACGAGTAAGTAGCGATCGCCCAACATCTCTAAGAGCCAATCAGGTAGCCTTAAAAGGTGTTTATCAGGATGGTTCCGTTAACTACGGTTTGGAAACCTATTACATTCCAGAAAACCAACGCCAGCAGATTGCCAACGATTTGCGAACCCAACGCGCCCGCAGAGGACAAGTACCCCCCATTGTGGTGAAGGCGAAAGTAGATCCACAGGGTAAGGCAGTTCCAGTTAGTATGTGGGTGCGCGATCGCAACTATCGCTTTTAAGCTCTTAGGCAAAGCGTGTAAATATGCAAGATTTGTCTCCAAAGTTCTGAGCGTCATCAGCCGACACTCAGAATTTTCTGTTTGTCATTAGACTTTTCCGAAAAAGAATGTAGAGACGTAGCAATGCTACGTCTCTACAAGGTTTTGCATAAGGCATAATTAATTTCTGGAGACACTGACTACTACTAAGGCACAATCAGCACTGGGCAAGGGGAAAGGTTAATCACGCGAGTTGTCACACTATCATCCGCTCCCTCTTCAGTCAAGCCTAGCCCCCGGCAGCCCATGATAATTAAATCGGCCCCGATTTCATCCGCGACATCGCAAATAGTAAAAGCTGGTTTACCTTTCCTTTCCAGGATTTCGGATTGAATTCCTTGCCCGGAAAATAAAGATTGGGCATTTTCCAGCAGTTTAGCAACTACTTCTGGTGACACCATCGGATCTGCACTAGGCGCATCTGTGGCATCTGGAGACGGTTCTTCTACCACAGACAGCAGCACCAAGCGACTGCTGTACTTTTTAACTACGTTGGTAACAACATCAGCAGCTTCCCGCGTTTCCCGACTTTGATCGATAGGAAATAGTACTGTCTTAAATATCTCTGTCACTTGGGTACCCCTGACTCCGGTAAAATCTTGATGGTTCTACTTTCAAAACAATAACAAAAAGGCAATCAGGAGAGTTTGGTGTGTCCAAAAAAAGTTTAGCAAGTTTATCTTCAGCTGATATATCTGGGAAACGTGCCTTAGTGCGGGTTGACTTTAATGTGCCTGTGGACGATCAAGGCAACATTACCGACGATACTCGCATTCGCGCCGCTCTACCAACCATCCAAGATTTAACGCAGAAGGGTGCTAAAGTCATTCTCGCAAGTCATTTTGGCCGTCCCAAGGGTGTGGATGACAAATTACGCCTAACTCCCGTTGCCAAGCGTCTCTCTGAGTTACTGGGGCAAGAAGTCATTAAAACTGATGATTCCATTGGCGATGAAGTTGCAGCGAAAGTTGCCGCTTTGCAAAATGGCCAAGTGCTATTACTAGAAAATGTCCGTTTTTATCCAGAAGAAGAGAAAAACGACCCAGAATTTGCCAAAAAATTGGCAGCTAATGCTGATTTTTATGTAAATGATGCTTTTGGTACTGCACACCGCGCCCATGCTTCTACTGAAGGTGTAACTAAATTCCTTAGCCCTTCTGTGGCTGGATATTTGGTTGAGAAGGAATTGCAATATCTGCAAAACGCTATTGAAAATCCCCAACGTCCTTTGGCGGCAATTATTGGCGGTTCCAAAGTTTCCAGCAAAATTGGCGTAATTGAAACCCTGCTGGAGAAGTGCGACAAGCTGATTATTGGCGGTGGGATGATTTTCACCTTCTACAAAGCCCGTGGTTTGAATGTTGGTAAGTCGTTGGTAGAAGAAGACAAGCTAGAACTAGCGAAGTCTTTGGAAGCTAAGGCTAAAGAACGGGGTGTTGCTTTATTGCTGCCCACAGATGTAGTATTGGCAGATAACTTTGCCCCTGATGCCAATTCTCAAACCGTTAGCATTGAGAATATCCCCGATGGTTGGATGGGTTTGGATATTGGGCCAGACTCGGTGAAATTTTTCCAAGATGCCCTTGCAGATACCAAAACGGTAATTTGGAACGGGCCAATGGGTGTATTTGAGTTTGATAAGTTTGCGGTAGGTACGGAAGCGATCGCTCATACTCTCGCTGAAATCGGTAAAACTGGTACAACCACCATCATTGGCGGCGGTGACTCAGTAGCGGCTGTGGAAAAGGTTGGTTTAGCAGACCAAATGAGCCACATTTCCACCGGCGGCGGCGCTAGCTTGGAGTTACTTGAAGGTAAGGTATTACCTGGAATTGCAGCTTTAGATGATGCTTAAGAAAATTAGCCCTTAAGCTATTGAAAAAATCTGGTAGTTTTTGATAATTGTGGTAAGGGTGCGGTGTACCGTACCCTTACTATATTTATTAGCATTTTTGGCAACGATACCACCAGAGTTGTGGAGGTGAAAGTGTAGTGGCAAGAATTGAAGAAATTTCAGTCAAAAACTATAGGGTTCTCCAAGATGTCACCCTAAAAGATATCAAACCTTTTTCCGTTTTCCTTGGCCCTAATGGTAGTGGCAAAACTACTTTTTTTGATGTGATAGGTTTTCTTTCAGATTGCCTTACTACTAATGTTCGCAAAGCCTTAGAAAAGCGAGGGAGATTTCAAGAAGTTATCTCCCGCGATTGTCAAGGTCAAGAAATTAAAATTGTAATTCAGTATCGTGAAGATAATAACTCTCCTAAAATCACCTATACAGTTGCTATTGCTTTACAAAATGGAGCGCCAATTGTTTCAAGGGAAACTCTCAAATGGAGGCGTGGTTCTCATGGACAACCATTTGATTTTCTGAAGTTTGAAAATGGGGGAGGTGAAGTAATTAGTGGTGAAAATCCCGAAATTAATGATAAAAGAATTCACTATCAAATGGATGACCCCAGTTCCTTGGCTATTAAAACTATAGGTCAATTATCAGATAACCCACGTATTGCTAGTTTGCGCCGTTTTATTGAGGGATGGTTTCTATCTTATTTTATACCAGATCAAGCTCGTCAGCTAGCGACTGCTGGCGCAATGGAACATCTCTCTCGTGAAGGAGACAATATTGCTAATGTAGTTCAATACCTTGCTGATGAACATCAAGAAACTTTATCTAAAATTTTGAAGTTACTGGCTAGCCGTGTTCCCCAGTTAGAAAAAGTGGAGTCGGAGCCAACAATTGATGGTAGACTGGCTCTTTTATTTAAAGATGCACCTTTTAGTAAGCCATTTTTAGCAAGGTTTTCCTCAGACGGAACGCTAAAGTTACTGGCATATTTAATATTATTAAATGACCCTAATCCTCCTCAGCTACTTTGTATTGAAGAGCCAGAGAATGGACTGCACCATAGAATTCTTGACTCATTAAGTGAGGAAGCTCAGGCTTACTCGCAACGCGCACAAGTATTTGTTTCTACCCACTCCCCATTTTTTGTTAACACAATAAAAGATGCTAGACAACTCTGGATTTTCCAACGCGATGACAAGGGTTATGCAACTGTTACAAGGGCTGACAAAATCGATGATGCTAAACATTTTATAGAATCCCAAGCAGGCTTAGGTGATCTCTGGTCTGAGGGATATCTTAGAGGATTACCTTACTAGTAGTAGCAATTATGCACATAGAGTTTTTAGTAGAGGAACCTTCAACTGAAGTTGCTTTAAATTTTATTGTCCCTAAAATTATAGGTGATACTCATACGCTGAAAATTCATAACTTTCAAAATAAAGGTAGACTTTTAAAAAGACTGCCTGAGCGGATGAAATCTTATGCTAAATTTGTACCTGATGACTGGCGGATCGTGATTTTATTAGATGAAGATAGAGCTGATTGCCAAGAGTTAAAGAGGAAACTTTGTGATGCTAGCAGTGTTGTGACTAAACAAAAAGGAAATATTGTTCTCCATAGAATTGCTGTAGAAGAACTGGAGTCATGGTTTATAGGTGACGTAACAGCAATTAGGGCTGAATATGAAAAGATCCCAGTTTCTTTATCCCAGCAAGCCAAATTTCGGAATCCAGACACTATTAAAGGTGGTACATGGGAGCAACTAGATAAGATCCTCAAAAAATATGGTTATGAGACAGGTTTACAAAAAATCGACTTTGCTGAGAAAGTTTCTCCCCACATGGATGTAGAAAACAACCTCTCTAAAAGTTTTCAGATTTTTCGAGATGGACTAAGAAGCATCGTCAAATAAAATTTATTAATCAGGTAGTTATTACTTATAATAAATTACACAAATTTGGAGGAAAGTGTGGAAACCAAATGGCTGGAATGGGCGCAAAAATTACAAGCGATCGCTCAAAATGGTCTAACCTATTCTGAAGGGCCTTTTGATATTGAACGATATAAACAATTACGAGAGATCGCCACAGATATTATGGCGACTTACTCGAATGTAGAACACAGCTATATCCTCGATTTATTTAGCCGTGAAGAAGGATATGCAACTCCCAAAGTTGACGTGCGGGCGGCAATTTTCCGTGATGATACTATATTGTTAGTCAAGGAAAAAGCAGACGGTTGCTGGAGTTTACCTGGTGGATGGGCTGATGTTGGCGAGTCGCCCAGTGAAGTAGTTGTGAAAGAAGTATATGAAGAATCTGGATATCAAGCACGCGCTATTAAATTACTAGCAGTTTATGACAGAAACAAACAGGGACATTCCCCGTTGCCGTTTTATGTGTATAAACTGTTTTTTAAATGTGAACTTATTGGTGGTTCTCCATTATCAAGTATTGAAACTGAAGATGTCGGTTTTTTCTCTGAAGATGCTTTACCAGAACTTTCTATCGGACGGGTGACGACAGCACAAATTACCCGGCTTTTTCAACATTATCGCCAACCAGATTTACCGACAGACTTTGATTAAAATAATTCGTAATTCGTAATTCGTAATTCGTAATTCGTAATTAAGTTTTGCATTAGCGTTCGCGCAGCGTCTGGGGATTTTAACCCCACCACAAAACTTGTCGCGCAATATAAGCGAGGAACTTAGTACAGGTTTGCGTAAAAGCGTAGCGTTTTTAATGCAAGCTAATGCATTAACAATGCAAGCCAATGCGTTAACAATGCAAGCTAATGCGTTAACAATGCAAGCCGATGCGTTAACAATGCAAGCTAATGCGTTAACAATGCAAGCTAATGCGTTAACAATGCAAGCTAATGCGTTAACAATGCAAGCTAATGCGTTAACAATGCAAGCTAATGCGTTAACAATGCAAGCTAATGCGTTAACAATGCAAGCTAATGCGTTAACAATGCAAGCCGATGCGTTAACAATGCAAGCTAATGCGTTAACATTGTTGGGTATTGCCAAAATTAATTCGTTACGAATTAATGAAATGCTGTACTTAGACCCCTCAAAAATGTTAACCAATTAGACGCGGATACTTTTAAGGAAATATTGCTAACTCTGTTTCTGGGTCAAAAAAGTGAATTTTCTCTGGAGTTAGCGATAACCATAATTGCTCACCAGCTTGTACAAAACGGTCTGGGGGAATTCGCACTTGTAGGTAATTGGCTGTAGTGGCAGGCTGAGAACCAGGTTCGGCAATCTTAACAGCGAGAAAGGAATCGTTACCGAGATTCTCTACCAAATCTACTTGCACTGGTAAATTTTTGGTGGCAGGCATACTCAAGTTCAAGTGTTCTGGACGAATCCCTAAAATTAGAGTTTTCCGATCGTATTTTTGTAGGGCATTTCCCCAAACTTGTGGGAGGGTAAAACGAAACTGAGAATGCGTAATCAACTGAGGGGCTTGAAATTCTACAGGAATAAAATTCATCGGTGGTGAACCAATGAATTCTGCTACAAAAAGATTGGCAGGGCGGTTGTAAAGTTCTAGGGGAGAAGCTACTTGTTGAATTTTACCCTCGGACATAATTGCAATGCGATCGCCCATTGTCATCGCTTCTGTTTGATCGTGGGTAACGTAAATTGTCGTTGTCCCCAGTTGGCGCTGCAATTTCACAATTTGGGCGCGGGTTTCTGCTCGCAATTTTGCATCTAAGTTAGAAAGCGGTTCATCCATTAAAAATACTTGAGGGTCACGCGCGATCGCTCTTCCCAATGCAACCCGTTGTCTTTGTCCCCCAGATAGCTGTTTGGGTAAGCGATTCAGCAATGTTTCAATTTGTAACAGTTGAGCAACACTACGCACCTGTTGATCCACCGCCCGTTCTTTGTCAGAAATGTAGCGTAGTCCTTTAGGTAACTTTCTTGTCGCACCTACGAAGAGATTTTCTGCCCACGTCCGAAGATAAGGGGATGAGGGGGATGAGGGAGTATTTTCTCCTCTGCTCCCCTGCTCCTCTGCTCCCCTGCTTCCCCTACGGCGTAACCCAAAGGCGATGTTGTCATACACCGTCATGTGGGGATAGAGGGCGTAATTTTGAAATACCATTGCGATGTCGCGTTCTTTGGGTGGTAGGTCATTGATTAAGCGATCGCCTACCCAGATATTACCGCCAGTCATCACTTCTAAACCAGCGATTAACCGCAGCAAGGTGCTTTTCCCACAACCAGAAGGGCCCACCAGCACCATAAACTCGCCATCTGCGATCGTCAGGTTAATCCGCCGCAAGACGTTAACACTTCCTGCACGTTCTTGTGCATCAATTTTCTCCCCAGACGTAGGGGAAGATTGGTTTTGTAAGGAAACACTTTCCCCTTTACGTGAGGAAAAACTTTTATAAACGTTTTCTAAAATAACTTGAGACACAATGACTAACAACTAATGACTAATGACCAATACTTCGGCTTACCTCGACTTCGCTCGGCACAAGTCGCTCAGTACAAGTGACTAATGACCAATGACAGTTTAGCGCCAATAATACATGTTCAGGGTAAATACGAAAAGTAAAAAAAACAGCTTGCACCATCAAAAGCAAACTACCCTAGATTTTAGGGCTATTAGGAGGTGTTGTTATGACTACCGATATACCTAAAAATCTTTCCCAAGACTCAAGTATTAACGCTGTCCATGACATTGTAGACACACAAACCACAGATTGTTGCATTGTGGGTGGGGGGCCAGCCGGAGTAGTTTTGGCGCTGTTGTTAGCGCGTCAAGGCATTTCGGTGATGCTGTTGGAAGCACACAAAGACTTCGATCGCGATTTTCGCGGTGACACGATTCATCCGTCGGTGATGGAAATTATGGAAGAATTGGGACTTAGCGATCGCTTGCTAAAACTTCCCCATGCCAAAATGCGCCAAATTAGGTTTAAAACTCCTCAAGATACTGTCACATTGGCAGATTTTAGCCATCTGAAAACCCGCTACCCCTACATTACAATGCTTCCCCAGGTAAAATTCCTGGAGTTCATCACCCAAGAAGCACAAAAATATCCAAGTTTCCATCTGGTAATGGGTGCGAATGTGCAAGAATTAATTACCGAAAATGGCGTAATTCAAGGTGTCCGCTATCGGGGAAGCGGTGGCTGGCATGAAATCCGGGCAATACTGACGGTGGGTGCAGACGGTCGCCACTCACGTTTACGCCACCTGGGTGAGTTTGAATCCATCGAAACCTCACCGCCAATGGATATCCTTTGGTTTCGCTTACCGCGTCAGCCAGGAGACCCAGAAGGGGGAATGGGGCGCTTTGGTAAAGGTAAAATCATGGCCATGCTTGACCGTGGTGATGAGTGGCAAGTTGCATATATCATCCCCAAGGGAGGCTATCAACAACTGCGGGTTGAGGGTTTGGAGGAGTTAAAAAAATCTATTGTGGAAGTAGTGCCAGAATTCCAGCAACGCATCCAAAATTTACACGATTGGTCACAAATAGCTTTTCTTTCAGTGGAGTCCAGCCGCGTCAAACGCTGGTATCATCCCGGACTGTTACTCATCGGTGATGCGGCTCATATAATGTCTCCTGTGGGTGGAGTTGGCATTAACTACGCGATTCAAGATGCTGTAGTCGCAGCGAATGTACTCAGCAAACCGCTCAAAAATCGACAAGTACAACTTAGCGACCTAGCAAAAGTACAACGTCAACGCGAATTGCCCACACGCATCATTCAGGCATTTCAAACTTTTATCCAAAAGCGGGTATTTGCCCCGGTTCTCATCTCAAAAAGCACCTTTGTACCACCTGCGTTTTTGCGCTTACCCATCTTGCGCGACCTCCCAGCCAGGTTGATCGCCTTGGGTGTTTTTCCAGTTCACGTCAAGACTTAAATTTTTGCCAATAATTTTTTCTATTTCTGAAATGGGTGGTACAATTATACTACTCAATGCAGAATTGAATGCTCAATTTAGTCAAGCGAGGGTGGCGGACGGCATACTTGATGCTGTTCAAAGCGATCGCTTGGCTTTTATGCTAGAAAGGACTAGAAAGAATTCAGCACCCAGGAGTCAGAAGTCAGAATTGATAAGGAGTTTAGTATGATTGGTATATTCATTCATCAAGTGTTATTCTGACTCCTGAATTCTCTTAGAAAATTTGTTCAAATATTATTAAAAAATGCGAACAATTAAACATATCTAGATATTAATTGGCACTACATAGAAAAACCCCCTCTTTTTCAACCAGTACTTTTTGCAGTCAGGAGTAATTTTAATGAACAGCTGCGTTTTGATGGCGGAAATTATTAACGAACCACAACTCCGCTATACAGCCGATAATTTGGGAGTTACGGAAATGCTGGTGCAGTTTCCCAATTCCCTGAAACCAGAAGATCCGCCAGCCACCCTGAAAGTTGTCGGCTGGGGGAATTTAGCGACAGAAATCCAGCAAAACTACCACCAAGGCGATCGCGTCATCCTCGTAGGACGTTTAGGCATGAATACTGTTGAGCGTCAAGAAGGTTTTAAAGAAAAACGCGCTGAATTGACAGTACAACAAATTCAACCTGTTGGAGGTAGTTTTAATACCGATCCATTGCCTTCGGCAACCGTAACTCCATCATTTACTGAAACTACTCCACGACAAACATCTTCAGCATCTCGTCCTCCACAAAAAGACGTTGACACTTACGAGTCACCACGTCCAGCACCTACCCCGACTGCAAATCCTGTTGGCGTTGCTCCCCAAACGACAAATTACGAACCCGTACCCCAATCTACAAATTATGAACGAACTACTTATCCAGCAGTGAAAGTAGAAGAACCAGATCCAGATGATATTCCCTTCGTGCGCTCCGTTGATTCCAGAACTGCTTCATCTGGCTTGCTTGATTTCTACGAAATCGAAAGCCAATGCCCGCAGATAGGAATCAGTCATAACTTCAAGTTTATCTAGCTTGAGTTTGACTAACTTGTTTACTGTGTGAGTGTAATTCTCACCGCCTTGGTATCAAGTTGATACATAGCCCAGTTTAGGAGAATTGGCACCCCTGCTAAATCGGTGCATGGGCTAAAAGCTGGTAACTTAAAACCGCGTTAGGAACCCCAGCGAGTATAGATAGATATGGTTACGAGAGAAACCTGTGGCTGAACTGTCGTTATGTTGAAGTAGCCAAAAGCGGTTGATAGGCTGCAACCAAAAGGTGATGGTGAAAGGTCTTGCATGGTGAATGGATTGCAGTTACGTGACGAGTTTCAAATTCTACAAATAGCCATCCTTTAGGGTGTGCTATTTTTTTATATGTGTTGACGCTTGACATCTTGTTGTAATACATTTTACCTACTTTTATTTCACTCATTCTCCTAATACCAATTTGAAAAAATAGTGCGGCACATAGATTGACATAACCGAGAAAAAGAAGTCGATTTCCAATCCAATATCTAAAATCAAAAATGGTGTAAGCTACAATCAAAATTACTCATAGATTAATTTCCTGGCACTGCCATGACCATTTCTCTACCACCGAAACTCAATAGTCTTCCAACAACACTACCCATTGATGGCGCGGTTCGGATTGATTTGGAAGAAGGTATTCCAGTTTTTCGAGCATCCAGTACTGTTCAAAGTCGTATTGAAGAATTATTAGCAAAACAGCAAAAAACTTCACTTAGTGCAGAAGAAGAGAAAGAACTGGATTGCTACGAAGAAATTGATGACTACCTAAGCTTTGTAAATCGCACAATTCGTAATTTGTCTGTTGCTCCAAATCAACAAGCATAATAAATTGTGTCTTTTCGTAGCAAGATTTCTGAATCTATACAAAAGCAAGTACGTCAACGTGCTAAGTACCTGTGTGAATACTGTCATGCATCTGAACAATGGCAATATGTGCAGTTCACGGTAGATCATATTATGCCGTTGTCATTAGGTGGAACAGATAATTTAGAAAATCTGGCGTTAGCTTGCTTTCACTGCAATCGCAGGAAGACAAATCGGCTTACAGCAACTGATCATCAATCGGGAGAAGAAGTTTTACTGTTGAATCCGCGACAGCACATTTGGAGTGAGCATTTTATCTGGTCTGCGGATGGACTGTTAATTGGGAGCATCCACTTTTGGAAGAAACACCGGGCGATTGGAAATCGCGGCTACACAAACGAAGTCCGCCTTCGCGGACTCTCTGAAACCCGCGAAGGCGGGTTTAGTTTGTATAGCCCCAGACTTCTAGTCTGAGGGCGATCCGCCAAAACGGGATGCTCCCTGTTAATTGTTGGTTTGACACCTATTGGACGAGCAACTGTCACTGTATTAACTTTAAATCGGGAACGGGTTATCAATATTTCGTGCAGCTGATAAAGAAATTGGTCGCCATCCACCAATAGACGATCGATTCAAAGAAAAATTGATACAAGCGAGTAAGGGATAGTGCCCTCACAACATTTTTGCGAGGATACCATAGTCCAATGAAGATTTGCAGAAGTCACAAGCAGTTGCACATCGCAAATGTGTGTATATTGTGTAAGTATGTAATGTTAGTTGTGGGTGAAAAACTGCTAAGGAGCATAAAAACCAAATTTACCGACATAATAGATCAAAACTCTTGTTAAAATCCAAATAATTTTAAGTTAGAATTCCTACCCAACTCCTATGAGAGAAACTGTCCTAGAGGTTCACAATCTACAAGTTGAATTTCCCGGTGATGGCAACACTGACAAAGCTTTGGATGGTATATCCTTTGGGCTGCATCGAGGTGAGACTCTCGGAATAGTAGGAGAATCGGGGAGTGGGAAATCAGTGACAGCCCTAGCTGTGATGGGTTTGTTGCAAAGTCCTGGTATAGTGACTGGCGGTGAAATCTGGTTTCGTCCTCAAGAGAATGGCAACCCTATAGATTTGGTAACATTGCCTCCTGAGCAAATGCAGTTACACCGGGGTGGCGATATCGCCATGATTTTTCAAGAACCGATGAGTTCGCTTAATCCGGTTTATGACATTGGGTTTCAGCTAACAGAAGCGATTATGCGGCATCAAAATGTGTCAGCAGCCCAAGCAAGACAAATTGCGATCGCAGGTCTGCAAGAGGTAAAGCTTCTACCTAGCGATGAGGAGATCCAACAGCAGTATACCGAAACTTGGCACACTTCGACACCCTTCGACAACGCTCAGGGCAAGAAGCTCAGTGACCATCAAACTAACAGCAATTCATCGAAACCAGAACCATCAAAGTTGGCCCAGTTGGTTAAAGAACACAAAGAAGCCATGCTGGAACGCTACCCTCATGAACTTTCTGGGGGTCAGTTGCAACGGGTAATGATTGCAATGGCAATTTCTTGCAACCCATTAATCTTAATTGCCGATGAACCAACCACAGCTTTGGATGTGACGGTGCAAGCCACAATTTTGGACTTGTTGCGAGAATTGCAGCAAAGCCGTGATATGGCAATGATTTTCATCACCCACGACTTGGGGCTAATTTCAGAAATTGCTGACCAAGTAGCGGTGATGTATAAAGGCAAGGTTGTCGAATCTGGTACTTCTGAACAAATTTTCAGCAGTCCCCATCATCCATATACTAAAGGTTTGATAGCTTGTCGCCCCACACTCAACCGCCGTCCCCAAAAATTACTCACCGTTTCTGATTACATGAGTACAGAGGAGACAGCAACAGGCCAAGTGATAATTCAGGCGAAAGAACCCGCACAACCCATAGAAGTGACCACCGAAGAGATTGCTGCAAGATTGGCAAACTTCAATGAATTGGAACCCCTGCTGCAAATCCGTAACCTGAAAGTTGGTTTTCCAGTGCGTGGGGTGTTTGGTGGGACAAAACGCTACAACATGGCAGTTAATGGCGTTTCTTTCGATGTCAAACCAGGAGAAACACTAGGTTTAGTGGGAGAATCTGGTTGTGGTAAAACCACCCTTGGTAGAACCTTGCTGCGCTTAATTGAACCGATGAGTGGTCAAATTATCTTTGAGAAACAAGATATTACTAGCCTCAAAGGAGAACCGTTGCAAAAACTGCGGCGGGAAATGCAAATAGTCTTCCAAAATCCTTTTAGTTCCCTCGACCCACGGATGAAGATTGGGGACGCGGTGATGGAACCGTTGTTAATTCACGCTGTTGGTAAGACAAAGCAACAACGACGGCAGCGAGTAGCCGAACTCTTAGAAAGGGTGGGATTGAGTGCAGATGCAATTAACCGCTATCCTCATCAGTTTTCTGGCGGTCAACGCCAACGGATTTGTATAGCCCGTTCTTTGGCGTTAAATCCTAAGTTTATCATCTGCGATGAATCTGTTTCGGCGCTGGATGTTTCAGTACAGGCGCAGGTATTAAATCTTCTCAAAGAGTTACAGTCAGATTTTCAGCTTACTTATATCTTTATTTCTCATGATTTAAGTGTAGTGAAATTTATGAGCGATCGCATTTTAGTCATGAATCGCGGTCAAATTGTTGAAGAAGGCACAGCCGAAAGCATCTACTTGGAACCCAAAGAGGAATACACGCAAAAATTAATTGCTGCAATTCCTACTGGTAGTGCTGAACGGGTGCGAAGTCGTCATCTACGGGCTTTATAGAAACAGAATTCAGGAGTCAGGACGGGCTAAACGCCCCGCTATCGCTAACAGAATAATGCCTTTAATTTGTCAAGTTTTAAGTGCATCTTTAAAAACTTCCACAAGAGTTCAACTCCCCAACGTAATCGATAAATATCCCTAATTTCATCATCATGAACAGCTGCATCTCCCGACTCTGGTAAATTAGTCACATTAGCGTTATTCAGTTTTAGTTTCTAAATCACAAAAATTAATGACTCTATAGGCTTGAGCAACCTCAGATGTAATTGATATTAGACACCCGACTTTTTAAATAAATCGGGTATCTGGATAATACGAATTTTTATCAATCAGATAGTTATGATTGCTTTTTTAATATCATCAATCAATTCATCAATCCTTGATTGTGTAGTATTCCAAGAACACATAAAACGTACTCCTCCTACACCGATAAATGTATAAAACTGCCAGTTTTTTACTTTTAAAGTGTGAATGACTTGTTCAGGTAATTTCACAAATACCGCGTTGGCTTCTCTGGGAAACATCAAGTCAACGCCTTCTATATTTAACAGTTGATTTTCTAAGTATTCAGCACATTGATTGGCATGTCTGGCATTTTTTAGCCAAGCACCAGTTTCTAATAACCCCAACCAGGGAGCAGAAATAAACCGCATTTTTGAAGCTAACTGACCTGCTTGCTTACATCGATAATCAAAATCTTCTGCTAACTCTTTGTTGAAGAAAAGAATTGCTTCACCTAATGCCATTCCATTCTTAGTACCACAAAAGCACAATACATCTACTCCAGTTTTCCAAGTAATTTCAGCAGGGCTTTTATTCATAGCGGCAACTGCATTTGCAAAACGAGCGCCATCCATGTGAATTTTTAAATTATACTTTTTCGCAACTTCTTTAATTTTTAGAAGTTCTTCAATAGAATATAAAGTTCCTAATTCAGTTGATTGGGTAATACTAATAACTTTAGGCTTGGGATAATGAATATCAGTACGTCTAGTGACAATTGCCTCTATCGATTCTGATGTCAACTTGCCATTTTTCCCTTGAGCTAATAAAAGTTTAGAACCATTAGAGGCAAATTCTGGTGCGCCACATTCATCTGTTTCTATATGAGATGTTTCATGGCAAATTACACTGTGATATGACTGACAAAGAGCAGCTAAAGATAAAGAATTTGCGGCTGTGCCATTAAAGGTAAAAAATACTTCACAATCAATTTCAAATAATTCACGAAAATAATCTGTTGCTTTTTGAGTCCATTCATCATTCCCATAAGCTGGAACACTACCTTGATTTGCCCTAATCGTATATTCCAGTGCTTCTGGACAAATACCAGAAGAATTATCACTTGCAAACTGTTCTAAGTTGCTACTCATAATCTCTACTTTTATTTTTCTTAGTAATTATTACAATATTAGTGAATAATTTTTATAGTTGCCAACTACAAGATTAATGAGAGATGTTATTAATCTCTCAAATTATCTAATAAGTCGGATATTTACAATAACTTTAGATGCTTATCAATTAAATATTTTTACAGCAATCGGAAATTGTTTGTAAACAACCATAAGCTAGCCTTTAAGATAAGTTAATAGTGTGAAAAATCTAATTTTCACAAATAAAATTACCATATCTTACATTAAACGGTTAATTATTTGTTGTTGTAGTTTTTATTTGAGTAGTTATAGCCTCTAATAGGATGAATATACTATTAAATGAATTTGCTAATTTCCACAGAAAACTGGAGCCTTAATTTCCCTTTACTGAGACGTTAAGTTACTACGGCGTATTCCTCAGCCTTGGGTTGAGGAGATTTTGGGACATCGAAAATGGCAAATAAGTAAATATTATGCTAAAAAAATAAAGTTTGCTAATTAGAATGCTAATCATATACTTATAATGTAGTATACAATGCCCTGCCAGTAGCTTGCTTCCTTGTAAGGGTACAAATTGGGGAACCCGCCCAAGCATCGGCTTACCAATGACTAATGACTAATAACTAATGACTGAACCATTGATTGAACTAAAAGGTGTTTCTAAGTCCTTTGGTAGCCATAAAGTTCTAGATAATGTAGACTTGACCATTTATCGGGGAGAAGCACTGGGGATTATTGGACCATCAGGGACTGGTAAATCAACAATTCTACGAGTAATGGCGGGGTTACTTGCTCCTGATGAAGGAGAAATTTATGTGCAAGGAGTGCTGCGGGACGGTTTGATTGAGGATGGTGGACAGCCAGTTGGCATTGGTATGGTGTTTCAACAGGCAGCGCTATTTGATTCGCTGACGGTGGAGGAGAATGTGGGATTTTTACTTTATCAAAATTCAAAGCTGCCGCGATCGCGCATTCGAGATTTGGTAAAAGAAAAATTGGAGATGGTAGGTTTGCCATCAATAAGCGACCTTTACCCAGCTGAACTTTCTGGGGGAATGCGAAAACGGGTCAGTTTTGCCCGTGCAATCATGTCTAACCCCGATAATCCCTCAGAAGGGCCAGATGTTCTACTATACGATGAACCAACAGCCGGACTTGATCCTATTGCCTCAACTGTAATCGAAGATTTAATCCGCTATTTGCAATGTTTACATGGTGTTTGTAGTACTTATGCTGTTGTTACCCACCAGGACAGCACTATCCGCCGTACAGCTGATAGACTTATATTTCTCTATGAAGGGAGAGTGCAGTGGCAGGGTACAGTTAGTGAGATATACAACACAGAAAATCCGTTGATCAAACAATTTATGAGTGGAAGTGTGAAAGGGCCGATTCAAATTGTCAGTTAGAAAGTGAAAAGTGAGGAGTTAGGAGAGACGCGATTAATCGCGTTTGTACAACAGTTAGGAGTTAAAAGTTAAGAATGAAGAGCGAGAGTTAAATTCAACTCATAACTCCCAACTTAATAATTCTCAACTTATAATTCCCAACTCATAATTCCTAACTCATAACTAATTATTGGGTGGAGGAAAAATATGCGAGGTCTTATGACAAGCCGCTTCGCGTCTGGGCGAACATTTAGAGAAGGCTCTGTGGGATTGTTGCTTCTGCTAGGAGTAGGAGTATTTGGGTTACTCTTTCTGTGGTTAAATAGATTTACTGCTGCTGGCCGCTCATACAAAATTATTGTGGAATTTGCTAACGCTGGCGGAATGCAAAAGGGAGCAATAGTTCGCTATCGAGGTGTTAAAGTAGGAACTATTTCTCAGGTTCTACCAAAAGCGAATGCTATTGATATAGAAATTGAAATTGCCCAAACTGACTTAATTATCCCCCGGAATGTCGTGGTGGAAGCTAATCAAAGTGGATTAATTAGCGAAAGCATTATCGACATTACACCAAAAACAACTTTACCTGCTGGGGTTGTACTTGGTAAACCCCTTGATAAAAGTTGCGATTCCAATCTCATTGTCTGTAATGGCTCTCACTTAAAAGGTCAGATTGGCATCAGTGTTGATGAATTAATTCGCAGTTCAACTGATTTAGCCTCATCATACAATAACCCCAAATTTTATAGAAATATCAATAGGGTTCTAGAAACTACCACAGGTGCAGCATCCAGTTTTACTGAGCTAAGTCAGGATTTACAAGGTTTGACTAAAAGCTTGCGACAACAATTAAATACATTTTCAGCTACTGCTAATTCAGTGCAACGAGCGACTAACCAACTTAATACATCCGCAAATCAAACAGTAAATAAATTCGGTGCAACTGCAACTCAAGCAAATCGTTTGCTCAACAACCTGGATAATCTGTTGACAACAAATCGTTCTTCGCTGGTTGGCGCTTTAAATAATATCACCGAAACCAGCAACCAACTACGTGTTACAGTCAGTAGCCTATCACCATCTGTCAATCGATTGACTCAAGGAGAATTAATCAACAATTTAGAAGCTCTTTCAGCAAATGCAGCGCAAGCCTCAGCTAATTTACGCGATGCTTCTAAAACCTTAAACGATCCCAAGAATGCGGTGCTGCTGCAACAAACTTTAGATTCAGCACGAGTAACCTTTGAAAATACCCAAAAAATTACATCTGATTTGGATGAATTGACAGGCGATCCTAATTTCCGAAAAAATTTGCGGCAATTGGTGAATGGTTTAAGTGGTTTAGTCTCTTCTACACAAGAGATGCAGCAACAAGTACAAGTTGCTACTACTCTAGATTCGGTAAAAGCTGCTGTGAGTAAATCAAATAATCTAATTCCCACTCCAGCACCAACCCAACAAGCAATATCTAATGACAAGTTGCTACCCGTCTATAGAGTTAATCCTTCACCTGCTAATTTTGAAAGTAGTGACATCAATCTTCAACCAACCCCCAGTTCATCCATCCCTAACTCATCCCAAGAAGTCTTGTTAAAACAGCTGCGGGAGTATGGTAAGCAACGGGAGCAACTGGAGACGGGAAAATAGGCAATAGACATCTCCATAAAAAAATCCGGTATGTGGGAAACTCAGCAATTCATGTTCTTGCCAGTTAGCTTTAATTGCGCCAACCTACTTGGCATTTTTAATACCGACAAGATGACTTTTCAAACATCCGATTAGAGCAAAGCACCACCACAACTAGAACCACACCCAGCAGTACAACCATAGCAATAAGCAGCAGTTTGGATCTCATTAATCACGTCTAGACTGCCAGCTTCTAGCAATTTGCTAACTGTTAAGCTTTCATCATTGTCAGTTTTTGCAGGCAAATTCATCATCTGGTTAAAGTCACAATCATATACATTTCCGAGATAGTCAATTGAAAGTTGATCGCGGCACATCAAATGTTCAACCGTGCCAGGATTAAAATTTGACTCTAAAAACTGTAAATAGCTACTGGACAGTTTTCTCCGTTCTAAATGTATTTTGGTTCTACCAACTGGAAGGTTGGTAATGGTGAAGAGGTTGTTAAAGACAATATTAAAATGTTCTTGTAAGAACATTTTGTAATCTTGTGATAGGTTGGTCTGTTCAGGAGCTAAAGAAAATTTTTCAGTAGTGGGTAACTGAGGATTAAATACCAAGTCTAAAATTAAATTTTCATCTTTACCATAGCCAAGTTGGTTAAGCCATTGTAAAGCTTTGACTGAACTATCAAAAACGCCAGAACCGCGCATTTTATCAACATTATCTGCTAAATAGCAGGGTAGGGAAGCCACAACTCTTATTTGGTGTTGAGCAAAATATTCTGGTAAATCAGCAAATCCATCTTCAAAATAAATAGTCAAATTAGACCGGACAATTACCTGCTTATCGGTTGCTCTTGCTGCTTCTACTAATGGCTTAAATCCATAATTCATTTCTGGTGCGCCACCAGTCAAATCCACAATTTGAATTTCGGGAAATTTATGGATTAGCGAAATCAATTGTTCGCAAACTTCAGGTGAAAGTTCTTCTATACGTTTTGGCCCAGCTTCGACATGACAGTGTGTGCATGCAAGGTTACAACGCTTACCTAGATTAATTTGTAAAACAGTTATCCCCTTTTTTGTCAAAGGGGAATTTAGTTTATTTTTAAATGGTGTAACTTTTGATTGAGTTTGCATTAGCTATTATTCCTTAAATATGGCAAAAATATATTCACTTTTTCTAACTTTGTAATAATCTGTAAATTATTCCACTAATAATTGCAGCAGTAGGTAAAGTTAAAATCCACGATAATAATATCTGATAAAAAACACGCATATTGGCTTTTTTTTCAGTCAAACCGACTCCAAAAATAGAACCAACTGAAACATGAGTAGTGGAAACAGGAAGTCCAAACAGACTAGCTGCAATGACTAGAATTCCAGTGACTATATTTGCTGATAAGCCTTGGGGATGATTCAATGAGGTAATTTTTTCACTCATGGTGATAGCAACTTTTTGGGAGTTGAGTAAACCGCCAAGTGCCATTGCGATCGCAATCGTGATCATTCCTCCCTGAACTGAAAAATACTCAATAACTAGAATGAGTGAGGAAATCTTGGGGGTATCATTTAATCCTCTTGCAAAACTCACAACTCCAGCGCTGAGAAAATGGCAAGTATCAATCATTTTCTGATTGACTGGTAGGTTCCATTTGGAATTGATATAGCCAGATAAGCTGTAAATTCCTGCTCCGAAGGGAATAGCAATGATCGGACTGAGAAATAAAGGCAAAACAAAGGAAGTTCCCAAAACTGCAAAATTAACTTTGAGTCCGATCGCAACTAATCCAGCGCCAACCAGCGCACCTGTTAGACTGTGAGTTGTGGAAATGGGAAACCCCATGAGGGTGGCTATTAGTACAGTTAAACCAGCTGCGATCGCAACTGCGATATGAAACTCTGGTGCATTAGCGATCGCATCAGGCAGTAGTCCTTTACCAGAGAAGTTTTTAATTAGCGTACTTGCTAAAAAAGTTGCGGTGACTGCACCACCAAAAGTTGTGAAAGTTGCCCACAAAATTGCTGTTTGATAGCTGCTGGTTCGGCTACCAAACAACGTTGCCACCCCTTTAAAGTTGTCATTGGCACCATTAGAATATGCTAAAAAAAGCGTAGCGATAAATAAACTAATTAACAACATTTTGGGGTTATAAAGGAAGAAGTCATAATCGAGAATTCAGAATCCAGAATGCAATGAGTGAAATATTCAAATTTTACATTCATTCCCCAGTCGCACAGAATTATTCTGACTCCTGAATTCTTTCTTAAGCAATTAACAGCAACCACCACCGCTATAGTGCCAGGTTGACTTGGTAACAATTATTTCTGCTGACTTGATAGCGGCAAGTTTAGCAGCAGTTTTATCACACACGGCTGCGGGAATACCTCGCTGGAGTAAATGTCCGGCTGAGTCGTCGAAGAAGGGTTCCGAGCCAGCATAAATTGCTGTTTTTCCCGTGAAAATACAAGCACCATCTTCTGGAATAGCAACTTTAAAAGAGACAGAATCCAGGCTTTCTAAAAGTAGGTGTTCGTCTAAATTATAAGTCTGGGAATCTAGTAAACGATAAGGACGACGAGCGCGAATTTCAACTTGACCAAAACCAGCATTTGTAATCCGTTCAGTATACTCTTGATATGTGAGTGCGCCTGATAAACACATAGCTCTGAGTCGTTCATCTTGTTGAAGATGTGCTGGAATTTGACTAGTGGCAATGGGATCGCTCATCTGCAAACGTCCGCCTGGTTTTAATACCCGATAGGCTTCTTTTAAAGCACGGTTTAAATCTTCTGGTTCAAAGATGTTGAAAAGGCAATTCTGCGCCACGATATCGACGCTAGCATCAGCAACGGGTAAGTTAAAAGCATCGCCTTCGCGGATTTCTACAAAACTCGTGTCAAACCACGGGTTTTCTTGAGCAGAAATTTCCAGATTGCGTGCGGCTGCTTCCCGCATGGCTCCAACCGGTTCAACGGCAATTACAGCACCTGCATAGCGGGAAAAATAAGCGAATTGCAACGCTTCTAAGCCGCCACCAACGCCGACATAAAGCACAGTAGGTTGCTTTCCTAGTTCGGTGGAGTGAACACTAGTGCCACAACCATAGTTCATTTCCTGCATAGCCAAAGGAATTTTCAACCCTGGTAGTTGCAGGGGTGTACTTTGCACACAACAAAGTCCAACTTGCGGGGTTTCGGCAACTTCGCGGTAGAATTGCGCTGCTGTTTCTAGATAGGTCATGCAATTTTGGATTTTGGATTTTGGATTATGACAGCTTTGTGCATCCTAATATAATTAACCCTAAGTTGGATGAGTTTTTACTCAGATTGCCAAAAATCCCAAAGCTTTCTAAAATAGAAAGCTTTGGGGTTTTACCGTTATTTGATACTGAAAGGAAGATGAGGGAGACAAGGGGGATGAGGGAGCTGAGAGACAAGGAGGACAAGGAGGACAAGGGGGAATTATTGAATAGTCTCTTCTTTGTCTCCCCCCTCTTCCTTGTCTCCCTTGTCTCTTCATTCATGCCCAATTAATTCCCAATTCCCAATTCCCAAATTCAATCATGCAATGTGTAACCGACACCACTCACAGTTTGAATGAGACACTTTTCGTTATTGGCTTCAAGTTTGAGACGCAGGTAGCGGATATGAAATTCGATGATGTTGGCATCGCCCATGAAGTCGTAAGCCCAAACTTCTTGTAAAATGCGATCGCAGGTAATTAACTGTCGTGGATGGGCCAGTAAATATTCCAGTAAATCAAATTCTTTAACAGTTAACTCAATTAACCTGCAATCTCGGTACACTTGGCGCGTGCGACGATTTAAACTCAGGTCTTCAAATTCTAAAACATCTGCGCCGTCTACTTGCCGATTTCTTCGCAGGTGAGCGCCAACTCTGGCTAATAATTCATCAACGCTGAAGGGTTTAACGAGGTAATCATCAGCACCAGCGTCTAAGCCTATAATGCGATCGCTTACTTCATCTTTAACAGTTAATAAGATTATGGGCAATTTATCACTAATACTTCGCAGGCGGTGGCAAATTTCTGACCCCGATAAGCCAGGCAACACCCAGTCTACAATTACTAAATCTAGATGTAACTCACGCGCTGCGGTGAGTGCAGTTAATCCATCGTAGGCAATACTGACTTGATAGCCTTCATAATTTAATTCTAATTCGACAAATCGCGCCAGTTTGACTTCATCTTCAACCAGTAAGATGTGCGTCATGATGATGTTAATGATTTCAGCAGGGTACGGTAAGCAACAATCCGGTCTGGAAACACTTTAGGGAGGTGTCAGCTACTTACATAGCCAAACATCTAAATTAGGTGTACGTTAGCTTAGTATAAACCTGAGTAAGTAACAACAGTATATTTGCAAATACCGATGGCTGCTTAATCAAAGAACGATCAAACTGACTATTAGCAGTAGGCTGTGACATCTTCACCGCATTCATCGGCAAGATAACAGAGCGCTTTAAAACGCAAACCAACTACTTCCTCGTATAGGGGATTTAATTTACACATCGGAGGAATGTGAAATAGCTTCCGACCAAACAGCTTGATATCTTGCTCAAAGGGACACTGGGCAGGAATAGCTTTGCACAAGAAATGAGCCAATTTGGAGTTATGAATTTCTATCGTTTCCAACCACTCGCGCACTGGGTGCAGTAAATCATTGTGTAACCGGACTTGAGTAAAACTTGTCATAATTTTTAACCTTAATAATTTCAAACTAGATTGAGTTTGTTGTATTTGAACCTCTATGAATACATACACTTAGGTTCTATAGTTTTATGCACTGATTCCTAGTTCGTTCGTTCTCTACAAAGATAGAATGAGTCTCTAGGTACACTGTAAACTACACATTCAAGGATCAAAATTCCTGATAATTTATTCCATTTCCAAAAACTTTTGCAACAAATGAATCGGCTAAGTAAGTTGGTAGAAATAAACCAAATTATGTTACGAAACGTAAATAGGCTTAAAGCCCTTACTAATGACCAATACTTCGACTTACCTCGACTTCGCTCGGCACAAGTCGCTCAGTACAAGTGACAAAGAACAAATGACAGCCTCCGCCAGTTAGCTTTAATTGCGCCAACCGACTTAAAGCTGTACCTCACTGGGTTGAGAACCGCTATATTGTGCCAAACGCTAGGCTAGATATGCCGGACTGCAAAACTAGAACCAAATTCTTGGAGGCGCAGCTAAACTTACCCTAAAAAAGCATCAAGCCTTAAGGAAGCTGCGAAAACTTATGACTGATAACTTCTTAAGTAACAAAAAGCTACTTTTTGACCGATGGGCACCAAGTTACGACTGGCTCTTTCCTTCAGTATTTTATCGAGCCGTTCACAAACGGTTGCTAGAGTACGTCGATTTACCAAAGCCAGCAAATGTACTTGATATCGGTTGTGGTACTGGGCGCTTACTTGAGCGCCTTGCTACTCAGTTTCCCGACCTGCAAGGCACTGGATTGGATTTCTCTGCTAATATGTTGCGGTTAGCAAGACAGAGCAACCACCACCGTCCACGTTTAATTTACATTGAGGGCAAAGCTGAGTCTCTTCCCTTTGCTGATGGTCAATTTGATGCTGTTTTCAGCACTATCAGCTTCTTGCACTATTTGGAACCTAAACAGGTAGTTAGTGAGATAGCACGGGTACTTTCTCCCGGTGGACGCTTCTACTTAGTTGACATTACTTCTACAAAAGAGACAGAACCTCAATTATTGCCACTCTCTCCTCGTGGAATTAGACTCTACAGCCCTAATCAACGTCAACTTCTTGGCTCTTCTGCGGGGCTATTGTGTTTGAATCACCACTATCTATTAGGGCCAGTCTTACTAACAATTTTTGCTAAACCTCCGATTTGACATAGGGAATAGGGAATGGGGAATGGGAGATAGTCAAAGATTGGAAACATCTTGTATCAAGCCTTGTTCTATATATCTTAATTACGAATTACGAATTACGAATTACGAATTACGAATTATCTCGATGTTCCATAAATACCACAGGAACTTTGAGCAGCCTTTTAGCTAATTGCGAAAATCTAAATTTATCGTTGAGCGTAGACAAGCCTGTTGTTCTAGGAAATTGTGGCAAGTCTTCAAAAGATATTGGCACAAAGTTAAAGCGACTATAAAACTGTGCCAATCGTTCACCTAAACATTCAAGATAAAGTGGTTGTGTTGCTGTATTAATCAAATGCTGCGTTAGCAAAGTACCCAAACCGCGACCTCTCCAAGCTGATGCAACGACTAAACTACCAAGTTCTTGTGCCCCTGAAAAATTACGTAGCTGTCCGCAAGCTACAAGATTATCACCGCATTCAATTACCCAAAATTGCTGCCAGTTTAATTGGGTTGGGTCGAGTTTCGCTGAGAATACCAGCAATCGAATCGACCACTTATCTGCAAAGGTTGCCTTGCGAAGAACACATCCAGATGGTAACGATGGATTGCTCTGGTTCATTAATTACACTTTGATAGTTGGGATCATAATCATCACACGATATTATTCACATATAGGACTCCTATTTGATTTTTGAACCAATTAAGTACCAATCGAAAAGGCTTATTCCCTACTCCCCACTCCCTACTCCCACCCTACGCAAGTGAGTTCAATAATCAAAGCGGATTAATATAGATCATTTGCCATTTTCTGTCAACTATCAATAAAGCTATTTTAAAAGCATCTCGGATATCAAATCTGTTCTCAGTTGTCCTTTAACGACAGCAAGCATTCTAAGGTTAGCAAATTCCATAGTTATAGATTTTTGTCATCATATATGAGTAGTACTAAACAATACTTCCGATAGAGGGACAATCAGCGATAACTAGATTCTGGATAGATGTACTCAAACTCTTAATCTTCTTAAGATAATCCTAAGAATAAATAATTAGGAATGTAATCATGGCTGAAAAACAAAAACCTGATAATCAAGAAACTACGCCTACTTCTTCTGGCGGCTACCAAACCCCCATCGACGAAAATATCCGCAAAACTGGTGATGCTGAAAAGAGTGATGCTAAACCCAGTGCTACACCAGAAGCACCAGGAGAGGATGGTATAGCAGGTAGCCCCAATCAGGGAACTGAGTCACGTTAATTGGTTTTAATTTTCCCAAGTTTGAATAATCTTCTTGGGTTTTTTTAGTAACCCCGATTTACTAAAGCTTGGGTGGATAATTGTGCTTTATATCACGATTATTCACTCATTTTTGTTGTGTGAGAACGTAGTGCGCTAAGTGTGTAGGTGCAGCCCCAATACTGCTCGGTTAAGGGACTTCCAAATAAAAAAATACTCAACTACTTATTGTGGGGCGGACATCTTGTCCACCCCACAAGATTGGATAATTTATTTCTTGTCAGTCCCAACAAAGCCCTGAAAATGTTGGGTTTCGTTCTTCAACCCAACCTACCTGGAGTAGTTTTGCATTTTGGCATTGTTATGTATTTTATTTTACCTCTTACTAAAAAAATGATTTTTATTCACTTAGTTAATGTTTATGCAAATCTATACGCTGTAGGGCAATTCGTGAATTACCCATAGGGTAAATCGAGGCTTTCACTGCTTTTTTGCGTACTGAAGTTTGTCAGCACAGTGTTAAGGAAAAATCACCTATCCCTGAAAATCTGCTAAACTTCATGATTCTTAATCATGCCAGCCTCCTCTAGTGGCTGACAGAAGTCCCACAATCCAATAGGCTGATCTTAAAGTGATGATTTTTCACTGAGTCGTTAAGAACTACGTATACAGAAAATGTCTCTTAAAATAGTCCAGAATTTTGATGGCAGTTTCACTCTTGAAGCACAAGCCCAAGAAACTTTATTCAATTTATTGACAAGCGATGCTTTCTTAAACCAAATTCGTCAACAATTGCAGTGTGAGCAAGTTAAATTTACAGAATTACTTTTCCAACCAGTTCCTTATAGCTTAACTACAACTAAAGGAATGCCAGCAGAATTTGAAAAGTATCATGAATCTGATGAATATGCCATTATCAATGTACCACCAAATTTCATGTTTAGTGCTAAAATTTTTAAACCCAGTCGTCTTTGTGCAATTTACCAAAAATTCGGTAATGGGTAATTTGAAAGATAGTTTTTCCATTCTGAAGGCAAATAGTAAGTTTAATATTTGATGTATGGCTCTTGAAACGAATCTTTCTTCCTTGGCTGCCCTGGAATACATTCATTACATTGATGATAGCGGTCAATTACCCGAACAATTTCAAGGTAAAATCGGGGTATATGCTATTTTTGACCAAGAAAAAGGGCTGCAATTTGTAGGATACTCTCGTGATGTTTATCTCAGCCTCAAGCAGCATTTAGTCCGTCAGCCACAGCAATGCTATTGGGTTAAAGTTCAAACTATTGAACGCCCTAGTCGCACAATTTTAGAAAATACTGAAAATGCTTGGATTGCTGAAAATGGCAGTGTACCTTGGGGAAATGGGGATAACAAGGAAAAATGGACTCATCCTATTGATGTCAAATTGATAATGACACCTGAAGAACAGGCAAAATATCAAAATCCAGCTAATGATGAATTAGCACAAATAAAAATTATTAAAAATGTGGCGCGAAGAGTAGAAGCAGAAATTTCAACGCAATTACTAGAAGTGCGTGGTTTGCAAATGCAAATTCGCTTCAATCCTAAATTGAAAGAAGAAGGTTTACTAGATTTGAAATGAAGGTTGTTTTGGGAAAACTATCTTTATGAATATCGCTTATAATCTTCCATGACAATACAGCTGCTGAACGATCGCTATCAAGTTATCCGCACACTGGGCGCTGGTGGGTTTGGTGAAACCTATCTAGCTGAAGATACCTATATGCCCTCAAAGCGCCGTTGTGTGGTTAAACAGCTAAGACCAATTCACAACAATCCCCAAATTTACCAGTTGGTGCAAGAGAGGTTTCAACGGGAAGCAGCTATTCTCGAAGAACTTGGTGGCGCAAATGACCAAATTCCAGCATTGTATGCCTATTTTTCCTCTGGCGGACAATTTTACTTAGTTCAGGAGTGGGTTGAAGGTGATACCCTAACTGGAAAAGTTCAAAAGCAGGGGCTATTTAGTGAAGGCGCTGTCCAGGAATTATTCATGAATTTATTACCCGTCCTGGATTATGTTCACTCTAAGCATATCGTTCACCGCGATATTAAACCGGATAACATCATTGTGCGTCATCGTGATGGTAAACCAGTGTTGATTGATTTTGGCGCTATCCGAGAGTCAATGGGAACCGTAGTAAATTCTCAAGGCAATCCTACCAGTTCGATTGTGATTGGTACACCTGGCTATATGCCGAGTGAACAAGCCGCAGGTAGGCCAGTTTATTCGAGTGATTTATACAGTTTAGGAATGACGATAATTTATTTACTCACTGGTAAACAGGCGCAACAACTAGAGACGGATTCACAGACGGGTGAAATTGTGTGGCGACAGTATGCGAGTCATGTTAGTCCAATCATAGCAGGAGCGATTGATAAAGCGATCGCATATCATCCGCGCGATCGCTACCCCACAGCTAGAGCAATGCTGGATACTTTGCAGAACATAGCAAATCCAATTCCACCAACGCAACCCATCTTGACTCAACCGACTATAGTTTCTGCACCGCCACCTCAGACATTGCCTGTCAAACCACAGCCTAATCCTCAAGGTAATAGTCAGAATAATATCCTTATGGGCAGTTTGATTGCAGGTGGGCTAATCGGTGCATCTGTGATTATTAGCCAGATATTAACAAAACCTACTCAATCTACAGCAGACAAAACGGTGTTACCTTCAGAAACACCGTCAACTGTCACAAGCCCCGTGATAAAAACTCCTAAATTTATCCCAACTACCCCATCTGTTCCTACTCAAATTACACCTGCCCCAACGACACCGCCAGTTGATACCACAGCTGTCAACACTTATTTATGGCTTTCCCAAAGACTTGTAACTGATGCAGATTTAGATGGTAAAGACGGTTTTGAACTAGATATTATGCGAAATTCGATTTTTGCTAGTCACGGCCGCGGTTTTGATACTCCTGAATTACAAAATTACTTTAATAACCAACCTTGGTATCGTCCTATATATTCACCACAAGCATTTCCATCTAAACTGCTGTCAAAATTAGAGCAACAGAATGTTGAGTATATCAACAAATATCAAGATCGTTATGGCTTGAGATATTTTAAGAAATAAGTTTAGGCATTTCAAAAATCAATCAAATATGAGTCTTATATGTTGGTAGGGGCCTACTAGTGTAAGCGGTTACACTCGATACATTTATTGCAAATACTCTTGTAAATGCTATAACTTCTAAGTATATTAGCTTGAACTTATCAAAGGATTTCGTGCTACTTATTAGATAATATTTAGGTTATCTAGTGTAACATACCAGACAGATTAATAGATATTTAATAGCCTAAAATCGCTAGATATTAGATGCTAGTCCTACCGAAGCCTATATGGGGTGAGAGCTAAACTGTTTTCTTCTACCCCAAATTCCATCTTTAGATACTAGGCCGTTTCAGAACCAGGCATTTATATTTAATATATAAAATTGCTATCTCGAAGATTAGGAATCCATAAGTTAAAGAAATGCCATTTTTATAATTTCTTTGTTATTTTGTATTTAACGGGACAGTTCTTCCCCATTTGGTGGGCTTAAATAACAATTAGTTAAACAATTTCCCTCCAAAGATGTATGTAAAATATTTGCATTGTGCTTACTTTTCTGCATAATCTCCAAGCATAATGCAAATTGACCTGACAGATTAGATGGTAATATTCCAATTCGGCAAATAGTTCATCTACACAAGGAAAACCTTGCCTACTACTATGCTTAAAATCAAGAATCAGCGTATTTTTTTGCCTGCTTTTATTCAACCTTTAGGACAAAATAATCAAGCAGATAGCAAGAAGGAATTAGCTAAACCTAAATTAGATTTATTGCAACCATTACGTCAATGGCTAGATGAGATTGAGATTCAGAATCGGAAATTAGCGAAATTTATTGCTAAACTGATTCCTGCTCAGTGTCCATTCGAGCGTGATATCAAGCTTTTTGGTCGCATAATAGGACACATTCCGCCAATGTGCAAACTTAATCCGCTTTATAACGAACTTGTCTACTTGCGTTTTCGCGCTTTGTGTTATTTAGTAGATCAGTGTGGAGAGGATATTCAATCCTACTGCTGAACATAACTAGAAAAACGCAACATGGAAATTCAAATTGAGCATCAGCCTAAGACTTGAACGCCTCAATGAGTTGGGTGTCTATAAATGGGATATTTGGATAAAGGAAGTCTCAAAATTCCCTTGGACTTATGATTCTCAAGAAACTTGCTACTTTTTGGAAGGCGATGTAGTTGTTACTCCTGATGGTAGACAACCAGTGCAAATGGGTAAAGGCGATTTGGTAATTTTTCCGACTGGAATGTCCTGCATCTGGGAAATTACAAGCGATGTGAAAAAGCATTATTACTTTGATTAATCACTAGTCAAGATTGATCCCCGTTCTTTTCTTGGCTATCCACAAAACCAACATCTCACAACACCTCATAAATTTAGATTTTTCTTATAGGGGGGGTCGCAACGAGTGTCGTAGGATAAAGTGGCATAATTGGTAAATTGCTTATATCCATATCTGTCAAAACTCGTTGCGATTTCATCCCCTAGATAATATTCATAAAAATAGATAGTCTCATTTCCTCCAAGTTTGGCAGAAAGTTGGTGGCAGATATCTAAAAATATGAAAGTCATTGATCCCCGACAATTTTTGCGAAGTCGGGGATATTATTATTGAAATTTATCATAGCGATCGCCACCACAGAAAATCTAGAGAGTTCATAATCAAGTTAGTGGGAGTTTAGCGAAGTTTTATTGAGGAAAATCATTAAAAATGTTACTGCATTTGAGTACTTGGCAAGAAGTCGAAGCTTATTTACAGCAGTCAAAGGGGATTATTTTCCCTATTGGTTCTACAGAACAACATGGGCCAACGGGGTTAATTGGTACTGATGCCATTTGTGCAGAAGCGATCGCAGCTGGTGTGGGTGATGCAACTCTAGCGATCATTGGCCCTACAATCAATGTGGGCATGGCACTGCATCATACTGCTTTTCCTGGCACAATCAGTCTGCGTCCCAGCACTTTAATTCAAGTAGTGCGAGATTATGTAACTTGTTTAGCCAAAGCTGGTTTTAGCAAGTTCTACTTTATCAACGGACACGGTGGTAATATCGCCACCCTCAAAGCGGCGTTCTCTGAAACTTATGCCCATTTAGAAGATTTGCAGATTGCCAATGCTCAACAGGTGCAGTGTCAAGTGGCAAACTGGTTTATGTGCGGTTCTGTATATAAGTTAGCTAAAGAGTTATATGGGGATCAAGAAGGTTCTCATGCAACGCCAAGTGAAGTAGCCCTCACCCAGTACGTTTATCCAGAGGCAATTAAGCAAGCACCTCTTTCACCAGAAGTTGCAAGCGGACACAGGATTTATAGTGCAGCTGACTTTCGAGTGCGTTATCCAGATGGACGCATGGGATCAAATCCTGGTTTAGCAACACCAGAACACGGGAAGCAATTTTATGATTTGGCGGTGAAAGAACTCAGCAATGGATATTTAGAATTTCTGAACGCAGAATAAAGGAGGCAGGAGGCAGAACAATACGGTTCGGTTAAGATCCCCCCGCCTGCGGCGACCCCCTTAAAAAGCAATACGCTTGGGTTAAGGCTAAAAACTAAAACTGGCGTAGGTTGGGTTGAGGAACGAAACCCAACATTATCAAGGCTTTGTTGGGTAACGCTTACGCTCAACCCAACCTACTATTCTTCTTAACTGAACCGTATTGCCTTAAAAAGCTACGGTGACACACATCTTTCTAGAAAACCAAAATCGTAGTAGATCCCCCTAAATCCACGCCACTTGCTTCATTTGGGGAGACCCCAAGACCGCAGTGGCTCCCCTTAAAAAGGGGGACTTTGAGAGCTTTTTAAGGGGGGTTGGGGAGATCTTCAGACATATTAAAACGTTAACCGAACCGTATTAGGGCTACGCTTACCCACTAATTCCTACAAGCTCAAAATTTATTTTTTAATTGCCGCAATTGCCACATTTTCCAGAAATAGCTAGAAATCCAATTGGTAATCATGTGAGCGACAATCGGCACTAATAGGTTGCCCGTAAGCAGGGCACTATATGCCAATATTATCCCGACAATTGTTGCCCAAATCACATAAGGCCATTGTTGAGAACCACTAAAATGCAAGATTCCAAAGCAAAAACTAGATACAATGACAGCCCCATGATCCAAGCCTAAAGCTGACAGCATTACACCGCGAAATAACAATTCTTCACTCAACCCCGGTAGTAAACCGAGCCAAATTAAGTCTGGTAAAGCTAAGGGCTTTAGTACTACTTCTAGATAATAATCTGCACTTTTTCGATAGGGAGTCCAAACGCGATAAGCTATGCCACTTAACGCGGTAATGACAAATCCCAATCCTACACCCAACAGCAAATCTTTCTCGTCCCACTTCCAGGAAAATAGGGAAAAATTACCAAAGTGCAACGACAGTTTAGCGACTATCAACAAAATGATTGCAGTCGCTCCCATCGCCCCAAGTACTTGGATGCGTGTCAGATATGGAATTTCTGGCTCTTGTTTTTGTTGTTCAACCACAGGTTTTTAGGGGAAGGGGCAGGGGGCAGGGAGCAGGGGGCAGGGGGCAGGGAGCAGGAGGAAGGGGGCAGGGGGCAGGGGGCAAATAGAACTCCTAACTCTTGTACAGACGCGATTAATCGCGTCTCTCATAACGATTAATCGCGTCTCTCATAACTTTTAATTACTGGCTGCAAAGGTGATAGTTTGCGACGGAGAGCGGAGGGGTTGATGCCTGCTTTGTGTGCTACTAATACGCCTACTGCTTCTAAATATGAGTTTACCTGTATAACTTTGATCCCCAACGGTTGAGGAGCAACTTTGATTAGAGTTTTATTTTCTTCTACTGTAATTATTTGGCATCGTCTTTGGCTTAAACTCAGTAAAGCACTGCTACCACAAGCATTTGCAGGTGCGATCGCAGCATCCACTTCATCTGCCCAAATATCTCCTTTATCTGATGCAATCGCTGCTTTTTCTATTATAAATTGTGGGGCACGACTTAATCCTACAAGGACGCACGGCAAAAAGGTATAACCCAATTCTTCGGCGGCGGAACGGGGAGACAAATCTGGTTGTGGAGGTTCGCTCAAAAGGGCGGGAGAATGGGCGCAAGGAATTTGAAAGGTTCGCACTAGCAAATGGCTAATTACGGCTTCTGCCCCCGCTAAAGGATCTACGCCTTCACCGTGGCGGTATTTCTGTACTGCCTCCTCATCCATATCATCGGGGAAACGGGCAACAACTGCGATCGCTTCAGCCCCCGCTTTTTTAATTAATATCTCAGCTGCCCTTAATAAGCTATCCGGGTTGCCAATTGTTCCCCAACTAGCTCCCGATGCTGTAGTCCGTAATTCTACATTTAATGGTGCATCTGTAATTACATAATCTGTTAAGGTCAATCCCAGAGTTGCTCTGACTGCATCGGCTGCTTGTATATGTCGTAGCCGTAACTCTGGCTCAATGCCTTGGTCTAAAAGCAAACCTACTTTGTTGCTGCGGACTGGGCGCAAACCCCACCATCCAGAGGCGAATTTGTCAAGCCCATAACCTTCAACATAGAAAGCGTTAGGGAGATTCCAGTACAAACTTGCGCCATTCAAGACATTGGGGTGAGTGATTAGGCGATCGCAAACCTGTGCTATAACTCTAGCAACAGGCAAAGCATCTCCTGCATAACCCCCAATGGCAGCCCCAACGCCAGTTGGTACAATTAAAATAGCTGTGTAGGGACGATTCATTTTAAGTTATGAGTGATGAATTTATGAATCAGAAGCCATCAACTCCTAACTCTGCTTATTTTGGATTTTGGATTTTGGATTTTAGATTTTTCCTTCAATCCAAAATCCAAAATTTAAAATCTAAAATTGAATGGCTTTTAACTCTTAACTGTAGTCACCACAGCTTCAACTGTCGCTTTTTGTTCCTCAACGTCCACAGAGGTAACAGCCCAACGGAGGGGTTCGCCTTGTTTCTTCAACTCTGTTTCAATTGCTTCTAGTAATTCTGACGGAGTTTCTTGGAAATCAATTTCTGCGGTAATAAAATGAGTTGTCATCTTAGTAAATCCTGTTGATTTGTAGTTTCTAGAATAGCTGATGTCAGTTGCGATGAAGTACTTATGTTATTTATCAGATTTGGGAATGTTCAGTGAACAGTTATTCAGTTATGAATAATCATCCGATATACTGATAACTGTTCACGGATTATTTGTCTTTGCCAAATTGTAACTGATAAACGATGTCTTCCTTTTCTGTCTCAAGTTTCAAATCAGAAAGGGGTTTCGCAACACAAAGTAATACGTAACCTTGCTTTTGTAAATCTGGACTAACGCCCATACCATCAGTTTGATCCACAGTTCCCTGAGAGATTTGACCGGCGCAAGTTGTACAAACACCAGCATTGCAAGAACTCGGCAGTTCCAAACCAGCAGCATCAGCAACTGATAAGATCGTTTCATCTTCGGGAACTTGCAAAGTATGAATTTTGCCTTGATGATTAATTTCTACGGTGTAAGTTTTGGACATATACAAAAGAAGCGTGATGCAACGGACAAACTTATTAGTTTATCTTAATTGGTTAAAAATATCCAGATGTTACTATAAAAATTTAGGTTAAAGAGTCATAGTTATAGCAACTAATTCTGAACATTTTGTAGGTTAGTAACATTATTTACTATACAATACACAAATAAATTAACGTGAGTTCGATGAACCTCTCCCTCCCAGCCTCCCTCTCCGAAACGGAAAGGGAGGAGCAATGAAAAATTAAGCTTTTTACTCCCCTCTCCGCTTCGGAGAGGGGTTGGGGGAGAGGTCAAATAAGACTTGTCGAACTCACGTTAAATTAGTTAAATTTGCTTATTATAAATATGCGCGATCGCGTTTCTTTAGAGGCTGTATCTGTAAGTCTACCTTTTGGCATTGGTTCGGTGGCTTGGAAAATTGAACTCACAGAACGCAAAGCCGCTTGGTCGCTTTATAGCTTATTTGGTACAACCAGCGAAGTTCTCAAAGCCCCCGGGTTTGATGTGGGTGCTTTTTGTGATTCAGTGGCAGAATTGCGATCGCTGTAAATCAACAATGTACACTATGTAGCGATGATTGCACTCACCAACAAACTTTGATCGTCAATGTTACAATGTTGAGTCTTAAGGTTACAACATTAAGTCTTAAGGCTAGAACATGAAGCCTTAAGGTTACAACATTAAGCCTTAAAGCTAGAACATGAAGACTTAAAGTTACAACATTAAGCCTTAAAGTTAAAGCGATCGCAGTTGACTCAAAGTAAAGGACTTGCGGTCAAATAGTCTACCAAAAGATCGGGCTTTTCTGCGAGAGGGTGCGCCAACGACTACGTTCAGCCCTCGAAACCCACGAGCGTTGATATCAGGTACTTTATTTTCATCCACATCCCTAAAAGTGCGATGTCTACGACGGTCACTGAGCGAAGTCGAAGTGCGGGCTATGCCTACGCTCACACAACAACATTGTAGTTTTCGTGCAACTTAAACATAATATTATTTTGCTGAAAATGCCTTTGGTGATTAAATTCCGAGAAATCACGGGTATAGATAAAATGTTTTGCTAAAAAAAATGCGCTTTTTGCTGAACCAGAATACAGGTTAATTAAGAGAAAATAGCTCTGTAAAGCTCTTAAAAGTGTAAAATTATGACTCGAAGAAAACGTAGTTCCCGGATTTTAGAAAAAGCTGAGTTTAGAGTTGCCGGACTGAAAGCTATCGATCCAAATATCAATTTTAATGATACTTACAACTTGCAAAATCTGACTCAATTAATAGACAATTTTCACAATATGCTTGATGATTATAACGCTGCTATAGCTATGATTGACTCTTCTAGAAAAAAGCTGGATGAGATGGAAAAAACCTTAAGTCAGGTTTCAGACAAAATGCTGATGGGGGTTGGTTTCAAGTACGGCAAAAACAGCAATGAATATGAATTGGCAGGTGGCGTTCGAGACAGCGAACGTATCCGTAAAAGCAGATTGACACGCTTGAAATCGAACACAGATAAAACATCAGATGAAAATGCAATAACCGCCTAGTACCGTTGCACGGAAGTTTAAGCGAGTTAAGTTAAGTGCATTTTGGGCGAGGCATTCAAGATGTCTAGATCCCCGACTTCTTAAAGAAGTCGGGGATCTATTATTTCATGAATGATTCAGGATTGGTATATAATAAAACTTTGCATTAACTCAGGAAACACATTGCCAATCTTACCAATAAGCTACGATAGATTCTATAGTTTCTCTACGGTCACGAGCAGAGGGCAGGAATCAGAATTCCCTTCTGCCTTTCTTGATAAATTAGAATAGTATTCTCCTTTAAATTTAAAACGAGTTTATTTATAGGATAAATGTTTTTGACAAATTTAAATAGAGGACATTTTTATGATTGAACACCAGCTTGAATTTCTTAAGCAAATAGTATCTATTTTAATGGGTTTATCTATTACATATACAGTCCAGTCATTCCTGGAGAAATATATACAGACTAAAAGTGGTGCTAATTTTCAGCAATATTCAATATTTATTTTGCTCTTATTTAATATAATACGTTTTTACTACGGTAATTGGATGTATATATCAAAAGAACTTCGTTCGTCGGCATTTGCTCCGAGACCTCAACGAAAATTCTCACCATTTTTGATAAGTTTTTTTATATTCATAATACAGAGCGTCATATTTTCAATGTTGAGTTTACAAAAATATGATAATTTTTTCTATTTCTTTGCCTCAGTTCTTTTTGTAGATGCTTTGGGATTTGCTATTTTAAATAGCCTCAAACATAGTAATGATAGTAATACAAGAACAGACAGAATAGAAAGAATGTGGACATGGAATAATACATTAGCAGTAGTTTTATTATTGGTAGTGTTTCTTTTATTCAAAAATAGTAATAACTTCTTTATATATTGCTTTATCATTAGTATCATTAATACGGTCATTGGTTGTTATTTAAATTTTAAAAATTTTTTCTAGCTCAAAATTGGATAGCTCCTGAGAAACTCTTTGCTGTAAGCAACCCTAAAATTAGTTTACAACTTGCGCGAAAACTTGGTTAAACCAACAATAAGGATATAGGCATTTTCAATCCAGTGAAATACAGGTATGGAAATAGACCTAACCCCCTTTCCGAAGCGAGAAGGGGAAAAAATTCAAAGCCTCTCTCCGAAAAGGCAATGTAAGTGAGTTAAAGATTGTACCTCACTCGATCGAGAATTGCTATAAATAATTAATAGATTAATTAATTTATAATCCAGTCGGATTTTACAGCTACACTAAACAGGGTTGCTCGTACTTTATGAAAGTTTAAAGATATTTGGTTGACGAAAACTAAACTTTCAGTATAAAAAAGATTTGCAAACAACCGATTACCAGTAATGCTTTCATCATAAAAGTAAGCTAAACTTTTATAGCCAAATATTGCCTAAAAATATTTCATAATTAAAGGGAGAACATCCCAATGGAGAACACAAGAATGCTAGAACAATACCGTAAGCATGTTGCGGAACGCGCCCAACTCGGTATTCCCCCTTTACCATTGGATGCGAAGCAAACCTCAGAATTATGTGAATTACTGAAAAATCCGCCAAAGGGTCAAGAGGAGATATTATTACATCTATTAAGCGATCGCGTTTCTCCTGGTGTTGATCCAGCAGCTTATGTCAAAGCTGGATTTCTCACCGCCATTGCTAAGGAGGAAATCACTAGTCCACTGATTGCGCCCATCGAAGCAGTGCAATTGCTGGGCACAATGATAGGTGGTTACAACGTGCAATCTTTAATCGATTTGCTGCAATTGCCCACCGTATCCCTCTCAGACTCATCCGAAACACCTCTGGTAATGGGTGGACAAGGAAAGGAACCCATCGCCGCCTATGCCGCCAACGCCTTAAGCAAAATCCTCTTGGTGTACGATGCCTTCCACGATGTTTTAGAGTTGTCTAAAACTAATCCTTTCGCCAAGCGGGTGATAGACTCTTGGGCGGAAGCTGAATGGTTTACCCTTCGCCCCACAGTTCCAGAAGCGATTACTGTCACCGTTTTTAAAGTTCCTGGCGAAACCAACACCGACGATTTATCCCCTGCCCAAAGCGCCACAACTCGCCCAGATATTCCTTTACACGCCTTAGTGATGTTAGAGTCACGGCAACCGGGAAGCTTGGCAACCATTGCTGAGTTGAAGCAAAAAGGGCATCCCGTAGCTTACGTGGGCGATGTAGTTGGTACTGGTTCCTCGCGTAAATCTGCCATCAACTCCGTATTGTGGCATACAGGAAATAATATCCCTTTTGTGCCAAACAAACGCGCTGGGGGTTATGTTTTAGGTGGTGCGATCGCGCCAATCTTCTTTAACACAGCAGAAGATGCCGGTGCTTTGCCTATTCAGTGCGATGTCACCAAACTAGAAACCGGCATGGTAATTACCATCCATCCCTACAAAGGCGAAATTACAAACGAAGCAGGCGAAGTCATTTCCACCTTTGACCTCAAACCTGATACCATCCTCGATGAAGTCCGCGCAGGTGGACGCATCCCCCTACTTATCGGCCGTACCCTCACCGACAAAACTCGTCTTGCACTCGGTTTAGAACCCAGCACCGTTTTCACCCGTCCCCAGCAAGCCTTTGATACAGGTAAAGGCTACACCTTGGCACAGAAAATGGTAGGTAAAGCTTGCGGATTACCTGGTGTGCGTCCCGGCACATCCTGCGAACCCATTATTACCACCGTTGGTTCCCAAGATACCACAGGCCCCATGACCCGCGACGAATTGACAGAACTCGCCTGTCTTGGTTTCAGTGCAGACTTAGTTATCCAAAGTTTCTGCCACACAGCTGCTTATCCCAAACCAGTAGACATCAAAACCCATCACGAACTCCCCGATTTCTTTGCCTCTCGTGGCGGTGTCGCCCTCCGTCCCGGTGATGGTATCATCCACTCTTGGTTAAATCGGATGCTGCTACCCGACACCGTAGGAACTGGCGGCGACTCACACACCCGCTTCCCCTTGGGTATTTCCTTCCCCGCCGGTTCGGGATTAGTGGCCTTTGCAGCCGCCTTGGGTGTCATGCCTTTAGATATGCCAGAGTCAGTATTGGTAAGATTTAAAGGTGAATTGCAACCAGGTATCACCCTGCGCGATGTCGTAAATGCCATACCCTACGTGGCAATTCAAAAAGGTTTGTTGACAGCAGAGAAACAGAATAAGAAAAACGTTTTCTCTGGGCGAATTCTGGAAATAGAAGGTTTACCAGATTTAAAAGTTGAACAAGCCTTTGAACTCACTGATGCTAGCGCCGAACGTTCTTGTGCCGGATGCACAATTAAGCTGAGTGTAGAGACAATTTCGGAATATCTGCGTTCTAACGTAGCGCTGCTAAAAAATATGATAGCACGGGGCTATCACGATCCGCGTACCATGCTGCGCCGTGTGGCAAAAATGGAAGAATGGTTAGCAAATCCCGTGTTATTAGAAGGCGATGCTGATGCCGAATATGCCGAAATAATTGAAATTGATTTAAACGAAATCAAAGAACCAATTGTTGCTGCTCCCAATGACCCTGATAATGTTAAATTATTATCGGAAGTTGCTAACGATCCAGTGCAAGAAGTATTCGTCGGTTCTTGTATGACGAATATCGGTCATTATCGCGCAACAGCGAAAGTTTTAGAAGGTGCAGGTGAAGTAAAAACTCGCCTGTGGATAGCACCACCAACGCGCATGGATGAACACCAATTAAAAGAAGAAGGTGTATACAGCGTTTTTGGGGCTGCGGGTGCTAGAACAGAAATGCCCGGATGCAGTTTGTGCATGGGTAATCAAGCGCGAGTTGCTGATGGCACAACGGTATTTTCTACCTCTACCCGCAACTTCAATAATCGCATGGGTAAAGATGCGCGAGTGTATCTTGGTTCAGCAGAGTTAGCCGCAGTTTGTGCGCTGCTGGGACGGCTGCCGACAGTGCAGGAATATTTGGATATTGTGGCGAGTAGAATTCATCCTTTTGCAGATGATTTGTATCGCTATTTGAACTTTGATCAAATCGCCGGTTTTGAGGATGAAGGGCGTGTGATTGCGTTGGAAGATATGCCGAGGCTTGAGGATATTTTGGGTATGCCGACTGTGGCGAGGTAGGTAATAATTAACATGAAATGCCCCAGATTTTGATCTGTGGCTACATTAAAAAGCCCGCTAATGTGGGCTTTTTAATGTAAATCCCTCACATTGAAGTCTTTGATAATACAAAAAATTAGTTATTATCGTATATGATACATAAAGCAAATAACAAGCATGAAAGCATCAGAAACAACTCTCCGTAACTTACTAGAAGGTGGTAAACAGTTTCAAATACCTCTTTTTCAGCGACCATACTCTTGGAAAAAAGAAAACTGGGAGACTATGTGGGAAGATTTGATGAGTCTTTATAATGATGATGAAAAAGGTTTTTATTTTCTTGGGCCTATAGTAACCCAAGCTAAACTTGGAACTGCTGATGGTATAAGTCGATATATTGTTATAGACGGACAACAACGTTTTACAACTCTTAGCATTCTTTTGGCGGCATTAAGAAACTATCTCAAGAAATCTGACAAACAAATAGCAGAACAGATACATGAATTTTTTTTGATAAATAAGTATCAAAAGAATGATGATTTTTATAAAGTGTTGCCTACTCAGGATGACTGCGACGCATATAAAAGCATTATCGATAGTAAGATAGCTAAGGGTAAAAATAAAGAATTACAATCAGGAGCAATACATGAAGCTTATAAATTTTTTGATGGCAAGCTGAAGAAGCCTTTTGCAGATGATGATATTTTGTTAGATTTTGCAAAATTTAAAAATATTATTTTAGAACGTTTAGTATTAGTAAATATTACTTCTGATAACAACGATAATCCATATCTTATTTTTGAGAGTTTGAACAATAAAGGAGAAGAATTAACCCAAGCAGATTTAGTTCGTAACTATATTAACTATATATTTATGAAGTTACCTTCTGAAGAGAGAGATGAAGTTTATAACAGCGAGTGGTTGCCTCTTCAAGAAAGTTTTAAATTAAACATGAAGCAAAAAGAATATGCAGACGAACTAACTAAGGCATTTTGGTTTTATTTGCGTAAAGATGGAGAGGCAGTTAATGAAAAAGCCGTTTATAAATCAATTAAACAACCAGGGTTAGCGCGTCTCAAACCCTATTGACAGAGGGATTATGGCAGAGGGTCTGAGTTTGGGAGAGCCGCAGCCAAAACAGAAAC
>NZ_JABXKH010000009.1 GCF_017115105.1 Nostoc sp. NMS2
AACTTATATTCCTAGCAATTTACGGCAAATTGTGTTTGAACGCGCTCAGGGATGTAGTGCAGCGCATCATGGAACGCACGAAAATACGAAATACCTACCAGTTGGGTGAAGTCTGCCAAATCCTTGCAAAGGACAACCCGGAACTCAGAGGCAAGGGTGGGTGTTGGGCAATTGTCAGCACAGTGAATGACTTTAGTTGTACTGTGAGAATGTGGGATGGCGAACACACGGTTAGGTTGCAACATCTGAAATCTTACGAATAGTTGCCTGAAGAATGTGAGCAGATCAAAGAAATCAGCAATCGCATCAGTCGAGTGTATTCGGGTGCGTTGGAGGAGTCGGTGCAGAAGTTTTTGGAGATGCTGGGGAAGCTGAACCGATATTACTTGACGGATTTGGAAGAGAAACTACTGACGGTTTTGGAGTTGGAAATCATAGAATAATGTAACAAAGAAACAATGTAACTGTGCTGTCAGTAGCTTAAGATTCTGTAATAATTCTACCCAAATGCTTGAGTATTCTTAAAACTCCAGATAAATTGTTAAGATATTGCGATCGGGTTGCAAAGAGATCGGAAATACCATATTGTTTACCCAAGGTTTTGACAAATAAATAGCTGCTACCATTGGCAATCATGCCATACAAAGGTTGTTCTGGGTTGGGATGAATCGCCATGTAAGCTAATGTCTGGGGAATCGCTAATTCTAAATCAAAAGTCGTCTTTTTTGACTCAATTAGGACAATCCATAATTTACCTTGCAGAACTAAAACATCAATTCTGCCCCGTAAAATCTCATCATTATCTCCTTGTGCAACAATATCAACGGATACCTCGGTTTTAAATCTGTAAGGTGCTTGATAGAAGCCTGCAAGTTCAAGTAATGGTGATAGCACGACCATTTTGACAGTTTCTTCTAAAAGACTTCCATCTGAGATTTGGTAGAGATAGTTTTGTCGAACTTGTTCTAATCTTGTCTGCTCTGCTTCACTTAATGCTGGTAAATCTGCCATCCATTCGGTAAAAAATTGACTATCACCACTTAGTCTTAACCCCAGTTTTTCCTCGACTTGGCGAAGGGTAGTAATTTTTTCTGCGATGGCTATGCTTATGGTCATGATTAAATTTACACTACTTGCCTAATATCAGGATAATTGAATTTAACCTATAACAGTTACTACAAAAGAGGGCTTACCAAGATGCCAAAAAAGAATCAAATTTTTTATAGGGATAACGTCAAAGTACAAAGTTCTCTTGGTTCGCGTATTCTGGAAGGACTTACCGAAGCGGAAATTTCCCAACTACTCGATAGTTTATTTGCTATTTTATCTGATGAACAGCGCCAAACGGCTTTTGCTCAACTTGAAGCAGATACCCACACAACTTTGATTCAAATAATCGCTCCATTGCAAACAGGTGAACAAGCAAAAACAACCAAAAGACAAGCAACTTCTTTAGCGAAATTAGCTCAAACGTGGTCGGAGTTATGGCGAGAATGGAATGAAATTATTACCGAAGCGTCGCAGTCAGAGGGGAAATATATAGTCCAAGAGGAAAGCTGGGAAGAACCCTATTTTGATGATTGTGCTTTGGTTGAAGATTTAGAAGCAGTTGCACAAAAGATGAAACCACTGCTGGAAACGGCTTTTACAAATAGTTTTAGTTACGATCATGGCTTTGCCGCCAATCTATTAGAAGCAGAAAGCGAAATCTCCGACGGGATAGCCGACTGGATGGAAATTCGTGATGGGATTAATTTGCAACCAACCATAACCCATTGCTTGTTGGAATGGGAATGGTTGAGAATACAAAAACAAGGGCAAGATGCTTTCAAATTGGCTAAACAAATAAGAGAATGGGAAGAAAAAGTTTTCCACATTAGTTTAGATGATGATGCTGTTATCGATTTCTTTTTAGATTTACCCGACGAGCAAAAGAAATTAGTTTTAGCTGGGATGACTGCCGAACGAGATAGTTCCCTGTGGAAATATGACCTAGAGAATACTTTTTCTTATTGGCATCTGTTTTACATGGAAGTGCTACGTCAATTTGCAACCCCAGAGATATATTTGAACAATCTCCGGGCGACTATTTCCCAGGAATGGCAAAATGGTTTACCTGTAATTGAGGATTTGTTGGTTAAACAGAAATATAGAGAAAGTCTTACAGTGATTCAAGAGACTTTGGATGCGTTATTAAAAAACAAACCTGACTTGAATCCCTGGACACCGGAAAACTCGCTGCTATTTGTTGCTGTGGGTGGATTTTCTTACGCTCCTGGGAATTGGGAAAAGGAAAAAACTTTACTTCGCTATTATCAGCAAGCTGTTCGAGAATTGGGAGAAATCGAACGAGTGAATGCTTTGTCAATTCAGCATATTACTTTTGAATGTTGTTACGACTGGTCGAGTATGTTCAAAGCTTTTGCTGAGATACCAGTTAATAAAGATACTCACAAAGCCTTGTTTACATCTTGGCGTGAATCAATAATTAAACGTGGTACACCATACAGATATTCATATTTTTATACAAATCAAAAAGCCGTAGATACTTGGTGGTTGCATTGGTTGCTCGATAGTATTACAACTGAGGAAAAAGGACATACTTGGTTTAGGCGACAAATTATCGAGTGGTTGGAGAATTTACCTGGAGAACAGGGACAACTGGGTGGGGAATATAGTGTTTTACGTTTGTTAACAAAAGATTTGATCGAGATAAAGTATCAGGGAAAATCCCCCTACCCTAAGTTTTATGAGGTTGTGATTCTACCAAACCAACTATCGACACGGGATGACATTTCGAGGAAAACATATCTCCAAGAATATGCACCCCCTGATTTGTGGGAAAAAGTGATGGCTTATTGGCAAGCAAATTTACACAACTTTGTACCCAGACCGGACTCGTCTCAAAGCTCGGATTATACGAAAAATGCACAATGGATGTCTGCCTTGAAGGAGTTAGCACCGCAGAATTATGATAGTTTGTTGTCCCAATGGAAAGTCCAGCATAAGCGACGACCTAATTTGTGGAAAGCGATGAGAAATTTGGGATTGGATTGATGTAATGCTTGTATGTGGGATGGGGAGTACAGCATTGGGTTGCAACACCTGAAGTAACTACCTACCCCAGGAATGTCAGCAGGTTCAGGAGATTAGCGATGCCTACGGCGGACTATTCGGTGTCGCATCAATCAATAGGTTACGGGAAAACGAGAACTTGGAAGATGCCCCAAGTACTGTGCTGAGTGCATCTGGGGGAACTGAAGCGGCCGTATTTGACGGCTGTGGAGGAGAAGCTGTTGAGTTTGATTGAGAAAGAGTACGGTATTAATGAAGACGTTCTCCAGTCAAGCCATGCCTGCGGTGGGCTGTTCGGTGTCGCCTTTAAGCAGGGTAAGGTTTCGTCTACATTGATTGCTCTACTTCTAAATACAGACTACAGTATCAGATGCGGCTTTGTTACGTGAATGAAAAAACATCCCAATCACGGCAAGTTTTTGTCTACTACTGCAATTACAAAATTAACACCTAGTAGTACGCCAACGGAACTTGGCTCTTTTAAGGGGAAAGGGTTTAAATCCCAAACCCAGTACCCTTTCCCCAGTCTGAAAAAGCGCATTTTTGGGTTGGCAGACTACTAGTGTAGTAGTGCTGTTGAGCCAATGGTAAGGGTGTGGATTGCTTTAAGCAACGATTGTCACCCCTTGCAGCGATGTACTCCTTTCCTCTGCACATACGCCCTGATTGCTTTACTGACTGCTATTTTCAGTGTGAATTTGGATTTACCTAGACTAAAGACTAAAGACTAAAGAGGGGTGCAATACTTCTTGGTTTTTGGGGAAAAGGGAAAGAAAAAACCTTTAACCCAAACCCGATTCCGAGTTAAAAATGCATAAAGCGAGAAGTATTGAAAGGGAGTGTGGGAATCTAAAGAAAGTATTAAGAAAACACCCCGATGAGAACTTCCTTTGACAGTTACAAATCAAAATCAAGGCTGAATGTTTCCCCTGAAGAATCTTCTTCTTTCTCCTCTGCAAATGGAGTTGGAGTCCAAGACGTGAGTTGGTTATCTTCAGTATTAATCGGTGTGTCAGCTAAAAGTTGTGCAGGTAATCCAGCCTTGATGAAAACAAAATAGCAATCAACGATAAAGTAAAGTGTGTCCAGGTAACTTTTATCTAGTTTTTGCGATTCTGCAAATATGCGCTCTCGGTAATTATCTTTGAGGCGAACTTTTTCCGGTGCTAAGTCTTTTTTATCTGCCATTGTTATAACCAACCAGATGTAGTTGTTGGATTCTTGCTGAAAATAGTTTTTGCCATTTCTAAAAGCCCAAAGACATTAGCTTCCACTGGATTGTCCAGGATTTTGAACCCGTTTTTCTCTAACAACTTTTTAAATCCTGGTAACAGGCAGCCTCCACCTATCGCCCAGATTTCATCCCCCTGGTGCTTGGCATCAAGTGTCAGATTCACCACTTTCTTTAAGTATTTTTCATACCAATCTTTTAAACAAGCACTGTATATATCTTTGATATCGATGTCACGGCTGTACCTGGTATGCCCCATCTCCAGACAAAATCGGATTTTGGAGGCATCCCCGATTTTTCCGCCATATCGAAACCCGCAGGAAAAATTTTTTGTAACGTGTGAATGTTTGACATAAAGACAAAGGTAATACACTTTGATTTGTGAAAATTATCTGTTCAAGGTTGCTCTAGAATGTCTCCGGTCAGATTTACAGGATTTATTAGCTACCTTGAAACCAAATCAACGGCAAGTTTTAATGTTACAGTTTGGGTTGTCGGGCGAGGACAAGTTGACTGCAAAACAGGTTGCACAAAAACTTAATCTCAGTCATTCCAAGGTACGCTCTGCTCATGGACAAGGTATCAAAGCTTTACGACGTGAGCAAGACAAAATTAAAGATTATTTGGCCAGTTGAAAACTGTTTATGTCCAAGGAGAAGGAATCGCTGTTGATAAATGTTGTTTCAGTTATCATCGCTGCTTTCAACTAATAAAGCTTCAAGTTCTACTAATATTTTTTGTAATCGCTTGTGCTGATTGGGATTATCCCAAACCTTTGATTTTTTTACTTTACTGTAGGCTTCATCTATCTTCTTTTTTAGAGAAGATGATTTTTTATCTGTATTTGCAGGCGTGTTTGCTTGAATTTCAGCAAGACGCTCTTTAATTTGACTTAAAGATAAATTACTTTTAATTGCATCAGATAGTAATGATTTACGTAAGGCTTCATCCTTAATCCGCGCAATCACTTTCGCTTTAGTATACTCGATTACTCCTGACCGGAGAGCTTCCATAACATCTATAGGAAGTTTTAGTAATGGGAGACGATTGGTTCTAAAACTTTCGGGGGAAAACTTTCCGATTGTGTTAAATACCTCAAGTAGAGACTGCCATTCTTGGCTGTGGATAACGTTATCCACAGCCTCTCGTTCTGGATGAGCTGCTGATTGAAGTAAAGCAACTACTGATTCTGTACTTTGATTAAGTTTTAATCCTAAGAGAGCAACAATACTCTCTGTTTCCTCAATTGGGTTTAAGTCCTCTCTTTGGAGATTTTCCGAGAGTGCTAGTTCAAGTGCTTCAACATCTGTCATTTCCCTAATAACAGCAGGTACAAACTCTAATTGAGCAGTTTTAGCACCTTTGAAACGACGTTCTCCTGCAACTAGTTCATATTTCCCATCCTTTTGAGGACGGACGAGAAGGGGCTGAAGAATTCCATGCTGTTTAATTGACTCTACTAACTCATGCATGGCTTGAGGAGCAAAGTAGCGACGAGGTTGTTGATGTGGTAAAACTATTTGTTCTATTGGGATAAGGAAAGCAGCGCTACTATTGTCTACTGCTTCTTCAACTCCAAATAAAGCATCGACTCCTTTAATTTCATAAGGTTGACTAACACGCTTCTTCAGACTCATGGCAACGTCTCCAAACTTTGAGCAATCTGTTTGAGAATAGTGACAGATGGATGCTTAGAATTGTAAAGTGCTAACGGTATATGCTCTTGGGCTGCATCAGCAAAAGCTACGGATCGAGGAATAGCTGGATAAATGGTACCAATCTTAGATAGAGAATTAGTAATTGACTGTAAGCTTTGGGAGCCTTGTCCAGTTCGGTTATCGTACATGGTTGGAACTACTCCAGCAATCTGTAATTTTCGATTTGCCCGAGAACGGACACGCGCAATCGTTGTTAACAATAGTTCTGTTCCTTTTAGAGCTTTATATTCAGTTTGAATAGGAATGAGTACGTGTGTGGCTGCCACCAAGCTAATATAGCTAAGAATACCGAGACTTGGTGGACAATCAATTAAAATGAATTGGTATTGTGCGATAACTGGTTCAAGAGCCTCCTTTAGTCGAATATCTCGCATATCTGCGACAACAAGTTCTAATTCTGCGCCACTTAAGTTGATGTTCGCAGGGGCCATATCCATACCATGTATATTCTGATGAATTGGTAATGGTTCTTCTCCCAGAATAGCTTCATAAACTGTCTTACCTAGTTCAGATGGCTCTAATCCCATAAAAGTAGTTAATGAAGCCTGGGGATCCATATCCACTAATAAAACGCTTTGCTGACTTTGAGCCAAATGGTAGCCTAAATTCATTGTCAGAGTAGTTTTGCTGACACCACCCGACTGATTAAAAACTGCAATGACTTTGCTCATTAACTGAACAGAAATAATAAAGACATCAACTTAACAATATCGGTATCAGTCACATACTGGCAAAAGAAACTTACATTCAATAGACCGAACTTTAACATTTCAACTATGATTTTGCCCTTTTTATTACTATTGCTAACTTTTTCAGTCTCCAAGCAATGGTTTATCTGGTGCCAGCCCCACTGCCCCGGCTTTTAAGCTTGAACTAGGGTGAGTTTTCGATGATACTAATATTGAATTTAGTATTTATGTACTACAATAGCTACACGCCCAGTATTATAATAATGTGCGGCATCTGATCATAAGCAATGTCCACTCCTCCTAATCTTTCCCCTCAACAAGTAAGCGCCTTTCCTCAACACGAAACAATCACCGGAGTCGTAGAACGCCTAACTTTTTACTCTGCTGAGTCAGGTTACACCGTGGCAAGGTTGACTCGCCCACGTAGCAACGAACTCACAACAATTGTCGGCAGCTTTGCCAATATTCAGCCAGGTCAAACTCTACAGCTAACTGGTTTCTGGCGGGATCATCCACAATTTGGACAACAGTTCCAGGTAGTTAATTATCGAGAAACCAAACCAGCCACTCTCACTGGGATTGAGAAATACCTTGGTAGTGGGCTGATTAAAGGTGTTGGGCCAGTCACAGCAAGACGGATTGTTGCCCACTTTGGGCTAGAAACCCTCGACATCATCGAAGACCAGATTGAACGACTGATTGAAGTCCAGGGTATTGCAAAAAAGCGGATCACTCTTATCAAAAACGCCTGGGAAACTCAGAAAGCTATCAAAGAAGTGATGGTGTTTCTCCAGGGGCATGGCGTTTCTACCACTTATGCTGTGAAGATTTACAAGCAATATAAGGATGAGGCGATCGCCACTGTTACCAAAAACCCCTACCAGCTAGCAGCCGATATCTATGGGATCGGTTTTCTGACTGCTGACAAGATTGCGAGAAATATAGGAATTGCACCGGACTCAGAATTTCGTTATCGTGCGGGGATTGTCCACTGTCTAAGTGTTGTCGCCGAAGATGGTCACTGTTACCTGCCACAAAGCGAACTGATTGAGTCGGTAATCAAACTGCTGACTACCGAATCTCATCAGCCCACAGAAGAAGCAATTGCACAAATCATCAAAGACATGGCTCTAACAGATGAACTGATTAGAGAGTGGGATGAGGATAAAACCCTACTTTGCTACAAACCGACTTACTTTCATACTGAACAGAATTTAGCTCAACTGATACGCCAACGTTTGGAAAATCCTGTTGGCACTGACATTGAGCGTGTGCGTGATTGGATTGACCGCTTTACAGCCAGCCGTAAAATTCAGCTTTCAGAACAGCAACGCCAAGCTGTAGAAACAGCAGCCTACTCCAAAATCATGATCCTCACTGGTGGCCCTGGGGTTGGAAAGACTTTCACAACTCACACCATTGTCAGCCTGTGGAAAGCAATGGGTAAATCTATTGCGTTGGCTGCACCCACTGGACGGGCTGCTCAACGCTTAAGTGAAATGACTGGGCTGGAAGCCAAAACCATACATCGCTTGTTAGAATTTGACCCCCGCTCAAGGGGTTTCAAGCGCGATAGCGAAAATCCTTTACCCCACACGGCAATTATCGCTGATGAAGCTTCGATGCTTGATTTATTTCTGGCTTACTCCTTGGTTAAAGCAGTATTGGCTGGCGCTTTACTGTTGTTGGTGGGTGACATTGACCAGTTACCATCTGTGGGGCCAGGTCAAATACTCGCTGATTTGATTAATTCTGGTCGTGTGCCAGTAGTGCGGTTAACTCAGGTATTCCGCCAAGCTCAAACAAGTGCAATTATCACTGCTGCTCATCAGATTAATCGAGGAATTTATCCCACAATTGAGCCAATCTCCGACAATCCTGTGTCTGACTGTATTTGGCATGGCGGCGGACATCAGCCCGAACATGGTGTACAGGCAATCTGCGAGTTGATTACAGACTTGCTCCCCGGCTTAGGTTTTAATCCTGCCACTGATGTCCAAGTGCTTTGCCCGATGACACGGGGAGTAATCGGGACTCGTAACCTGAACACAGTATTGCAGCAGTTGATTAATCCACCCAGCCCCAGCAAGGTGGAGATTAACAGAGGTGGGAATTTGTTACGCGAGGGCGATGTCTGCGACAAGCCGCTAAGAGCGTCTACGCATTATCCAGTTGACCAACGACTACAACCGCGAAGTCTTCAACGGCGACTTGGGAATTATCCTCACCATTGATACTGTCGAGCAGGAAGTTACAGTGCAATATGGTGAGCGGACTGTGGTTTACGATTACGCTGACCTTAATGAAATTGCGCTAGCGTGGAGCGTAACTATTCATAAAAGCCAGGGGTCAGAATATCCGGTGGTGATTTTGCCAAGTTTAAAATAACACGCTCTGAATATATAGAGAGAGCCAAAAATACACTGATTCATCTGTGTCGATTGCGGTACAAAGGGAATGAAGAGAAATGGACAAAGGCTTTTTACACCTATAGTAATGAAAAATACGAACCTAGCTTATTTAATAATGGAACTTTTTATGGAACACCAGAAGAGGCATTTTAAAGTTCAGCATTGTACTTAGATTAAGTAAACTATAATAATTATAACTTATGGATGTCGAATATAAAATATTACTTTCAAGCCCACCTGTCACAGAACATTTAGATAGCGTTAAGATGGCGGCATCAAGCCTAACAAACAATCAGCAAAGTATCAAAATACAAGTAAAAAAAGAAGGGAAATATTCCGCATTAATCACTAAGTTTACTATGAAAAATGCTGCGCAGTATAAAGTAGTAGATGAGATTGACAAAGAATTTAAATTCTGGATTTGGCATTTTGAAGATTATGAAGATAGTACAATTTCATTTTCTTAAAATTACGAAATTTAAATTTATTACGATTGTGATTTTAAGCATAATTTCACTTGATTTTGGACATCTGTCTGACTTTACACCTGATACACAATATTACGATTCTACGTCTTGATAACAGAGCGCAATGGTAAGTGATACAACTGCTAAAACAGCTGTTGCTGCCCAAATATGATTCCAGATTGTCCAGTTTTTAAGTAGCTCCTCCAGGTATTACACCCCAGACCTTGCACCCTAGTACCACAAGGCGGAATTCAAAATTCAAAATTAATACATCGTAAGCGTTTCATTGATCAATGTCACCCATTTGCTCAAGCTTCTTTACTGCCTCGACAGAAATAAATACAATCCTGACGGCAATAAACGAACCAAACACCCAGCAGGGATGAGTCTTCCAAGTAACATCACAGATGCAGAAAGGGAAAGGTTAACTGCACTTTTGCCTCTGCTAACTCATGCTCTGTGGATAGAGCAAAGGTTGTACGAAATAATCCAAGAACATATCAGCAACCCCAGAAGAAAGGGTGCTAACGATTTAGCATCAATTGATATACGTAAAACGACGTTGTTGCCTGACAGCAAGTATTCTTTCGGGTTTGGTGCGCCAACCGACTTGGCACTACCGATAATTGCGTCCTATCGGGTATTTCTAGATAAAGACTATAAATGGATTCTGCCGTTTGACGAATTCGCCGAAGATTTCCTCCAACACCTGTGGAATAACTATTTCCGCAAATACTTGGTGTCGGAGAAAACAGCAGGGAATACAATCGGTACAAAAATCAGTCGGAACCAGGAGATTTGGGAAAGTTTGTATATCTCGGCGCAGAGTTATCTAAATCAGCACTTGATGCAAATAGACATCTCCGAAAACGATCAAAGGCTTTATGTGGCTAGGCTATAGTCCGTAAA
>NZ_JABXKH010000033.1 GCF_017115105.1 Nostoc sp. NMS2
TCAACACTGACAGCCGTACAGGTACAGTGTGAGCCTTCTTGCTGTTTAAGGTAAAGCACAGCGTAAATAAACACGCCCATTACAAATCAACAAAACGCTTACACTGTATTCGTTTTTAATTTTTAATTCCGCTTTGCGGTACTGCCGCCGCTAACCTCAGTCGGGCAACCCGCAATACTGTTCGGTTAAGACAAGAGACGCGATGAATCGCCGTCTCTACAATAATTCAGTCTTTCGTGTTGACGGCGATTTATCGCGTCTTTGCGATCTAGAATTTTCATCAAAAAACCTTAACCGAACCGTATTGGGGCAACCTGCTCAAAATCCCAACAGGTAGGATTTTTGTTAGACTACTCATCTGTGCGTAACCAATATTAAAAAGATGAGGTTTAACGCCTTAATCCTCAATTGGATATCAACAAGAGGCAGGGAGCAGGGAGAAAAGGAGCAGGTGAGGCATGGGAAGAGAAAGAAATAAGTGTATTCATGGCTATTTCGGTAAAAAAATTACTAAAATTTTCTCTTTACTCCCTCTGCTCCCCGCTCCCCTGCTCCCTGCTCCCTGCCCCCCTGCCTCTTTTTCAAGATCGCCCAAATGAGGTAAATTCGTTAAGACAACCTTAACAGGGATACCCTCTGACACTCCCCTATTCCCGTTCCCCTAACATGTTTGTCAAATTAACTGTTAATTTTTTAGTTGTTGAGCTTTATAACAAAGACTACTAACAACTTTATTTAAGATGCTAACTCTGTTAAAAACAATTCGACATGCGATCGCAAGTTGGTGGTCGGAGTTCACCCTCCAGACTAAGCTGCTGGCTGTGGCTACATTGGTGGTTTCCTTGGTGATGAGTGGTTTGACCTTCTGGGCTGTGAACACCATTCAGCAGGACGCGCGGATGAATGACACCCGGTTCGGGCGTGACTTGGGGCTGCTACTTGCTGCCAATGTTGCCCCCCTCGTGGCTGACAATAATCTCACAGAGGTTGCCAAATTTTCCCAACGCTTCTACAGCAGCACCTCTAGCGTGCGTTATATGCTCTACGCTGATGAAAGCGGGGAAATCTTTTTTGGCATACCTTTTTGGGAAGCCGAGGTAGAAAACTCCCTCACCATTAAACGGCGAATCCAACTGCCAGAAGATTACCCTGGTGATGGTGAAAAGCCGATGGTGCGGCAACACATGACCCCAGATGGAGTTGTTACCGATGTATTTATTCCTCTGATCGTTAATAAGAAATATTTAGGTGTATTAGCGATCGGTATCAACCCCAATCAAACTGCTGTCATCTCCACCAATTTTACCCGCGATGTCACCATTGCCGTTTTTATCACGATTTGGGTAATGGTGATTTTGGCAGGAGTCATTAACGCCTTGACCATCACTAAACCAATAAAAGAACTGCTGGTGGGGGTAAAAGAAATTGCTACCGGGAATTTCAAGCAGCGCATTGATTTACCTTTAGGGGGCGAACTAGGGGAGTTAATTTTAAGCTTTAATGAGATGGCAGAGCGATTAGAGCGCTATGAAGAACAGAATATTGAAGAACTGACCGCAGAAAAAGCCAAGCTAGAAACCCTAGTTTCCACGATCGCAGATGGTGCTGTGTTAATTGATAACAACATGCAGGTAATATTAGTCAACCCCACAGCGCGGCGAATATTTGGCTGGGAAACAGCTGATGTAGTCGGCTGCAATGTGTTGCATAACTTACCGCCAGCAGTCCAAATGGAAATTACTGCCCCATTGTACGAAATGGCAGCAGGTGAATGCGAAAGCGCCGAATTCCGCATTTTTCTTAACCAACCCACCCCTCGGACGATCCGCATTCTCTTGACGACAGTACTCAACGTGCAAAGAGAAAGCATCAAAGGCATTGCAATTACCGTCCAAGATATAACCCGTGAGGTCGAATTAAACGATGCAAAAAGCCAATTTATCAGCAACGTTTCTCACGAACTCCGAACCCCTTTATTTAACATCAAAACCTATATTGAAACCCTGCATGACTACGGCGAAGACTTAGGATTAGAAGAACGGCAAGAGTTCTTGCAAACAGTTAACAATGAAACAGATCGTCTAACCCGGCTAGTTAACGATGTTTTAGATTTATCAAAACTCGAATCTGGTCGTCGGTATAACTTCGATGGAGTAGATTTAGCCCAAGCGATCGAGCAAACATTGCGTACTTACCAACTCAATGCGAAAGATAAAGGTGTTGAACTTCTTCAGGAAGTTGCTGTTAATTTGCCCCTGGTAATGGGTAATTACGATCTGTTAGTACAAGTGTTTGGCAACTTGATTGGTAATGCCCTCAAATTCACCAAAGCCGGTGGTAAAGTAGCAATCCGCGCTCACCAACTAGATTTCAAGCCCAATCACACCCAATCTGCCCCAGTGCGGATTGAAATCTCCGATACTGGAATTGGCATCGCCACAGAAGATCAGCACTCAATTTTTGAACGCTTCTTTCGCGTAGAAAACCGAGTTCACACCCTAGAAGGCACTGGTTTAGGATTATCAATTGTCAGAAATATCATCGACAGACATCGTAGTAAAGTCCATCTAGTGAGTGAAGTCGGGATTGGCACCACTTTTTGGTTCGACTTAGCCGCCTTTGAGGAAAAAGCGCCACCAATACAAGTTGAAGCTATTACTGAAGCATCCAAAATCACCACAGTTTGAAGGATTGGGCATTGGGCATATCTCGTTTTGATGCTTTTTTAAAAAAGTTACGATAAAAAGTATGAAAGTTGTCATAAGATAGAGGAATTATGTGATAAAAAATTGTTAAAGGTAATATAGGTGAATCAGCCCTTTTCTAAAAAAGTGACTTTGTGTGACTAAAATGACCCTATCTTATAGATTGAGAAATTTCTGGGGTTTGCTGCGGGGTAAAAATAAGGTATCTGCAACTCAACAAAGATTGCAGAACAGTAGCGTAAGCTCAACAGAGGCTGATGATATTGAGGGTACTGTTCAACTTAAAAATGGTCAGGCAGTTCAAGTAAGGCTAGACGACTTGAAACAGTTTATAGAGGACAACCGCAGCCAAATAGCAGTCCAGAAGATTCCTAACATGGGAAAGCGGAGAAGTTAATTCTTTAATAGAGCTTGTAAGTTACTTACAAGCTAAAGTTAATTCTTCAGCAGAATATCCTTACTTTAATTTGTTGAATTATTTCTATATAGTTTTCCCTATCAAGTTCTTCATCTATTTCGGCAATGTAAACAGTGCAGCTTGCAAAAGTTCTAAAGTCAGTATTTTTGTCGTCCAATGGCGATGAAATATACTCTTGTTCTTTGCCAAGAGTGACATAAACAGGAAATGTATCTTTGCGTACTATATAGCCATAAACGTATCCATAAGATTCTGCGTTGTCAAATTCGGCTTTTATAGTTTTTACTGTCAACATTATTTTATCCTGGCAATTATTCCTCTAAAATCCATTCCGTTAGTCTCATAATGCTCCTTTAGCAAGCTTTAAGCGGCTTCTCAAAATAACATGGACGAATCCGAAATAGATCCCCAAAGATCGCCAAAATTTCCAAAAAAGCAAGATTAAGTTTTATTTATCGGCGCACAATCTTTTTGCTGCTGACTAATCCCCCAGATAACGGGGAATTTTTTTAAACTCATCTAAGTTACTAGACTGAAGAACAAACAGACCAATAATAAACTCAATAGCAACAGCAAAGCCTGATTGCGTTTTACCCAACTTTTCACAGTTATTGCAAAACTGTTAGTGTAACGCTGCTGTTCCAACTCTAACTTTGTCTCTTCAATATTTTGGTAGAGGGTACAGTCTTTGGCGTAGGGACGCTGGGGAAAATTGCAAGTATCATCAGCGTGATAGGTGCAGGTGTCGCACAGATACCCGTCCCCAGTGGCGCGGTGCAATGGAATACCGGGATGACCGTAAGCTTTGAGTGTAGTCCGGCAATAGGGACAACTAATAGCTTGACTATCAACGAGTTGATGGCAGTGGGGACAAGATACAGTAGCCAAAACCTTTAGCGCAAATAGGTAAACACTTTGATTCTAGCCATTCTTAGATTTTACTAGCAACATAGGCAAAAATTTTTACAACGAATAAATTAGCAGATACAATTGTAAAGTTGGATGCCTCTCGGTGCTAGTATGATTGCTGACTATGGCTCGACCCTGCAAAACATTTTTCAAGCGATCGCTCCAAATAGTAACGAATCCGATGTAGAGCAAAAGGTAGTAGTACCCCTCTTGCACATCCTTGGTTACAGCAATACTGATTGGCAGTCTCAAGTGGTAATTCTCCAATCTAAACTTGACTTCCTAGTGGGTCAACCAGACTCCGCTTTAATAAAACCTGCCTATTTAATTATTGAAGTTAAAGCACCCAGTAAAAACATTGCCCACAGCATTTGGCAAATTAATAATTACATGCGCCACACTGGATCTGTTATCGGTCTGTTAACCAATGGCTATGACTTTCGTATACTTTATAACTATGATAAAAAAATTACAACTATTGTAGAGTATTCTCAAGCCACACTTATTCATAAATATAGGTCATTCTACAAAATTTTATCCAAAAAAACTTATTTAAATTTTACTTCTACACTGTATAAAAACCAACAAAATATTCGGTTACAATTTTTAAATTTAATCTCAAAAGAGGTGCAACAAGAAGATATGTTGGGCTTATTCAACAAAAGCAAGACTTCTCCCATTCAAACACAGCAAACCAGTGAAGAAAAAAATTTAGTTTCAGAAACTAAGGAGGAACGCAAATCAATGATTATTACTGTATTTAATAACAAAGGAGGAGTAGGTAAAACTACAACGACTATCAACCTTGCGGCTGCTCTCAACAAGCTAGGTAAGCGAGTGCTGCTGATTGATATTGACGCTCAAGCTAATCTAACAATGGGATTAGGAATAGATCCTTTAGATGATGTTGAAAAGCAAGGTAAAAAAGATATTACCCATCTACTAACTGAACCAAGAACTAGCTTAGAAGAAACGATTATTCATAAGAATTGGGATGATGTTGAACTAGATATTGTTCCATCTCACATTCGTTTGAGTTATATGGAAGCTACGCTAATTAATACACCGGATATTGATCGCGTACTAGCCAAGAAGCTTAATAAATATCGTAATCAATATGATTATATCTTAATTGATCCACCGCCATCATTTGGTAAAGCTAATACTATTTCACTAATGGCCTCTTCTGGAGTATTAATTCCTACCCAGTTAGCTCCTTATCCCATCCGGGCATTAGAGTACGTAATTTCAAGAGCCATTGCACTTGATGAATCCAAAGATGAACCACTGCCAATTTTGGGAATAGCAGTCAGTATGTACAATAGAGCGGCAAATAAGGTTGCTTTAGCTATGACTCAGCAGATTTTTGATATTCTATCCAAGAATCCTGAAAGTCAAAATATAGAGTTATTCCCTCAAGAAACATGGATTCCAAGCTTGAGCATAGTTTCAACTACACCTAATAAGGGGTATCCAATTTGTTTCGCAGAATTTGATAAAGAATTAAATTCTAAAGATAAAGAAGCTGCACAGGATGCTTTTCACTGCTATATAAAACTAGCTAAACAATTGATTTCTGTAACCAATAAAAAGGAGTAGGAAAATGAATAGCGCAGAACGTCGCGATCGGATTGTTGAATATTTACGTATCAAATCAATCTCTCACGGACAAGTTTACACTTTTCAAATTGCTGTACCAGAGTCTGAAGTTTTAGAAGTTCCTTCTGAAAAACGCGAATACTTAAGGAACAGCCTTACTCAACAAGGTACTAACTTAATTCCTCTAATTGTGCGTCGTACTGAGGCATACAGTGAGGAAGAAGAGTACGAAGTCATTTATGGTGCTGATTGGTGTCTTGTTGCTAAAGAACTTGACATCGAAAAGCTATGGGTTTGGGTATTTGATATGACTGATGAGCAAGCTGCTGCTGCTAAAGAAGAAATGCAGCAATTGCTTGGGGTTTCAGATTCCGCTCCTGTTATATTACCACCTGCTTCTAAAGAGACAGAATCAACTGAAACCATACTTAAACAAGTTAATAAATTATTTTCACAAATAGAAATGCTTAATAGAAAAATTGAGCAAGTGGCTACATCTGTTAAAAAAACCGAGGAAAATCAAAGCAAACAAACAGTTACTATTGATCAGAAATTAGCTCAAATTGTTGAATCAATAAAAGGAGCTATTGAAGAAATCTATAGCAAGCAAAAAGGACAGAGTTATCCAGCAATTAACCCAGTTTTTACTCAAACAAAAGATTATGAAAAAATGTCATCTTCGCAACTTAAAGTAATTGCTTCAGAAAAGAATATCAAAGGACGTTCCAACATGAATAAAAGTCAACTAATAACAGCACTGAAAAAAGCTGACGCTGAAAATTAATAGTGTGTATTAACATAATGTATCCTTCGCGCAATTTTCTTTGCGCGTCCGCATCCCCGTGTGAGACCTTTTCACCAGGTACTTGATAGAAAAAACGGATGCCTGCGGCGAACTGCGCCAACGCATTCCCATTTTCTAACCCCGCACCTGTCGCAGTGCATTAAATGCCTTACCTCGCCAGCCAACTGGTAACAACGATAAACCTAAACCAGTCCAAGCTTTAGCAGTCGAAAAAGACTGTCCCGCTAAAACTAGCTCTCTGCCTTTTTGCGTTTCACCCTTTTCAATTAAACGCAAACCTAATAATAGTTGCGTTTCAGTTAAACGGTTTTCCCTGACTTTCTCTAGTTTCTCAGACTCAAACTTATAACTTTCTAAATACTGCATTTTATCAAATAAATAAGGAATCGCTCGATTGATACCTTGCTGTTCTGCATGAGAGCGATATTCCATCAATAATTTTGGTAAATAATAACCCTTTTTTCCAGCCAAAGCTAGACGCACAAATAAATCATTATCTTCACAGTTTTGCATATTGGGCTGCATAAATCCTAACTCTTGTAAGGTTTTACGGCGAAATAATGTTGCGCCAACTTGAAAGCTTTGGTGAATAAATACAACTTCCAACAAATTATCTACAACACCTGCTGGTAAATTCTTCCTACCCCAGCGATGAGTATTTTCTTGAGTTTTTGCTTCATCCCGGACATTGTTAATATCAATTATCCAATGGTCTGTACCAACAAAATCAATGCTAGAGTCTTGAGCAAGAATAGCTGCGGTACTTGCGAGAAAATCGGGTGTTAGCCGGTCATCATCATCAAATTTAATAAAATATTCACCACTGGCGGCATCAAACCCAGAGCGCATATTATTACTTTTACCAATGTTTTGTAGATGACGAATATATTTAATCCGTTGGTCTGTATACTGTGACATCAATTCCGGTGTACCATCGCTAGAACCGTCATCACAAACAATTAGCTCAAAGTCTTGCTCAGATTGATTGAGTACACTGTCAATGGCATAAGGAAGAAGATTAACACGATTAAAAGTAGAAACGCAAACAGTAATTTTAGGCATATTTTATACTAATAACTGGAAAATATAGAAAATAGAAAGTTTCTATCAATTGCGAATTTAATATATCGTCAGTAAGATTCTGTTTAGCGGATAGTTCTTTGAATCTTATTGATTGTTTTGTTAAAAAAATTATTAGTTTTGGTAATGATACTCACTGGTTTAAGCTGTTTTGGTCTTTGTTCTGGCTGTTTGAGAAAGCGATAGTGTAAAAACTCATTTGCATAACAGATATTAACATCTTGTCCTTGACATAACTGGGCAAAATCACGAGAAGAATAGCTCATATAATGGATGCGATGAATTGGTTTTAACCCATCTTGATTGTAAAGAACATTATTAATATTGACAAAGGGATCTGCATTGGCGCAGTTGCCTGTTCTATCTTCACCATTGGGGCTAAGTGTAAAGTTAAAAAGTGGGCGATCGCAGCGCAAGGTCATATAATTAAACAAAAAAGAATCATCCCACCATCCATGACCATTAATCCATTCAACTTCTTTTTGGGTAATTAATCGCTCCTTCATTATTTCAATTTCTTTAACAGTAAACAATCCTCGTTTGGAACCAAAAAAACTAGAACAATGGAGTTTAGGACGTATATCTGCTTCTGTATACAGTCCAGTTTTTTCTATAACTGAAATATCTAACGCTGCAACAGCTCTATCCTTAAGGTGTTCCCAATCATCAAAAATAAAATCGGATGTTTCTAGTTTGTCAATTACATTATTAAGTGGCTTCATTGCCAAACTATCACCGTCATAAAATACGAATTTATCAAAAATACCCTCAAAGGCAACAAATTTTCTTTGTAAATGACTTTTGTACCAACTAGGACGTGATAATTTTGTCTCTTTTTCCCTTGGATGTGCAGCCCAAACCTGATGAGCAAATTCTTCCCAGCGTTGAATTACGTCCCAATTATCAAATAAAATTACATTTTTTCGATTATTAATTTCTTTCCTAACTAAATCTAGTTGCTCATTATATGGAATTATACAAATAGGAATATCTGCGCTAACATTCACCTCAATACTGTTTAGTAACGCGACTAGTTGGTCAAATACTACATCATTAGCAAGGGTGTAGATACCGAAAGAATCCATTTTGATAAATCCTTTTTCTCTTTCAGTGGCTGAGTAACGCAAATAAGATTCTCGTTATTTTCTGAGCTATTATTCTCTAATCATTATTAGTATACACATCTTTACACTTTATGCTAGTACAGTTCGGCGAAAATAAACAGACCATTTGAAATGTCTAAAACCCTTACGCAACGGTAATTACGAATTACGAACTTGTACTGAGCGTAGCCGAAGTATTACGAATTACGCGAAGCGGTACTAGGGGCAAGGAGGATTTGAAAACGAGGCGCGACGCCGAATAGCCCGTCGTAGACATCGCTACCCAAATTATTCCCCAAATTCCTCCCCAGAATGCACTTGACCAAATAAATGCTTTAATTGGGCCGACTTACTTACCAATTACTAATCACTAAGGAATTAAATAAATGACAGGTAAATTAAAAGATAAAGTAGCAATTATCACTGGGGCTTCAGCAGGAATTGGAGAAGCAACTGTGATCGCTTTGGCTTCAGTTGGAGCAACAGTAGTACTGGCTGCTAGGCGTGGCGATCGCATTCAGGCATTAGCAGAACGTATTGAAGCTAGTGGTGGTAAGGCATTGCCCATTGTCACTGATGTGACTGATGAAAACCAGGTAAATAACTTGGTGGCAAAAGCAAATGCAGAATTGGGAAGGGTTGATATCCTGGTGAATAATGCAGGGATTGCCTTACTCGGCACTATTGCAGATGGAAATAGCTCAGACTGGCGGCGATCGTTCGACCTCAACGTACTAGGACTGTTATATGCTACTCACGCGGTTTTACCTCTGTTGAAGGCGCAAAAATCGGGGCACATAGTCAATATCTCCTCAGTGGCAGGTCGGACAGCACGGGCGGGTATCGGTGTTTATAATGCTACCAAATGGGGTGTTAATGCCATCTCAGAAGCTTTACGCCAAGAAGTCCACAAGGACAACATTCGCGTCACCATTATTGAACCTGGTTTGGTGGATACGGAAATTGACAACCAAATTACCGATCCAGTTGCCAAACAACGCATTGAGGAACGGCGCAAGGCAATTACACCTCTGCATAGCGAAGACATTGCTGCTGCGATCGTTTATGCCGTCACGCAACCGTCGCGCGTTAATGTCAACGAAATCCTTATCCGGCCAACGGGGCAAGAACATTAAAGAAGTCGGAAGTCGGAATGGGCTACGCTCCGCTACGAAGAGAGGAAGTACAGTTTTGTAACGGGGATTTAGAAAGAGCCACAAAACTTACGGCTTCTTTTGTAGTCGGGGACTTAAACCGACTGAAGTTTGTTAAAGCTCTGTTATACCATTTCACGAAATGCCTGATACAAATAATTTGTCTCTAATTCTTTCCCCTTGCTCCCTGCCCCCTGCTCCCCTTCCCCCTGCCCCTTCCCCCTGCCTCTTCGTTGAAAGAAATCTTTGTATGGAAAACTTTCAATAACTTTTGCTTTTCAAAAATCAAATAGGAGTCATATATTCTGATTACTAACTCTTTAAGACAATAATTGTTACCTGCGTTGGCGTACTTTCAAAATGGCAGATGAAACACTGAAGGCTAATATAGCTAAGGTATAATTTGGTTCAGAAAATGCAATAATACTTACCCTGTTGATAGCAAAAGCCCTATTTGACTCAGAAGTGCTGAAAACCAGTCGTGAAATGTTAGCAGTTTCACTGCTAATCCCAACGAACAATGCTGAATTATCCAATGTTATTGAAGAAGTTCCCGGTACTGAAAAAGTACCCAATAGGTAATTGGAACTATCAAAAGCTGAGACAAACACGTTGAATTTTAGAATATCATCTACAGCTATTTGAGTACCAGCACCGAAAACAGGCCAGCAATTCCAAATTCAAATTTTGACAACAGGTACAGTCTACCTTGAGGATGAAG
>NZ_JABXKH010000091.1 GCF_017115105.1 Nostoc sp. NMS2
AAAAACATCTCTGATGTTCTTTTAGCACAGAGTGTTACTATTTTGGAGATGTCTATTAGGTGAATTATGGCTTTAACTGCTTCAATGATGTTGCCACTAGGCACAAAAGCACCAGATTTTAATCTACCGGAAGTGGTATCTGGAAAGGCAACTTCACTTTCCACCTTTGCAGATAAAAAAGCGCTGTTGGTAATGTTTATTTGTCGGCATTGCCCATTTGTAAAGCACATCCAACAAGAATTAGTGCAGTTAGGAAAAGATTATTTTACAAGTGATTTAGCGATCGTTGCTATCAGTGCTAACGATGCAAAAAATTACCCAGATGATGCGCCAGAGTCATTACAAGCATTTGCCACAGAACAAGGGTTTAATTTTACTTTCTGCTACGACGAGAGCCAGGAGACGGCAAAGGCTTACACAGCAGCTTGCACACCTGACTTCTTTTTATTTGATGACCAACGGCAACTTGTATATCGGGGACAATTAGATGACAGCCGTCCCAGTAATGGTAAACCTGTAACAGGCGCAGATTTACGCGCAGCCATTGAAGCAGTACTGGCAGGCAAACCTGTTACAAGCGACCAAAAGCCGAGTGTTGGTTGCAATATTAAATGGAAACCCGGAAACCAACCCAGTTATTTTGGTTGAAAGCGACTATATCAGCCTATTCATACCCGATCGTGCAACACCCGATTAAGATTGTATAGCGATCGCTCTCTTATTTTCCGAGAGTGACAAAAAGAGGCTTTTTTTCTAACTAATTGCCTTCTTTTTCTTCAGCCATATTCCCAACAACCCAGCAGTAAATGCAATTCCTTCAATAGTCGATGGTTCCGGTACAGGTTTTACACTCACATTATCTAAGTATAAAAATGCGTATCTATCCACATTCCCAAACTTTAACTCTGTGGATGATGCGTCTGCCGTGAAATTGAACTTATATGGCGTGTAGGGTTGAAAAGAAATATTTTTTTGATCAAAAATCTTATTTCCACCTACAAATGTCTGAAATTGATTATCAAGATCGGGGGCCTCATCTGTAGATGCTAAATAGTAACTAAGTTCGTATTCCAGACCAGGTTGTGTAGAAAGTGTCTGCGATATGTAGCTGAGGTCTACAAACCCACCAAGTGATAAGCCTTGATTACCACTTTGAGGAAAATTGCTAATTCTAGTTCCTGATGTATTAATCGGATCGCCCAACTTAGTCCATCCTGTAATATTAGGATTTGTAATGGTGGAATCGTTAGGATCTACAAGAGGATCGATTTCAAATCCACCGTTAAAAACAATGTCTCTAGGATCTAAAACATAGTTTGGATCGTATTGTGCTTGCGCTACTGGAATATAAGTACCAGTAATAACAGCAGTGCTAGCTAAGGTTGTGGCAAAACCAAAAACAATAATTGAAAGTTTTTTAGTTAACTTCATGAAATTCAACTCCAAATAATTACAAATTCCGACAATTAAAACGAGTTGATAGTTTTATTTAATAGTGACTTTAAGTAATGTCAATAAAACTGAACACTTTTGAAAAAAGTGACCAGCCTTCTCCTTTAAAGACACAAGCGCGAACATCTGAAAAAGTCGCTCTTGTATTGTTTGCGCCTCGCATCTCCCCAAGGTAAGTGGATATAAAAAACAAGGCTGATCACTTTTTTCGCCCTAATTTACTAGCTAATTGCCTTCTTTTTCTTCAGCCAAATTCCTAGTAATCCTGCAACTGCTACTCCTCCAATAGCTGATGGCTCAGGCACAGCTTTTACACTCACATCATCCAATGACTTAGGCACAGATTTTACGCTCACATCATCCAAGTATAAAAATGCGTGTTTATCGACAGATCCAAACTTTAACTCTGTAGATAATGTGTCTGCCGTGAAATTGAATTTATATGGCGTGTATGGTTGAAAAGAAATATTTTTTTGATCGAAAATACTTTTTCCACCGACAAATGTCTGAAATTGATTATCAAGATCAGGAGCCTCATCTGTAGATGCTAAATAGTAACTAAGTTCGTATGTCTGACCAGGTTGTGTAGAAAGCGCCTGCGATATGTAGCTGAAATCTACAAACCCACCAAGTGATAAGCCTTGATTACCACTTTGAGGAAAATTGCTAATTCTAGGTGGATTTAACGGGTCATCACCAGATAAAGTCCATCCTGTAGTATTAGGATTTGTAAGGTTGGGATCTTTAGGATCTACAAGAGGGTCGAGTTCAAAGCTTCCGTTTCTAACAAGTTCTGCCGCTTGTGCTGCTGCATTATAAGTACTGGTAATCACAGCAGTGCTAATTAAGGTAGTACTAGCACTAAAAACAATAATTGAAAGTTTTTTAGTTAACTTCATGAAACTTGACTCCAAATTATTCCAATTTACGACAATCTTTAAAACCAGTTGATAGATACATTTATGCTGACTCTAATTAGTATCAATAAAACTAAACACTTTATCCCAGTTTAGAAGAGTTAGCTTTATTAAACTCTATGGATATGCGAGAGACGCGAAATTTCGCGTCTCTACAAGCCGAAAAAGCTCACTAACAAACCTTAACTAAACTGTATTGACTTATGGATGAGTTCGCACTTAATTCTAATTATGGTAGCATTTTCGACACTATAAAGTCAGACATCACTTGGGCTTTTAAGACAACAAAGATTAGCTTGTGATCTGTGGTTTATTCATCTCCATCATCTTCACTTGGATTTCCATAATTTTCACCTGCATTTTCAGGTGTAGCTTTGACACTCACATCATCCAAATATAGAAACGCATACTTTGCTTTGGAACCAAACTTTATCTCTGTGGTTGATGCTTTCGCTTTAAAATATAACGTATATTGCGTATATCCTTGAAAAGCAATATCCTTTTTAACGTCAACCTTCTTTCCACCTATAAAAACCTTAAATTTATTCTTTAGGTTGGGTGCTTCCTCTGTTGATGCTAAATAGTAAGTAAGTTGGTAGTTTTGACCACGAACTGTAGGAATAGTCTGTGCTAAATAACTAATATCTGAAAAATTACCAAGCGATAAACCCTGGTTCCCAGTGTTAGGAAAGTTGCTAATTCTGATAACTGATGTATCTATCAGTTCGCCAGACTTAATCCATCCTGTAATATTAGCATTTGTCAGGGTTGGATCGTTAGGATCTAGCAGAGGATCGGTTTCAAATCCCCCGTTGTTAATCAGTTCTTGTCCTTCCGCTTGTGCTGTTGACTTATAAGTATTGGTAATCACAGCAGTCTGAAGAAAGGCAGTGGTCAAAGTACAAACAATAATTGAGAGTTTTTTACTGAACTTCACAAGACATTACTCCAAATAGTTCAAAATTGACAACAATGAGTACTTAATTGATTTTCTTTGTAGTGATTAAGGTGCCTGAAATTTGTAATTTCTCAAGACAGTCTGGGCGCTAGAACCACTTAAGTAGGTAGAAAAACTCTGTGCCGTTGATAAAACTGTAGTTCTGGTGAGTATACCCAGTGGATAAACAATCGGATCGCTCTCTGACGGTTTGGCAGTTTCTACGACTTTTACTTTGCTAGAAATGGCAGCATCGGTTGTGTAAACAAAACCTGCGTCAATAGTTTTATTTACACCACTAACTAGAAGAGTTTTATTTTCAACAGCAGTTAATACGGCACGTACATTGGCAGCACGGTATAATTTAGGACTAACAGTATTGAAAATACCTCGGGTAGTGAGAACTTGTTTGGCATAATCTCCTGCTGGCACAACTGGAGGAGTACCTGTGTAGTCACCTATAGCAATGCCTGTAATGTTGGCGTTGGTCAAACCATTGATGCTAGTGAGAGCAGCACTACCAGCACTAATAGGAGGTGTTGTAGGTTTAATCAAAACTAGACTGTTTTTGGCAATGTTTTTACGGCTACCTGCTACCAATTTGCCTGAATTCTGCAAGACATCTATTTGGTCAGTGGCGGCAGAAATGAAAATATCTGCTGGTGCTCCTCCTTGTATTTGACTCAACAAGGTACCAGAAGCTCCAAACGTATAATTAACAGTGACAGTTGGGTTAGCACTTTGGTACTGAGTCTTAATGGTATTCAGTGCGTTTGTTAAGCTAATAGCCGCATACACGTTAAGTGTAGTTGCAGATTGTGCTGGTGAGAAATTGACAAACTGCCAGCCTATTACTAGCATCATGCTGGTAACAGCCGTAGCCATCCAAGCGATAAGTCTTCTTCTGTTCATAAAATTCATGGTTTGGGGAAAATAGTACCTAAAAGTCTCATTGTTGACATACCTGGCTTACGTACAGGCAACAGAAAATCAACTGCATAGAATGCAGAGGATATGGATAAATCTCATTTAGAGAGAGTTTTGGCGTAATTTCTACGCATGAGTAACCCTGGAAACAAACAGCTGATCGCAATTGCTAAAAGCATTAGCTATGATGAGCCGTTATTATTTCCAAGTAGAATTACACAAACAGCAAGTGAAATGTATTTAGTGATGAAATAATATCAGTTAAATACGCTTATTACCAATATTTTTGGTTAAGAATCCCTGACAAAAAGCTAAGGCAAGGGCAGCTAAACTTTAAAAAACCCCTGATTTACTTGTCCAGTATAGGTTTGTTGTAAAATTTTCGGATATTACTCAAGTACACTTTTACCAATAAAGTAGTTCACACTGTGATATCTGACTAACTTTATTGGTAAGTTAATTTCTGTATTGATACTAGTGAAAAGCGATGCCTGCGGCGGTAAACTACGCATCCAGGAGTGTTGGTAACTCATCCATCTAAATCGACTAAATATAATTCTCTATTTGTATAAAAATATATACAAACTCTCATGCTATCAATAAACAAATTGATTTGACATACGTCTAACGATAGATAGCTTTTATGGAAAAATAGTTTAGATTTGTAACAGGTTACACAGAACTAGGTAAAACACATGGCCAACATAATTGACACTGCCACTAACAATGGTTCTTTCAAGACACTAGTTGCAGCAATCCAAGCGGCTGGTCTGGTAGATACACTGAAAGGTGATGGCCCATTCACCGTCTTCGCACCCACTGATGAAGCATTTAACAAGCTTCCAGCAGGTACAGTAGATGCATTACTGAAAGATATTCCAAAGCTCAAGAAAATCTTGACCTATCATGTAGTCTCAGGTAAAGTACTGGCTGCTGATGTAGCTAAACTAAAGACAGCTAAAACAGTTGAAGGTTCAGATGTAAAAATTGACGCTTCTAATGGCGTTAAAATCAATGATGCAAAAGTTGCAACAGCAGATGTTGCTGCTGATAATGGTGTCATTCACGTAATTGACACAGTTTTAATTCCTGCATAAGTAAACTTCAGAATAGTGAATGCTATTTCTGGGGCAGCGACTACCCATAGTCGTTTCTTAATTAAAATCTGGTTGAATGTTTTTTAGTAAACACCAACTATCAACAAATCCATCTAGACAATATCTAGATGGATTTATTGTTTAATTAAGTATAATCAAATTTTTAGTTTTGCTAAACCCAAATAACGGATACCTTCGGGGGAAATATCAAAACGGCAAGGTAAGACTTCTAAACCAAGAGCGATCGCATCCCGTAATAATTTACCATAGACAGGATCTGTGCGATCGCCAGGGGAAAACTCTGTACAATCACCGCGATTAATAAAGTAAAGCATCACCGCACGAGTTAGAGGTAGCAACGCCATTAGTTCTCGCAAGTGCTTTTGTCCTCTTGTAGTTTCCGTGTCGGGAAATAAGGCTAATCTCCCCTCAGACAAAGTTGTATTTTTCACTTCTAAATAAATCGGGCGTTCCTCATCACTCCCCGTCAAGAAAAAATCCACTCGACTTTTTTTATCTAGCCCATAAACCACCTCGCCCTTGATTTGGCTATACTCGCCCAATTCTGGGAAAAGATATTTTGCCAAAGCTAGCTTTACCACCCGATTGGGCAAAAAAGTATTTATGCCTACCCAAGTCGGCTCATTGTCGTGTACCTGAATTAGTTCTAAAGTGTAAGCCAATTTGCGGTTAAGATTATCACTTTTGGAAAGTTGTACAGCACTTTGGGGAGTTGATACTCCAGTCATTGGCCCTGTGTTGGGACAGTGTGCTGTCACTATTTCGCCAGAAGTAAGTTGAACGTCAGCAAAAAACCGCTTGTAACGCTTAAGTAAAATACCCGGATACAAAGGTGGGTAACGGTAAAGCCAATCCATCATATAAAACCTTGTTGCTGCTAGTAAATATACGTCGATTCCTTACCCACCTAACTCTCAACAGCAAATCTTTTCAGCAGAAACTCCACCCTGCGATAGAAATCAAGCAACTTTATATATCATGGATTGTCAATTTTTGTAGTTAAATTGACAACATAGTAATAAAAAGTAGCATATACTAAGTATTATAAGCCTCCCATAAAAAATCCGGGAGAATTTCAATGTGCAAGGAGGTAAATCCTATGCAAAAAGTGTGGATAGCAACGGAATTAGAATATGCTTTTCTGTTTACTCTAAGAAAAGTAAATTCAATCAATCCAGAAGGTTTCAAGCCATTTTTCAGTAATATGCCTATTGATCCTTACATCAAAGGCAACTATCGTTCCAGAAGATTATCTCGGTTCACAGTTTCTGGAAATCAGTTAATCAAATTACCTCATGGCTACCTCTTTCAAAGTAAAGAGTATAATCCATTAGTGGGTGATATAAAAAGAGAGTTTGCAGAATTAGATGATGGACTCATAGAACTTGATATTTTTAGAAATCTAGTCTTAGCATTTAGTGATTCTTGTAAGCTTCATCCTGAAGCTGAAATTGGGATTCATCAAATTAGAACTATTTGTTCGTCAGATAATTTGGGTAATCCAGCGCCTGAAGGTATCCATCAAGATGGTACTGATTTTATTGGCATATTTTCAGTAGATAGAGATAATATTCAAGGTGGAGAAACACATCTATATACTGTCAAAAAAGAAAAGCCTGTATTTAGCAAAGTTCTAAATCCGGGAGAACTTTTATTAGTTAACGATCATGATTTTTTCCACTTCACCACTCCCATAAAACCACAGCATGACGCTCAAGGAAGTAGGGATGTTTTTGTACTGACTTCTCCTAGCTTGCTTTCAGAAGAATTCTAGTTAAGTGTAAATATTTTACAATCTACGAGATATGGGGAATTGAATGTAGTCAGTTCCCCAGCTTTTTTATTTGGAATTGGAAATAATCTAGCTGAGAGTGGTTTATCTAACTTGATGGCTAAAGTTGCCATATCAATTAATAATGCAATTTTTTCTATCGTTATATTACCCGGAATCGGAACTGTATCCAGTCCACAACCACAAACTGTTGAATATAATAATTCTGATTTTCATTGTTATAGCTTAGTATTGATAGAACTAATCAAAGTTTTAGCCGAGATTTGTACTAAATCTAACTCCAAAACCTGGATGTGTATAATATTAGATTAAGTGAATCACGATAATAAAATTTATGTAGTGTGTTCGTTTTAATTCGCTGCAAATCCGAAATGAAGCAAAGCCACGCTGAATACTTAGAATATTAAGAGTGAGTAGATAGGTTAGGCTACGAAGCAAGCTTGCTGGAATTCAACTAACTGAATTAACCAAACAAATGTTATGAATGACGAATTTTATAATAGAGGATTGGAAAAAGCTAGGCGAAAAGACTACGCCGGAGCAATTGAGGAATTTAGCCATGCTTTACAACTGACACCTTACCTTACCGAAGCTTATTTGCAAAGGGGTTTAGCATATTATGACTCAGGAGCAATCCTTAAGGCTGTTTCAGATTATACTGAAGCCCTGAAACTGAATTCTGAGAGTGTAGAGGCGTATTATTGTCGTGGATTGGCTAGGGTGGCGCTAAAAAATTTACCAGGGGCGCTGGAAGACGTTGAACGCGCTATTCGTCTCAATTTCAATTATGCTGCGGCTTATAATCTGCGAGGGATGGTGCGGCGCAAACAGGGTTATGTTCAAGATGCGATCGCTAACTTTAAAAAAGCAGCACAATTATATCTAGAACAACAGGATAAAGAAAACTGTCGTCTGTGTTTGGAACGAATTAAACAGCTACAACCACAGGAATTACCTATCATACAACAATCGCGTTCCTCAAATGCGCCAATTTTATCCACCAATGATTATTTCACCCAGTTATTAGAAAAAGCTGAAAAGGGAGATACCCAAGAGGCACTGGCCGATTTAAACTGGGTATTAAAAGCCGATTCACAAGATGCCCAAGCTTACTGCTGTCGTGGGGTTGTGCGTTGTAAAATGGGAAATTATCGAGAAGCGATCGCAGATTTTAATCAAGCATTGCGACTAAATTTTCAAGATGCCATTGTCTATCGCAACCGAGGTAAAGCCCGTTCTATATTGGGAGATCATCAAGGTGCGATCGCGGATCTTAACCAAGCAATCCAGATGCAACCACAAGATGCATTAGTTTATATTGCCAGAGGTAATGCTTATCGAAGTACAGGTAACTATCTCGGTGCTATTCAAGATTACACCCAAGCGCTGCAAATAAATCCTGATGATGCTCAAGCTTACTACAATCGTGGCATTGCCTATACTTGTTTAGAAGAAATGCAAAACGCCGTGGAAGATTATCAACGGGCGGCGAGTATTTTTTGTGAACAAGAAGACTGGGGAAATTATCAACAAGTTTTAAGTAACCTAGAAAAAATCCAGAAATTTAGTTCCCAGTCAAAAAAGCAAAAATCTAACCTGCTACATCAGCGACTTTTGCGAATGGTTGGGGGATATTGGGAAATTGCCGAAAGATTGATTCAGCAGAAGCAGGATTACCATCCTGGAATGTCAGACGAGTGGTATTTGCAAAAAGTGATTGATGATTTAGAACGCGATCGCGGTAGATAAAATATAAATGCCACTATATAAGCAAAACCACCCGTATATTTATACGGGTGGTTTTACGATCAATCAATTGTTATTTTCCAATGAAACTTCTATATTAAGAATATTTCCAAATTTAGTTAAAATTGCGAGTTTGACGGCGACGACGTAATCCAAATATACTAACTGCTCCCACGGCAAACATTGACAGAGTAACAGATGGTTCAGGAACACTAGCACCAATTAGCGCCTTAACATTTGCTTCGCCGATATCAAGAACGACGACAACATCATTAAAGTCACGATCGGAACCCTCGTTCCACTTACCAGTTGCGGAATCTACCCCGGAGGCGTGTAAACCTCCGTATAAATCCTCAAATGCTAGGAGAATGTAGTTGTTGTAAGCATAAGCAACTGCGTGCTGTAGTCCGTCAGCATTCGAGGCAGTTTTAGTACCAAAGATATTGGCAGAGTTGCCACGGTTAAAACCATCAGCTCTCAACCAAAAATCGAGTTGAGTACCTGCGGTAATATTACCAACTTTGACCCCATCACCCAATTTTAGTGCATCACCGCCCCCACCAAGAATACATCCAGATCCTTCACAAGAAATATCATTAAAAAGCAGTCCAGACTTGTTAGTAGTTCCTGTGGCATCGAAGGCTAACTGGTTTCTATAACCAGCGCCTTCATTGATAAAGTAAACAGAAACATCGTGGTCGTATTTTAGGTTTAATTTACTGGCATCTAATTTCAATTGTCCACTGTTTGGGAGGACAACACTTTCTGCTTGGACAAATTGTTGAAAAGGAGTGTCGTTAAAACCAGTTTGAGACTTACTATATACCGTTGTTTGAGTCCAGGAATTATTCCAATTAAAATCAGCAGCAGATGCAGTTTCTACTTTAGAACATAATCCGGTCAATGTAGCGGTAGCAGCAATCAAGGCAGTCAATAAAGTAGGTTTCATATTAGGAGTCATTAAGTAGGAAAAACGGTGTAGACAGGAGTTTATTTAAAAGTCTGTCTGGTGTAGTTTCCTATTTCTAACAAGCACCCTTTAGCAAAGTCAATGTTGTTTTATACTTTTATCCATATATTTAAATAGCTCTTTATTTAAAGTATTTTTACTGAAAAATGACATAGCCATAACCTAATACACTGTCACGATCATTTGGTTTTTAAACTTATGCACAATGAAATCCTTATGGGAAATTTATACTTTTTATTAAAATTAGATGCGTAATTTTTATATTTAAACACCAAAACCGCAACCTATATAGGTTGGGTTGAGGAACGTAGACACGTAGTGGCTTAAAGCAAGTATTACCCAACAAATACTTGGTAATGTTGGGTAATACTTCAGGGTTAGCGCGTCTCAAAGCCTATTGACAAGAGGACTTGCCTGATCAGCAATCTTTGTTGGAAACAAAGTGACACCATCCGAGGTAGGGTAAGATTTAATTC
>NZ_JABXKH010000173.1 GCF_017115105.1 Nostoc sp. NMS2
GAGCGAAGTCGAACCACATCTCCCGGTTGGTGAGCGAAGTCGAACCACATCTCCCGGTTGGTGAGCGAAGTCGAACCACATCTCCCCCCACTCCCTCATTACTCTTCACTGGTTTGTTACCATTGACTGTTGATTATTGACTTCTGGAGTCAGGGATTCAGATGTAATTTGTCGTGGATTAAGTATATATAAAAGACCAGAAGATGCAGCTACTAATAGTAGAATGTAGGTAACGATAAGAGGTATGTATGTATTTGGTTTGTTGTCAGAATTATTATGATCGTTCTTGGGGTCTTGGCGGACTACATTGCTTATAAGAGTATGTGATAAAGCATTTCCATCCAGTCCTAAAGCATCTCCATAGCGACGGATGAATCCTTGAAGAAAAATAGGCTCAGGTAATTCTTCAAATCTTTCTTCTTCTAAAGCTTGCAAAACACCTGCTCGAATCAGTGTTTGAGCGGCAATTTCTTCTATGCGTATGGATTTTTCTTGTCTTACTTGTCGCAAATGTGTGGTTATTTCCTTTAGCTGCTCTACTTGAGCTTGGTTTAAGAGCGTCACTGTCTTCTCCTCTATGGGCTAATTCTACTATTCATATATTGAGAAGACTTAAAACAGCACACGTATTTTTACTGAATATTTGATTTTCGTAAATTATTTTGAGAAGAGTTGAAGTCCAGACTTAAAAATGCTAATGCTGCAAAAATACAGTATATTCACTGTTATAATATATACTTTTTATTAAAAAATTAGGGCATGAAAGTTAATAAGCTGCAATTTATAATACAAGTATTTTATAACTCAATACAGTTCAGTTAAGCCTCTCTTTCTTCTCTCTGCGTTCTCTGCGTCTTGGCGGTTCGTTAAAAAATTGACTTTGGAACCAGAGTTTTAGCCTTAACCCAAGCGTATTGTTTTATAACTGCTACTCTGGGCTGGGATAGTTGTAGCGATCGCTATCACCAAAAGAGGGAGCAGGGGGCAGAGAGTAGGAGATGTGGTTCGACTTCGCTCACCAACCGGGAGATGTGGTTCGACTTCGCTCACCAACCGGGGGATGAGGGAGAGGCAGAGGGGCAGGGGGAAGGGTGCAGAGGAGAAAGATGTAATTTTGTATTCTCTCCCTTGCCCCCTGCTCCCCTGCTCCCCTGCTTCTTCTCCATGCCCAATGCCCAATGCCCTCCCAGCATTAGAATGTGCTTGCCGTCGGGCGGACAATTATTTCATTGATATCGACATCATCCGGCTGGGATATGGCATATAAGACGGCTCTAGCGATCGCATTTGGGGTCAGTGCGGTTTTGCGGAGTTCTTTCAAGAAGCCTTTTGCTGGTTCGTCCGTGATATCAGAGCCGAGTTCAGTCTCAACCACGCCAGGGGATATTATTGTCACGCGAATATTTTTCGATTCTTGACGTAATCCATCGGATATGGCCCAAACAGCATATTTTGTCGCGGAATAGACCGCGCTGGTAGGCCCCACCATGTGCGCGGCGATGGACGCGGTATTGATAAACTGTCCACCGCCTTGCGCTTCCATGATTGGTAAACCAGCAGCAATACCATTCAAAACGCCGTTGATGTTCACATTAATCATGTTGTCCCACTCCTCGACTTTCAGAGCATTCATCGGTGATAGGGGCATTACACCTGCATTGTTAAAGATGACATCGACACGATCAAACTTATCTTTAGCGAAGTGAATGAACGCTTTCATATCCTCACGATTCGCAACATCCACCGCTTTGAATTCTGCTGTGCCGCCTTGCTTGCGGATCTCCTCAACAATCTTTTCTAGCTTTTGGGTGCGCCGTGCCCCTAGAACAACTTTTGCACCATTTTTAGCGAGTAACTTAGCGGTGGCTTCACCGATGCCGCTACTAGCTCCAGTGATAGCAATGACTTTATTTTCTACGTTTAACATGGTTATTTTTCCCTCTGTTGAGGTTAATTTAAATTTTGGATGTGTTCATCGTATGAGTAAGGACAAAAGTTTAAAATACACAGACCTCGCGCTTTATTGCCTAATTCTCCAAATCGATGTTCTACAATGCCTAGAAGAGGATGATTAAATTAATCAAAGAACATTGTGACGATCAAAACCATCAACCAAGTCATAAACCAAAGTGCGATCGCTCATCAATGTCAAAAATTGGCAGCACTAGTCACTCGTCACACCGATGGCAAAGGGAACGGTTTTCATAAAACAGCTATTGAGCAGCTGGAATTTCAGCGAGAATCTTCTGTTTCCACCACACTACAGGGTGTCTGCGAACCTATCCTCGCTATCCTTGTTCAGGGCAAAAAGGAAGCGTTGCTGGGTGAGGAAACCTATCGTTATGGCGCGGCTCAATATCTGGTAGTCTCGGTTGATTTGCCATTGAGCGCGTTTATCGTTGAGGCAACCCCAGAGCAACCCTATTTAGGATTCAAGCTGAATCTAGATCCACGTCAACTCTGCGATATTATTACTGCTCAAGCCAGTGTGATTGAGGATAAGAAGAACTCTGTCAGAGGCTTATTTGTCAGCACCGTTGATGCACCGTTACTCGATTGTGCTATGAGACTGACACGGCTTTTGGATACGCCACAGGATATCCCGATCCTTGCACCGATGATTATCCGCGAAATCTATTATCGCCTTTTAATCGGTGAACAGGGCGAAGCTGTCCGCCAGATTGCGACATCTGGCAGCAATATGCAGCGCATCGCCGAGGTGATAAAACTCATCAAGGCTGATTTTACAAAGCCGATACGGGTTGAGGAGCTAGCTGAACAGGCAAGTATGTCTCTTTCATCTTTCCATCACCATTTCAAGAAAGTGACATCGATGAGTCCTCTTCAATATCAAAAGCAATTAAGACTATTAGAAGCACGTCGCCTGATGCTTGCCGAAAACTCCTATGCAGCCAATGCTGCCTATAAAGTTGGTTATGAGAGCCAATCACAGTTCAGCCGCGAATATTCCCGTATGTTCGGTGCGCCGCCGATGAGGGATATTGAACGTTTACGTACAGCCTAATCATACAAGGTACATCATAGTCCCTTACTTCAAAAATCTTCATCAAAATTTTATTCCGATATATCGTGATATATTCCGATATATCGTATATTAGAGAAAGTTGATTTGAGATTGATTTATGTTTAGACACTTTCGTTCACGCTTTGGTACACCTGCATGGGCAGGAGTTAACGAAGACGATTTCTTGCTTGTCAGGTCTTGGTTTGGGCATGGCAGGCATCATGGTAGAGAGCATGGCAAACACTTTGGTAATGAAATGTTTGGTCGTGCTTGGGGAGATGAACATCGCACTCGTCGGGGTGACATCAAGTTCATCCTGCTGGAATTGTTATCCGAGCATCCTAGTCATGGTTACGACCTGATTAAAGAGATGGAAACTCGTTATGGTGGTTTCCGTCGCCTCAGTCCTGGCTCAGTGTATCCAACACTTCAATTGCTGGAGGAAGGGGGTTATCTCAAGAGCGCCCAGGAAGGTGGCAAGCGGATTTATACGATTACCGATGAAGGTAGACAATTATTAGCAGAACGTGCCCAACAAGAAACTTCAGATACTCCTTGGGATACCGTCAAAAGTTTCGTGAAAGGTAAGCCCCAAGAGTTTATTGAGTTGCGGAATGCTGCAACAGAATTAGCTGCTGCTGTAGTGCAGGTTGCTCGTAGTGGCAATATGGAGCGAATAAATCGGGTGCGTGAGCTTTTAGAGCAAGTTAAACGGGAAATTTACGCGATTCTGGCGGAAAAATAAGTAGAGACGCAAATTTTTGTGTCTCTACTCTCAATATTCTCAGATTTTGCGCTTATGGGTTAGAAGCGATCGCACTTAAATCTTGCTCGATGAGTGAGTTGAGAAATGTCCACAACTGCAAATCAGTAAAATCTGGAATTGCCATAAATGCGCCGACTGACTGCAAAACTTGGGGATCGTGGGTTGAGGCGATGCCAATAGTGCGGATATCTGCGCTCACCGCCGCCCGAATCCCAGAGGGAGAGTCTTCTAAAGCGATCGCTTCTTCTGCTGAAATCGCCAATTTATTCAGGGCGGCTAGGTAGGGTGCAGGGTCAGGTTTACCTGCAATACAATCATCTGCTAAAACAACCGTATGGAAAGCTTCTTTTATTCCCAATACCTCTAGCATAAATTCTGCATTTAATCTAGGGGCATTAGTTACTAATGCCCGCTTTAATTGATGTGTCTCCGTCCATGCTAGTAGTTCAGAAAATCCATTTAGTGGTTTAAGATTCGAGGCGAGTTTGCGGAAAAGCGCCTCTTTTTCGTCTGCAAATTTCTGCCCTTCTGCTATTGATAATTGTGGCAAAATGTCCTTAACAATTTCTGGATTTAGCCGCCCACTAATTCGGGATTTATAAAATGTTTCGTCAATTTCTATGCTGTAATTTAACAGCATTTCCTGCCAAGCTCGGTAGTGTATAGGGTCAGTGTTGACAATAGTGCCGTCGAGGTCAAACAGAATTGCAGCCAGCATAGTTTTTTGGTAGAATGTAAATAATTGTTAACTTAATTTACATAGTTTACATGGTTTTTTTGCCCTTATACAGCGCAAAAAGCTATAAATTAATCTGCTAAATCCTAAAATCTATACTGGATAAGCAATGTCAAGGTAGACAGGTAGAGCTTCTCAAAAAACTACCGTATAATTGATAACCTTCTGTGTAAGCAAATGCTAGCCGCTACAAATTTTTTTCGCGTTGATGATTTATTGGTGCAGATTTACAACTCTGAAGTCGAAATGGCCGAAGATGTTGCCGAAATCGCCCAAAAGCATTTACAGCAAGTTCTCAAACAACAGGATATAGCTGCTGTATTGTTAGCAACAGGTAACTCCCAACTCAAATTTCTCGATGCTTTGATTGCATTGGGTGGTGTAGATTGGTCACGGATTATTCTGTTCCATCTAGATGAATATTTGGGAATTACTGCTGATCATTCTGCAAGTTTCCGGCGCTATATGCGAGAACATGTAGAGAAGCGGGTTGCTCCTAAGCAATTTCATTACATAGAAGGTGATACATTGCAACCAGTCGCAGAGTGCGATCGCTACACTAAACTATTGCAAGCACAACCAATAGACCTATGCTGTCTTGGTGTTGGCGAAAATGGACATTTAGCTTTTAACGATCCAGCAGTAGCAAATTTTCAAGATCCTTACAGCGTGAAACTAGTGAAACTGGATACAGTGAACCGCCAGCAACAAGTAAGCACAGGTCACTTTCCAAATCTAGAAGCTGTTCCACAATATGCTTTTACTGTCACCATCTCGGCAATTTGTTCAGCTAAAAAAATTATCTGTCTGGCTCCAGAAAAACGTAAAGCGAATGTAGTAAAAGAGATGTTGCAAGGAGCAATAAGTACAGACTGTCCGGCTTCTATTCTCCGTCAACAATCACAAGCGACGTTATTTTTGGATGTCAATTCTGCTAGTTTGCTGTCGTGAAGACGGATTGGGGACTAAGTATTTGGGAAATAACTGTTTTAATCCACAATGCCTAATGCCCAATTCCAGCAATTACGTAAATGGTGAGATATAGCGCTTCTCAGTTGAGTGCAATACAGACCTAACAAGAACAGCCCCTTCCCTACTAGCGTTGGGCAGGGTGGTTTCATACGAAAAAAGAAAAATACATAAGTCTTGATTTCTCATGTAAAACCATAGATTTTGATCCCTCTCCAAACCTCTCCCCGAAAGGTCAAGAGGCTTTGAAACCCAGTTTTAGTTTTTCTCTGGTTGTATGAAACCACCCTGCCTTCCCTACTAGCGTTGGCGAGTAAGATTCCATTCCTCTCTCCTTTTAGGAGAGAGGAATGGAAGTGAGGTCAGACTGTATTGCTTCCATTCGAGAACCGCTATATAATCCTACCAAACACGTACTGTTAGCAGTATTGACTGCTGCTATCAACAGAAAGTGCATCCCCCTCCTAGCACCAATCCCAAAAAACCCCAAGACCTTTTCTTAGTATGCGGACTCCAAAGTTTAGGGCAACATTGTGTTGCAGTCCTAAAGGAATACGATGTTAAAGTCAATGCCATTGACGATGTACAACCCGAACATTGGGAAGTCCCAGAAGTACCAAGCTTACTAGAAAAGTTAATCATCGGAGACTGCCGCCAGCCAAGTGTTTTAGAGCAGGCAGGTATAAGGGAATGTCGTTCAATACTTTTAGTCACAAGAAATGAGCGGATAAATATAGAAGCCGCCTTTGCAGCACGGCGACTTAATTCGCACGTTCGCCTGATTGTACGTTCTGACAAACAAAATTTCAACAAACTTTTGTACGAAAACTTAGGCAATTTTGTTGCCTTTGAGCCTACCCATCTTTCCGCTCATGCCTTCGCTTTAGCATCTCTCGGCTCTGAAGCCATTGGGTATTTTACCTTAGAAGGGCAACTATTGCAAGTAATCAAGCACCAAGTACAAGCGAAGGATAGTTGGTGCAATGGCAAGCCAGTACATAGACTCAATCTCACAACTCGCCGCATTTTGAGTCACACAACTGTTTCATCCGATCCACTCAAAGAATTGTTTGGATGGAACCCAGAAGCAGAAGTGCAAGTAGGAGACACACTTGTTTACATTGATGTTGCATACGAACTGGCTTTCTCTGAGCAATATACAAATAAATCTCATCGCCAAAGGTGGCAGTGGCAAGAGTTTCTTCAAGGCATCACAGCGAAGAATCTTAAGCAGAAAATAGGACAATTTTGGCAATCTTACTACCAAAGCCAAAATCAAGTCCGGCGAATTGCAACAATCTATGCGATTACCGTACTTATCCTGTGGTTCGTTGGAATAATTCTTTACCGCTTATATTATCCTGACATTACCCTGCAAGAAGCCTTCTATGCAACAGCAATCTTGCTCTTGGGAGGATACGGAGATTTATTTGGCGGTGTTGAGTTTAGATCGCAATCTGAACCCTCAGATCATATCCCTTGGTGGTTGCGGTTCTTTAGCCTGGGAATGACGTTGACAGGTCAAGCTTTCGTGGGAGTATTATATGCACTGGTGACTGATGCTCTTGTTACTTCAAGATTCCAGTTTTTCAATTCTCGTCCTCCCATACCACAACGCAACCATGTAGTGATTATTGGCTTAAATCGCTTGGGACAGAGAGTAGCTGCTCTTTTGCAAGAACTCAATCAGCCGTTAGTGGGAATTCATACTACCACTCTCGACCAAGATACTTTACCAGATATGCCCCTGATTATTGGCAATGCTACCGAAGCACTAACTAAGGTGAATCTCTCCCGTGCTAAAAGTATCATTTTAGTTGGGGACGATAATATGGAAAATCTAGAAATTGGTTTAATGGCTCATGCAATGAATCCCGCCACTAGCTTGATTCTCCGCTCTCAAGATCGCCATTTTAGTGATAATATCGCCCCTTTGTTTCCCTATGCCCAAGTTCTATGTGGCGCAGCTTTATCTGCGGAAGTCTTTGCTTGTGCTGCCTTTGGGGAAAATGTTTTGAGCTTGTTTCACTTGAGTGAGCAAATAGTTATGGTGACGGAATACAAGATTGAAGAGGGTGATACCCTGAATGGGTTGCTTCTATCTGAAATAGCATCTGGCTACAGTGTTGTGCCGATTCTCTACCATAAATATCGGCGAGACAATTACTCGTTGATGCCCTGGGATGATGTTAAGCTTTATGCTGGCGATCGCTTGATTGTTTTAGCCACAAGCAGTAGTTTGCAGCGAATCGAATGGGGTGAAATGCTGCCTCGCCAATGGAGCGTGCAGATCGAAAAAGCTCTGACTACAAATGCTATTATCTATGGTGTTGAAGAAATCGTTTTGATTACAGGATGTAGTTTGGCTAATGCTAGGCAATGGATGAATAATTTGCCTGGAGTATTGCCAATACCACTTTATAAACATCAAGCTCAACGTCTGGTGCGGGCGCTAACAAAAATACAAGTTTTGGCAAATGTAATCTTCATTGGGCAAGGCAGTAGTTCGACTTCAGGGACTGACAAATAAAAAAATACTCAACTACTTCTTGTGGAGTGGACATCTTGTCCGCTCTTGGCTATGGGCGGACAAGATGTCCACCCCACAAGATTGGATAATTTATTTCTTGGAACTCCCTGAGCGAACTGGGATGTAATTATAGGGGTGCAATATCAATAGACATCTCCAGAAATAAAATATGCGTTATCCAGAACCCTTGTAGAGACGTAGCAGTGCTACGTCTCTACATTCTTTTTCACCAGATGTCTAATATATTGTGCCCCTATTGGTCTAACCTGAAGTTGACAAAAATGAAGGCTGTACGCTTCCTACAGTGTGGTGAATACTATCTAGGACGAGTACCTGTTACTTCATTAGGATCGCTATAAGCCCGGACTTTATCACGATTACGAGTCAAACCTGCTAAACCTAGTAGACCAAATAAACCTAGCCAACCCCAATTGAAACCGCGATCGCTAGTTCTTTCAGAAGTTGTAATATTCCTGTTAGTACCTGTTGTGTCAGTCCCTGTAGTTCCAGTCCCTGAGCCAGTACCTGTGGTTCCAGTACCATTCAGATCAGTACCTGTGGTTCCAGTCCCAGAGCCAGTACCTGTAGTTCCAGTCCCAGAGCCAGTTCCTGTGGTTCCAGTCCCAGAGCCAGTTCCTGTAGTTCCAGTACCATTCAGATCAGTACCTGTGGTTCCAGTTCCTGAGCCAGTACCTGTGGTTCCAGTACCATTCAGATCAGTACCTGTAGTTCCAGTCCCAGAGCCAGTACCTGTGGTTCCAGTCCCAGAGCCAGTACCTGTGGTTCCAGTCCCTGAGCCAGTACCTGAGCCAGTCCCAGAGCCAGTTCCTGAGCCAGTACCTGTAGTTCCAATCCCTGAGCCAGTTCCTGAGCCTGAGCCTGTAGTTCCAGTCCCTGAGCTACTGCCACTACTGGAACCTCCACTGCCTGAACCTCCGCTTTGGGCAAAAACAGAAGGAGGTAAGGATACAGAAGCGAAACTGATGGCAAAGACAGTAGCCAAAACAGTTTTAGATAAATCAAAAGGCTTCATGGTCATGGTTTCTTTTATGTTTTAGATTTCTGTGATTGATTGATGTTCAAAATTGATGTTTTCTACTCAATCCACGTGCTATGGCTTTTCCTAATCAAATGAGGTACTTCATGGCCCCCTCCCCGCAAGCGATGAGGGAGTTGGGGGTGAGGTTTTTGTACCTCACTCAATTGGGAACCGCTATAAGTTAGGTAAATTTTGACAACCAAGATAGATTCAGAGTCTTTTACTTAGTTTGTGTTGGAAAAATTGAAATTTGAAGCTCCCCTAACACATGAATATTTGTCATATTCAAACTAATTCATAATAAGTAATTAGTTATTTATGATTGAGAAGTTACGACCAAAGCCGCTTGTTCACAAACGAGCTAGGAATAACGATTAATACTTACTCATGTAAAACTATCTCTATTCACTCGCATTCTACCTTTTAATTACTTATTACGAATTGTTTTTTCATTCTTAATTAAGATAACAGCTAGCTTTTTGTCGTGCTTCTACCATAGGAGTAAAACTAATTCTATCGCAGGCATGAATTTTACATCAATTAATTTTAGTCTATGAGCGTGAAAGTAACGAAACGTTTTGCAGCTTACAATTAGATAAGCAGCACTCAAGATAAGCACAATCTTCACACTGGATATCTTGCCCTGGATTAGCACATCCACAGGGGGAGTTCACAAAACATTCAGAAGGATCTTGAGGTGTCAGAGATTTTTTAAATATAAGGTATAAAGCTGCTTCTTGTAAACAAAAAATTAAATCTTTAACCATAAACTTTCGTACTAATCGTAATGAATACAACGATTTTTTTTTTTTTCGATGAGTTTATCTGTTTTTCGTTATTGAGATGGATATTGATAAAATTAAGCAACTAAATGCTGGCAAAAAGGTTTAAGACTAAATTTTCAAATACCCTATAATATTATTTCACCTGAGAACTTATAACTTCATACTCCAGATGTGTCTTACTCTAGACTTAAGGAATATTGTTTCACTATAATGACTAATACAAATTCTTTACCCTGTACTTCTCTACTGAATATTTGTACTAAAATTAAACTAAAATAGTATTCCTAAAGACATATTCAGGTTTTACAGGCATTTAGTTATCATCCATTTGGTAGATCACGAAACCTCTTTTACCAGATAACCATCTTCCATCTGAATTATGCGATCGGCAATATCTAAAATTCTGTTGTCGTGAGTGACCATTAAGATAGCACAATTCTGTTCTTTAGCTAGTTTCTGCATTAGGGTGACAACATCTCGGCCTGTTTTACTGTCTAAAGCAGCTGTAGGCTCATCAGCTAAAACTAATTTTGGATGACTTACTAAAGCACGAGCAATTGCTACCCGTTGTTTTTGTCCCCCTGAGAGATCAGATGGGTAATAATTAACTCTATTCTCCAATCTAACGGCATTTAGTATAGCTTCTGATTTGCTGCGAGCTTCCGATTCAGGAATATTTTTGTGTAATTCTAGCGACATTTGAACATTTTGTCTGGCTGTTAAGAAATCTAATAAGTTATGAGCTTGAAAAATATACCCAATGTGACGGCGTATTTTAACTAATTGCTCATTACTAGCTCCAGAAAGCTCTTGACCTAAAAATTTAAGGCTTCCCTCTTGGACAGACCGTAACCCACCAATTAAAGTCAATAAAGTTGTTTTTCCTGAACCTGATGGCCCAGTCATAATCACAATTTCTCCAAATTTGATATTAAAATTAATATCGAACAATATTTGACTTCGTACTTTTTTCTCGCCGAAGTAGTGATTCAGATCATTAATACTCACAATAAACTTTGTTTTCATGATTTTCTCAGATATATATGACTGATATTTGATTTTTGCGAAGCTAGGTATAACTCAAAGAGCTTTATTGTCTATTGCCTATCTATCGCACTTGCGCTTCACATGCCACGCTACGCGAACAGAAATCAAAGCGGACTGCTAAGTAAGTTGGCGTGAAAAACCCAAGTATGTTACGAAACATAAATAGGCTTAAAGCCCTTACAAATGAAAAATGACCAATGACAGCCCTTGCCAGTTAGCTTTAATTGCGCCAACCTACTTGTGTCAAATTAAAAAATATCTGCCGGATCTACATTTCGGAGTTTGTTTGTAGATAAGAATCCAGAAGTTAAGCACATTAATGTTGCTGATATCAATACTAGAATGGCTTTATCTGTACTCATAATAACTGGTAATTTAGTAGCATTTTTAGAAATATCATATAGGGCTATAGATATAGCCAAACCAGGAACATAACCTAGAGATGCTAAGATTAAAGCTTGTTGAAAGACGACACTTAATAGATATTTGTTTTTGAATCCCATTGCCTTTAAGGTTGCATATTCAGTTAAATGACTAGAAATATTACTATAAAGAATTTGATAAACAACGATTACACCAACAACAAAGCCCATTAATACCATCAAATTAAACACAAATCCAATGGGTGTCCTAAGAGACCAATAGGCTTTTTCCAAAGCAATAAAGTCTTTGCGAGTAATTACTTTTACGTCTTTGGGTAGCTTGGCTGATAAATCTGCCAAAACTTTTTGGGGATTGGCATCAGGTTTGAGTTTAATTAATCCTATATCGATCTTTTGTACTGGACGATCTTGAAAGATTCGGAGGAAAGTTGAAGAACTAACGATTAAATTTCCATCAACCCCAAAGGAAGGACCTAGACTAAATAAGCCACCAACTTTAACTTTGTAACCAACTAATCCACTGTAGCTAAATATTTCAACTTTTATAAGTTTACCTTGTTCAAAATCTTTAGCGATCGCTCCAAATTCTGGACGAGAATCGCGGTCAAATAAAACGATATTAGGAATTCTAATCAAATCAAGTTTTTCTTCGATATGCGGAAACTTAAAAATTGATTTAACTGGATCAAATCCCAGGACATACAATGGAAACTTTAGACCATTGTTGGGGTTTTTGAATTTGGCGAATTGCACATATAAAGGGCTAACTGATTCCACACTATCAAAACCTAATACTTGATATAAATGCGAACGAGGAAAGCTCTGATTTGATGTTAAAGATTTATATTGGGCACTGATTAAAAATAAGTCTCCTTCTAGATTCTTATGCAATTGCGTAGCACTGTCATAAAGAGCAGCTTGAAAACCAATTTGCATAAACATGAGAACTGCAACAAAAGCAATCCCAGCCAAAGCTACAATAAAGCGAATTTTTTGTCTGGCTAGTTGTAGCCAAGCCAAGGGGATATTGAGAATCATTTAGTAAACCTCAAGGATGGAAATTAGACTAAATTAAGAAATAATGCTTGGTTAAAATCAATAGTTTCTAGAAAATTACGAATTATTATTAGGCAAGGTAGGGACGTTCAATGAGTTAACAAAGCTTTCTTTAGAAGTTTTAAATATCAATCATTACCTCCACCTGTAAATCAGTCAGACCAGCAACTCGCTGGTTATCTTGAAGATTATCAATACGAATTTTTACATCAACTATTTTGTTATCTGTGTCTGCTTGAGGATTGTTATTAAAGATATTTTGTTTGCCAACTTGTAAACCAATATCTGTAACTTTTCCTCGTAATTTACCTGGTAAAGCATCGCTAGTAATAATCGCCGACTGACCTATACGTACTTTTTTAACATCAGTTTCATAGACTTCTGCTACCACATACATCTGTTGTGTGCGACCTAAATCAGCTATTCCTGTAGTGCCGATAATTTCTCCAGGCCAAGTATTAATTTTCATGATTTGCCCGGTTATGGGCGATCGCACAATACTTAAATCCCACTCTGCTTTAGCCTGGTTAACTGAGGCTAATGCACTTTCGACATCAGCTTGTGCTGCTGCTATATCGGTAGGACGAATCTCAGCAATACTCTTGAGTCTGGCTTTGGCCTCGATTAACTGCTTTTGAAGAGTTTCCATAGTGCGCTTGAGAGAAGCTTTAGCTTCATTGAGTTGTTGTTGAACTGTATCGACTCGCAAACGTTTAGTATCTGCGTCTGAGGCTGAAATCGCACCATCTTTATATAACTGCTGATATCGCTGATTTTCGCTTTCAGCATTTTGCCAATCAGCCTCTAAGCGAGCGATCGTTGCTTCTTGAGCAGAAGTTTCTCCCCGCAACTCAGCTTCTAAACGAGCAATGGTTGCTTTTTGTGCAGAGATATCTCCAGCTTTTGCGCCAGCTTTTACCTGGTTAAGACTAGCTTGGGCAACTAGGACTTGTTGTTGGGCTTTTTCTAAAGCTGCAAGACGAGGAAAGTAATTGTCAAGAAGTGCAACTACTTGCCCCTGTCGCACTCTGTCTCCTTTGTTTACCATAAGTTTTGTTACCCTAACACCCCCTTGAGACTCTGGGGCTGATAGACGAATAACCTCTCCTTGAGGTTCTAAACGTCCTAATGCTGCAATAGTAGTCATTTTAGGAGAACTACGTGGGATAGCGAGAGGCTGCACTTTTGAGGACAACTGAAATCGTGAAAAGGTATAGAAAGAGACTGCACCAGTAGCTACAGTCATAGTAGTTGCTAATATAACTGGCCACCAAACTACAGGTTTAATGAATAGTTTGATGAATGACTGTTTTTGTTTTTGTACCATAATTACCTATTCCAAATTAGCGATGTTTGAGAACAAGGTCTTTCCGAATTATTTAGAAACAACAGAGATGAAATTAGACCTTATATCATGTCAAGATGAACACTCTAATTCAGCTTAAAGCGGGTAAAAGTAACTATTTTGAATTAGGGGATTAAGCCCCGCTTTTGAAGTTAGGGTGTACACACAAGTAGAATTACCCCCCTTAATCCCCCCGATGCATTGGGGGGAAACAGGAAATCTAGTTCCCTCCCCTTTATAAGGGGAGGGTTAGGGTGGGGTAAAACCTTGGTTAATCAGCTATTTCAGACTTATGTATACACCGTAGCTTTTGAAGAGGGGTTGGGGGGATATCCCAAAGCTAGATATTACTAACATCAATCATATTGATTTATAAATCTGTTAGTAAATCAACTTTTGATGAAGCCGTTTGGTACTTTATGTATCTAGCCAAAGGTAGCTTTATTTATTAAGGACTGCCTCTTTTTTACTTTTAACGATCGCCAGATATTCATTGCGAGTTCCATCTATCCGATAGTGATCGCAAATTTGGCAGAGTTTCAAGATATCCAATCGACTAAATACTTTTTGATGCTCAATGCCGTTGTCATTTCTCCACCGCCAGAAAGTTGTCCGATCAATGCGGCGATTAATTTCAGGCCATCTTCTTCGAGATAAAAAATCTACCAGTTCCTCTTCATAAAACGAGTAGCCTTTTGGTAGCTTCAGGAGTTCTTCTCTTAACTCAATTAGCGGGATGAGTGGATCTAGCTCAGATAGTCTCATGCCAGCAAACCCTTATATTTTCGTGACAGTCTAATTATGCAGAACGCTTCATACAATACGGATCATTGCATTAAATCACATTGTCATACTGCGCGTTTATGAATGTATGGAGTGACCAGGTAATCAGGTGAATTTATCTTTTTATTCTCCCTATCTATGTATCTCTCCGCCTTCTTCAACAAACAGTATTGAACTACATTATTTAATCACTTACGATAAACTGATTGATACTCAATTGCAACCTATATGCAACATTTGTAAAGAGAAATAGCTAGTAATATAATCGATACAACTTATAAAAAATAGTTGCGATTTTTGACCACTTTCTAACACTTTTATGTCCTCGCTGTTACTCAGCATATCAAAATAACTCTTTGCCTGATGATGGGTCTGTTGTTCACTAGGGTTTTTCATTCTTTAGATATAGTTGCTAGTGGTTATTGTTACATTGCAAACAAAATTACTTCTTTGGGAATAAAAATCCTTAAAAAAATATCTTATTGATTGATACATAATGTTTAAAAAAAATAAATCAACTTTTGGATAGATGTAAAAGCTATAGTATTAACTCATAAACCTTTATCTTGTTTAATTAACGATTCTCTCTATTTCTCAATAAGTAAATAAATTAATAAGAGCCTAATATTGTTGATATTTTAATACTTTTGATCAGCATTTTTAGAGTAGGCTGTAATTACTAAAATGAAGATATATGCAATTTATATGCAATTCGAGTAATGTGTTTTTGTTATGTGACATACTAATTGAAAAGAGTTTTAATAGTTATGTGAATGACAGCGATCGCCCCCCAAAGACCCTAGATAAAATGAAACTACAGCGATTCATGCTCTCATTGCCAAGCTTTGATAACCAGCGACTGATTTTTCATGCAGCTCGCCAGACTCTTCGCAAAGCTGAGATGGCCCGTGTTGCGGTGCGTGAATGGCTCAATCAACATGATTGTGAGCTAGAAGAGTGGAAAACAAAAAAAGCTTCTGAGCTTGGAATTAGTATTAGTAGGCTTGAGGAAAATCTATTAGCTGCTGCTCAAAATCAGGCGATAAGTAATAAAGGAGACGACAATTTGAATTCCGAAAACGATTCTGTGTAAGTTTATATGTAGGTTCTGATTCACTTACTCAATTACAATCAGTAAATGTGCTTTCCTAAGCTGATTCTGAGAGTTTGTACTAATCATTAAAGTTGTTAGAAAATTATAAGTACAAGCTTATTTACTCAGCAATTTTAATGAAATGAACCGCAGAGGCAAGGCAGCGCGGTCTTGGGGGTTTCCCCCATGAGCAACTGCCGCACGAAAAACACAGAGTCAGAGAAAAAAGAGATCGGGCTGATAGGCTACTAGTACCGTTATTGAGATGGACTAATAAATTATGCCCAACAACATTTTACGTCTCAAGAGCTATACCGTTGTATATAAGTTGCATATCAATTGTAATGGAGACTTAAATAGTTTAATATTAACTACAAGTGATAAGTTGAGATGTTATCTGGATGAAAACATCCAATTTATATCTGATAAACAACTTATGTTGTCACGTTGAAGCCATTTCTAATTTAGAGCAATTCCTTAGCAAAAAAAGAAATCTGAATTTTACATTTAGATTTCAGAATATCCTCACTAAAATCTCTTGAAGTCTTGTTTATGGCTTCTGAACCTCAAGTAAAAGCATATCGCTTACCATCAATAGCCCCTAGCCTTACCTAAAAAGTAATCGAGTCTTTCTCTATTTGTAGAGATCGTAATTTTATTATCATCTTTACATTTCCAAGATCCAATAGTGAAGAAAAAGTCATGACTGCTTCTAGAATTGAAGCTGTTTTAGCACAGTTGCAAGAAGAAGTTAGCAATTGTGAACAGGCTCTACTCAAGCTCATACAGGTGAAAAAAGTTATGGTTGAGAATGTACCATTAACCAACTCAGTAAATACACATCAGCAAAAAGTCGATATTGCGATTATTGGGATGGCTTCTATCTTTCCCCAATCAAAAAATTTACAGGAATATTGGGAAAAAATAATTCACAAAGTTGATTGTATTACTGATGTTCCCCCTTCGCGTTGGAGTGTAGAGGATTATTACGATCCTAATCCCAGAACGCCTGATAAAACCTATTGTAAAAGAGGCGGATTTATCCCGGATGTCAATTTCAATCCGATGGAATTTGGGCTGCCACCCAACAGCCTAGAAGTCACAGATATATCACAATTGCTAGGTCTGGTTGTTGCAAAAGCAGCGATGGAAGATGCAGGTTACGGCGAATCTCGACAGTTTAACAGCGATCGCTACGATCGCCTTCGCCAACGCACTGGTGTAATCTTAGGTGTGGCACTAGGCAGACAATTAGCGGTTCCTCTGACTTCGAGAATGCAGTACCCGGTTTGGGAAAAAGTCCTCAAAGGCAGTGGCTTATCTGACGAGGATACACAAAAAATCATTGAGAAAATCAAAAGTGCTTATGTACAGTGGGATGAGAACGCCTTCCCCGGTATGCTGGCAAACGTAGTTACAGGAAGAATTGCCAACCGCCTAGATTTGGGTGGAACTAACTGTGTAGTAGATGCCGCTTGTGCCAGTTCATTAGGTGCGCTCAAAATGGCAATGAGCGAGCTAATTGAGCATCGAGCCGATATGATGATCGCTGGTGGCGTTGACACCGACAACTCAATTCTGGCCTACATGTGCTTTAGCAAAACTCCTGCTGTTTCCCAAGGTGAAAATGTCAAACCTTTCGATGCAGAATCAGATGGGATGATGCTAGGTGAAGGTGTGGGAATGTTAGTCCTAAAGCGCCTTGAGGATGCCCAGCGAGATAATGACCGAATCTATGCAGTTATTAAAGGCATTGGAACTTCTAGCGATGGTCGCTATAAAAGTATCTATGCGCCACGTCCAGAAGGTCAAATGAGAGCTTTGCATCGTGCTTACGAAGATGCCGGATTTTCGCCTGCAAGTGTTGGTTTGATTGAAGCACACGGCACTGGTACTATGGCTGGAGATCCCGCCGAATTCTCATCTATAAAAGAAGTTTTTGGCGAAAACAATCCCAAAAAACAACATATTGCCCTGGGAACTGTCAAATCGCAGATTGGACATACAAAAGCTGCTGCGGGTGCGGCAAGTCTGATCAAAACGGCTTTGGCTTTACACCACAAAGTATTACCAGCCACGATTAATGTCACCAAACCGCATCCTAAGTTAGATATTGATAGTTCCCCATTTTATCTAAATACCGAAACCAGACCTTGGATTAGCGGCGATGACCAACCAAGACGTGCAGGGGTAAGTTCTTTTGGCTTTGGTGGCACAAATTATCACGTCGTTTTGGAAGAATACACAAGTCAACATCAGCAACCCTATCGTTTACACAAACCTTCTCAGTCGGTGTTGCTATTTGCGTCAACACCTGAAGAATTGTTGTCGCGCATTCAAGAAATTAGACAACAATTGCAATCTGATACGGGAGAACAGCTTTATACAGAATTGATTGCGGCTTCTCAATCTTTAGAAATTCCGGTTACAAATGCCAGACTTGGGTTTGTTGCTGATTCTCTCACTCAAGCTTGTGACTTGCTGCAAACAAGTATTGACTTGCTCAAAAGCAAGCTGCAAGCAGAATCATGGGAATATCCCCAAGGAATTTACTATCGCAAAACTGGCATAGTTACACAAGGGAAGGTGGTTGCCCTATTTTCTGGGCAAGGTTCGCAATATTTAGAGATGGGTCGGGAACTCTTAATTAACTTCCCTGACTTGGGACAGACTTATGCTCAAATTGATAGCCTTTTACGGGAAGACGGTTTGCAGCCCCTTTCAGAGGTTGTTTTCCCGAACCCTGTGTTTGATCTAGATCAAAAGACCGCCCAGATGAAGGTGTTGCAGCAAACAGAATACGCACAGCCGGCGATTGGAGCTTTTAGTGCTGGTTTGTACAAGATATTGCAACAAGCTGGGTTTAAGCCAGATTTCGTGGCTGGACATAGTTTTGGAGAACTGACTGCTTTGTGGGCTGCGGGAGTTTTGAGTGAGAAAGATTACCTTTTCTTAGTCAAAGCTAGAGGTCAAGCGATGGCTGCACCAAAAGATCCTCTGTTGGATGCGGGAGTGATGCTGGCGGTGAAAGGGGATGTAAATCAGGTTACAGAACTAATTCAGAATTTCCCGCAAGTCACCGTTGCTAACCTGAATTCTCCAAATCAGATGGTGTTAGCAGGGACGAAAGCTGAAATTGCTAATGTCCAGGAGGCTCTGAAAACTCAAGGGTTCTCTAGCATTTTGTTGGGAGTTTCCGCAGCCTTTCACACTCCATTAGTGGCTTATGCACAGCAACCTTTTGCCAGAGCAATTGAGAAAGTTACTTTTAATGCGCCACAAATCCCGGTTTATACAAATGTCACCGGGAAGCGTTATCCGAATGAGCCGCAAGTCATTCAAAAAGTCCTCAAAGACCACCTGAAGAATCAAGTGCTGTTTAAGCAAGAAATTGAAAATATTTATGCTGAAGGCGGTTACTGCTTTATTGAATTTGGGCCGCGAAGTGTTCTCACCAACTTGGTAAAAGATATCCTGGGCGATCGCTCTCATTTAGCTGTAGCTTTAAATGCTAGTCATCTCAAAGATAGCGATCGCACTTTGCGGCAAGCTGTTCTACAGTTGCGCGTTGCTGGCTTACCTTTGCAAAACTTAGACCCCTATCAATTGGAATACAAAATCCCAGAAGCTTCTCCAAATCAGTCCTTGAATGTGCGTTTAAATAGCACTAACTATGTATCGGATAAAACTAAGCAGTCCTTTGAAAAAGCTACGCAAAATGGGCATGAAGTGAAATCCACTGTTGTGATCGGTAATAAACCCAACTTCTCTCAAGCCACAGAGAAGGTTGCAGTTAACGGTCAATCCACCGTTGGCAATGGCAATAAATCTAACTTCTCTCAAGCCACTGAAAAGGTTGTAGTTAACGGTCAATCTACCTTTGGCAACGGCAATAAATCTAACCCCTCTCATCCAGCAGAGAAAGTAGCAGTTAACGGTGGAGTGAAATCTGTGCAGAATGGGCAATCAGACCAACTAGATATCAAATCTTTGCAATCTAGTCCAGAACTTCCTCTAAGTTATTTAAGAGCTATAGACAACTTAGAGTACACATTAATAGAGGTCAATCGCCATCAACATGATGTCTTGCAGGTTCATGAACAATCTTTGAACCATCAGACAGAATATACTAAAATTTTCTTCCAACTCATGGAGCAACAACATGAGTTATGGGGAAATGGTAAATTCAGCGAACCATATACAGAAACACAGCAACTCGTAGTTTCCAGTTCAGAGCGCAGCATCATGCGGTTTCACGATCATCAAACTGATAGCCTCCGCATCCATGAGCAATATCTGAACTATCAGCAAGAATACACTAACAACTTTTTCCAATTGCTTCAGCGACATTATCAACCGTCGCCCAGCAATACCAATCAACATCTGATACCGCCAGTCAATTATCAACCAAGTCCAGTAGCTCCACCAGTTGAAGAGGATAACCCTGTTCTGGAGACTGCACCGGTTGCTTTACCGAGTAACGGATTTGCCGCTAAATCTGAGCCAGTTTCAACTAATGGTAACGGCACAAATGGTAATGGTAATGGCGCACATCATCAAGCAACAGCAGTTCTGGATATTACTCCATTAAAGGAGAATACTGCACCTGTAGCATTTACACCCGAACCACCAGTAATCATCGATCAAGCTACTCTGAGTGAAACTCTAATTAACATCGTTAGTGATAAAACAGGCTATCCAACGGAGATGTTAGAGCTAACGATGGATATCGAGGCAGATTTGGGGATTGATTCGATCAAACGTGTAGAAATTCTCGGAGCGTTGTTAGAACTATATCCCAATTTGCCCAAGCCGAATCCTGAAGAAGTAGGACAACTACGCACACTGGCTCAAATAGCTGAGTATATGGGGAAAATTGCATCTGAGATTTCTGGCGCTCTGGTGAATGAGGCAGGGAGCAGGGAGCAGGGAGCAGGGGGAGATGGGGGAGATGAGGGAGATGGGGGAGATGGGGGAGTAACAGTAATACCTTCGTCATCTCCTCTATCCCTGTCATCTCCAGAGATTACTAACATTGTGTTCAATGTTGTTAGTGAAAAGACAGGCTATTCGATGACGATGTTAGATTTGTCGATGGATATTGAGACAGATTTGGGAATTGATGCTGTCAAACTTGCGGAAATTTTGGGAGCGTTGCTAGAACTATACCCTGATTTACCGAAGCTGAATTCAGAAGCATTGGCTGAATTACGTACCCTTGGACAAATTGTTGCATACATGCAAGCAGGGGAGCAGGGAGCAGGGAGCAGGGGAGAAGAGTTTTCACCCCGCTCCTCTGCCTCTTCACCCAATGCCCCATCCCAAATTCTTCGTAGTCCTATCAGACTCAAATATCTTCCCGAACCTGATGTTTTAGATTTCACCTTACCCGATAACCATATCGCCTTGCTTACTGATGATGGTTCTCTGACTACGGCGAAACTAGCTGAGACTCTCCTCAAGCACGGCTGCAAAACCGTTGTCTTAACTTTTCCTCCAACCGTGATTGCTAAACAATCTCCGTTACCTGAAGGGATTAGGCGTGTGCTGCTTACAGATTTGAGTGAGGAGCATTTGCAAGAACAGTTAGGAGCGATCGCTACTAACTATGGACAAATAGCTACGTTTATCCATCTGAATCCTTGCACTCACGACGATACAAGCAATCATGTGCGCTATCTGGAATCAGAAAAAGCCATTCTTCGCCATGTCTTTCTCATCGCCAAATATCTCAAAGAACCACTCAATCAAGCAGCACTTCAAGGACGTAGTAGTTTTATAACTGTGGCTCGTCTGGATGGCGAATTTGGACTAGGCCAAAAAACTAACTTCGGTGCAATTGGCGCTGGACTATTTGGACTCACCAAAAGTTTGAATCAGGAATGGGAATCTGTATTTTGCCGAGCGATCGACCTCAGCCCTGATTTAGATGCCGAAACATCAGCACAGTATATCTTCGCCGAACTTCACGACCCAAATCTATTAGTCGTGGAAGTGGGATATAACTCACAAGGGCGAGTAACCCTCGTGTGTGAACAGGAAGAACAAAAAAACCCAAAGCAGGAAATCGGAGGAATCCCCTTTGCACCCAGCACCTTCTCTTCCAACCTTTTCCCCATCCCTAATGCCCAATCCCAAGTATTTCTCGTAAGTGGCGGTGCGAAAGGGATAACGGCTCAGTGTGTGATTAAACTAGCGCAGCGTTATAAATGCAAATTTATCTTGGTGGGTCGTTCCGCCGCCGATCCAGAACCCGTATGGACTGAAGGTTATTTGGGTGAAGCAGATTTGAAAAAGCGGATTATGGATGATTTCTTCGCTAGAGGTGAAAAACCCACACCTGCAATGGTGCAGAAAAAGTTTAACGCTATTTCATCTAGTCGGGAAATTGCTACAACTTTACAAGCTATCAAGCAGGCGGGTGGAAAGGCTGAATATTTGCATGTTGATGTGACTGATGCGATCGCCCTTCAGGAAGAAGTTGCTAATGCTGTCAAGCGTTTTGGCCCGGTAACAGGAATTATTCACGGGGCTGGAAATCTAGCTGATAAGCGGATTGAGAAAAAATCAGTCCAAGATTTTGAAACAGTTTACACTGCCAAAGTTAAAGGTCTAGAAAACCTGTTGCGGTGCGTAACACCCGGTCAATTGAATTATTTAGTCCTGTTTTCTTCTGTAGTTGGCTTCTACGGAAACGTGGGACAGTCGGATTATGCGATCGCTAATGAAATTCTCAACAAATCAGCCCACCTTATCAAACGCAACCATCCCCATTCTCATGTAGTAGCGATTAATTGGGGCCCTTGGGATAGTGGTATGGTTTCTCCTGAATTAAAGCAAGCTTTTGCTGAACGGAATATTCAGACTATTCCTGTTGATATTGGCACAGAAATGTTAGTTAATGAATTAGCTAGCATAAATCAACAAACTGTGCAAGTTGTAATTGGGAGTCCCCTAGTATATATCCCAGAAAAGTTACCAAGCGAGTTGAAAACTTTTCGTATCCATCGACAGCTAACATTACCAGCTAATCCCTTTTTACAAGACCATGTAATTGCTGGTTATCCAGTTCTGCCAGCAACTTGTGGACTATTATGGATTGCTAACGCCTGCGAACAAATCTATCCTGGTTACAAAGCCTTCCTTTATACAAATTATAAAGTTTTGAAGGGACTAATCTTTGATGAAAATTTAGGAACTGAATACACTTTAGAATTGCAAGAAATTGCTAAACATGATATCAATGAAATAGATTTTGATGCCAAGATTTGGAGTAAAACTCCAGAAGGTAAAATCCGTTATCATTTTAGTAGCCAGATAAAACTGAAGCGGGAAATTCCTAATGCCCCTACACACGAATCCCTGAACTTAAACCAGGATCGTAAAATCACCGCTACGACTTCATCAATTTATCAGAATGGGTCAGCTAGCTTGTTTCACGGACTTACTTTTCAAGGCGTAAAATCTGTCTTAAATGCTACTCTGCAAAAGATCACTATAGAATGCTATTTGCCGAAAACTGAAGAAAGACAACAAGGACAATTCCCAGTCCAAACATTTAATCCTTACATTGCAGATGTGGAGATTCACGCATTTTGGATTTGGGCACAGCATTTTTATCAGGTAGCTTGTTTACCTTCAGAAATCAAGAGTTTTGAGCAGTTTATAGCTATCCCATTTGATGAAATATTTTACGTTTCTTGTGAAATAAAATCAAAGACAGAATCGGGTTTAGTAGTTGATCTAATCGCTCATAATGAGCAAGGACAAATATATAACCGGATGCTGGGAGCAAAGGGAACTATTTTACCCAAGCAATTAGATGAAATCTAAATAGACATCAGCCTCAATACTGCTCGGTTAAGAAGATTTGTCGGTTGGGTAAAACTTTAGTGTTACCCAACAAATCCTGAAAATGTTGGGTTTCGTTCTTCAACCCAACCTACATTGGAGTTATTTTTTAGGCTTAACAGAAGGGAGCATCCCAATTTTGCTAAAAGGCACAGGACTGGCACAAAAACCCTGTACAAACATCTTTCCTTTGCGTTCTTTGCGTCCTTGGCGGTTCGTTATTTCATTCCTAGTCTAATTCCAAATACCCTATAAAAATACACTTGCACATTTGGGATGCTCCCTAACCGAACAGTATTGACATCAGCCTGACTTTTCATGTCATTTGGAAAAACCCACGAAAAATTTAACCCCTATTCAAACTCTAAGGCAGAAAATTTAAAGTCTCTCTCCTAGAAGGAGAGAGATTTAGAGAGAGGTTTTCCAGATACCATGAACAGTCAGAGAATCAGCAACTTAAAAATGTATACATCAGCTTGAGGAAGTAGGTGATGGAAGGATTTTCACAAAATAAAATTCCTAAAATAGCTATTGTGGGGATGGATTGTTATTTGGGTGGTGGCTGCAAGGGATTAGATACCTTTGAACGCAGTATTTATGAGGGAATTCAGCATTTTATTTCCATACCTCCTCAGCGATGGCAAGCAATAGAAGCACAACAACAGTTGTTGAAAAACTATGGTTTTACCGATGGTGTGTTACCATTAGGTGCATACATTAAAGATTTTAAAATTGATACTTTTCGTTTGGAAATACCACCAGAAGAAGTAGACAATTTTAACCCCGAAGAACTGTTGATGCTTCAGGTAGCTAATAATGCTTTGAAAGATGCAGCACTTCGTCAAGGCACGAGAATAGCAATAATCATTGCTACTACTAAAGAACTAACTCTGCATCAACAAAAAGAGCAACTGGAAGTCATTGACAAATACAATGAATATCCCAGCTACATCGAAAATAGTGTGGCTAATTATATTTCCAAGCTGTGGAATTTTGCTGGCCCGACGTTCACATTAATTGCCGAAGAAAATTCTGTTTTCAAAGCCTTAGAACTTGCCCAAAAGCTACTTGCAATCAGAGAAGTAGACGCTGTTTTGGTCGGTGCAATCGAGCTTGCTGGGGATGGCGCTAGTGTTTTACAACGAAATCAAATAACAAAAGTTAACACAGGCGTAAATACTCTTAGTTACGACCAGAATGCTAACGGCTGGATAGTAGGTGAGGGTGCGGCGGCTGTAGTATTGAAGCTTCACGACACAGCAAAACAAGAGAACAATCGCATATATGCAACGATTGACGCTCTTAGTCTCGTGGAAAATTCCAAATCTAAAATTAACTCTTCCTCTGTGCCAAATTCTGAAGTGATAACCCAGGCTTGTCAACAGGCTTTTCATTTAGCAGATATCCAACCAACAGATATCAACTATTTAGAAGTTGTTGGTAGTGGAATTCCTCAGCAAGATGAGTTAGAAATTCAAGGTTTGCTTACAGCTTATCGCACATTTGAAGCAAATTTAACTTGTGCGATCGGTAGTGTTAAAGCCAATATCGGTCATACCTATGCCGCATCAGGGATAGTTAGTCTGGTTAAAACAGCACTTTGTTTATATCACCGCTACATCCCCGCAGTTCCCCAGTGGTCTGGCCCCAAAATGCCAGAGATTTGGCGAGATAGTCCCTTTTATGTTGCTTCTGAATCAAAACCCTGGTTTTTAGAAAAAGGGGCCACTAGAAGAATAGCTGCAATTAACGGGATGGAGATAGATGGGAGTTATGCACATTTAATTTTGTCAGAGGAACTATCTCAGCAACATCGTAGCAGCAGATATTTAGAGCAAATGCCTTACTATGTGTTTGCGATCGCAGCTGACGATCAATCAACCCTATTAGACCAAATCCGCACTCTTCAACAAACTATCACAGATTGCTCTATATCTGCTGCTGCTAAGTTGACTTTTAAAGCTTTTCAGCAGCATCAACAGGCAACTTATGCTGTAGCAATTCTCGGACACAATCAAGATGAATTGCAGCGAGAAATTCAGCACTCCCTCAAGGGTATTGTCAATGCCTTTGAGACAGGGAAAGACTGGCAAAGTCCTCTAGGCAGTTATTTTACAGCAAAACCACTGGGTCAAAGAGGTAAAATTTCTTTCGTTTATCCAGGTGCTTTTAGCGCCTATATCGGTGTCGGTCAAAATCTGTTTCGCTTGTTTCCTCAACTTTACGATGAACCACTCCTCAAAAATAGCCACAATCGTCTAGCAAACGTAGAGAAACTTGTCTATCCCCGAAGCTTAGAAAAATTATCAAATAGACAACTGGAAAACCTTGAACAGATATTAATTAACGATCCGGTAGGAATACTCGAATTAGAAATGTTCTTTGCCACACTCTTGACAGCAACTCTGAACAATTATTTCCAGATAAAGCCTCAAAGTGTTTTTGGTTATAGCTTGGGCGAAATTAGCATGATGTTGGCTCAAGGTATCTGGGGTAACTTTCTAGATGGTAGTCAGAGCTTTAACTCATCTTCTCTGTTTAAGACAAGGCTATCTGGCCCCAAAAATGCTGTGCGCGAGTATTGGGGATTACCACAAGAGCAGAATGAACAAGGCGAAGATTTTTGGCGCAACTATATCGTCATGTGTCCAGTATCTCGTGTTCAGGAAGCTATCAAACATGAAAATCGCGTCTATTTACCTTTAATTAATACTACAGAAGAAGTTGTGATTGCTGGCGAAACCCAAGCCTGTAAGCGAGTAATTGCTAACCTAAATTGTGATGCTTTATCTGCTCCCTTCACCCATGTCATCCATTGCGAGGCAATGCGCTCTGAGTACGATGAACTTGTGAGATTAAATACATTACCTATCCAAAACGTATCAGAGACTATTTTTTATTCCACAGCCGAGTATAAACCCATTAACCTCGACAGTGATTCTATTGCTCACAATATTGCTCAAAATGTTTGTAAACAGCTTAATTTTCCTCAATTAATTAACCGCGTCTATGAGGATGGCTTCAAAATTTTCATCGAAGTAGGTGCCGGTAGTAACTGTTCGAGATGGATTGGTAAAATCCTCAATCAAAAAGAATACGTCACAGTGTCTCTTAATAAAAGAGGTGTAGACGATCATACTTCTATTGTCAAAGCCTTAGCAAAACTCCTAAGTCATAGGGTTGATCTAGATTTATCACCACTATATTCTCAAGAATCGGAAAATTTTAACCAAAGCCAGTCTAGAGTGAAAACTATAACTTTGGACAATAGCAAGATTAGTTACACGTCTTTGAAGAAGAGAAATCAAAAAATACTTCAAGATATAACCATCGAAAATGGTAATCAGCAGCAATTTCAACTATTAGAATTAAAGGAAGTTACACAAATGAATTCTTCTTTGCTCACAAATCCAACCAAAAGTCTTGAAAATGCCTCTACAAATTTAGAAACTCTCCAAGAGCAAGCTAGCTTAAAAAATAGCAGCAAGCCTGCTAATGTATTGCTACAAGATCGCCATGAAACTGTAGAAAAATCAGAAATTAACGAAAGTTGGGCAACAGAACAGGAAACTCCTAATTTAACAAATTACGGTGTTGTTGACGAACCCCATTTACTCAATTTACGTAGTCCTTATTATCAAAACTTGAGTGAAAATGCTTCTCGGATGACCAAAGCCCATGCTATTTTTCTGCAAGCGCGACAAGAGTCACTAAAGCAAATTAGCGCCATAATTCAGTTGCAAATAGCTTGTTATCAAAAGTTATTTGAATGATAATCATTTAAAGCAGTAAAGTACCCAGATTACTTGAATATAGCTTTTCCTAATCAAATGAGGTACATATATCATAGCCCCCTATCGAAGAGCGGGGAGCAGGATGGTTTCATACAACCAGAGAAAAACTAAAACTGGGTTTTAAAGCCTCTCTCCGTTTCGGGGAGAGGTTTGGAGAGGGGTAAAAAGCCATGCTACAAAACAAGAAATCAAGACTTATAACTCACAAATAATGAGTATCAATTATCTGGTAAACAATTTTCTTAAACTGGAGATTCAAAAAAATGATTGGCGCAGATAATATACTAAATAATAATGGTAGCTACCTGAAAATTTCAGACTTTATTTATCAACAAAATCAAGTTTGGCAAGGTGCTTTAGATTCTATATCTTTTAATGGAAAAGGGATAAAATCTAAGTTGCTAAATTTAGATAAGCCTTGTTATATTATTAAAGTGGAAGGAAAAATTGGCGCAACTAACGAAGGTCATTTATATCCTTATAATCCAGAAAAAACTGGGCAAATAGAAATATTAATAGCTGTTCTGCCCCTCTCAATCCGACAACTAGGCGATCCAAATTTTATCAAATCTCATGGTGTAAAATACGCTTATGCCACGGGCGCAATGGCTCAAGGAATTGCTTCTGAAGACTTAGTAATTACCCTTGGCAAAGAGAGAATATTAAGTTCATTTGGTGCTGGTGGTTTATCTCCTAATCGCGTCGAAGCAGCCATTAACCGTATTCAACAAGCTTTACCCCAAGGCCCTTACGCATTTAACTTGCTCCATAGTCCCAGCGAACCTGCTATTGAACGCGGTGTTGTCGATTTGTATCTTAAATATCAGGTGAGAACAATAGAAGCTTCCGCCTTCCTCGATTTGACTGACAACATTGTTTACTACCGAACTGCTGGACTTGCTTTGAATGCAGCCAATCAAATCGAAATCAAAAATAAAATCATTGCCAAAATTTCCAGGAGAGAAGTTGCAACTAAATTTCTACAACCTGCTCCCACAAAAATTTTGAACCAATTAGTTGAGCAAGGTTTTATTAGTGAATTACAAGCAACCCTCGCTGAAAAAATTCCTGTAGCTGACGATATTACTGTCGAAGCAGATTCTGGAGGTCATACAGATAATCGTCCTTTGGTTTGTCTCTTACCTTCCATCTTGGAATTGAGAGATGAAATTCAAAGAAAGTTTTCTTATGAAAAACCTGTTAGAGTCGGAGTAGCAGGAGGAATTGCTACGCCACAATCAGCATTAGCTGCCTTTATGATGGGAGCAGCTTATGTTGTAACCGGCTCAATTAATCAGTCTTGTATTGAAGCTGGGACTTCTCAACATACTAAACAATTGCTGGCTCAAGCTGATATGGCTGATGTGATGATGGCTCCAGCAGCAGATATGTTTGAAATGGGGGTAAAACTCCAAGTTCTCAAAAGAGGAACCCTCTTTCCTTTACGAGCGCAAAAACTGTTTGAATTATATAAAAACTATGACTCAATCGAAGATATTCCACTGGTAGAAAGAGATAAATTAGAAAAACAAGTCTTCAAAAATAGCTTGGGAGCAGTTTGGGAAGAGACAGTTAATTATTTATCTCAACGTAATCCCGATAAATTAACCAAAGCTATTAATAATCCCAAGCTGAAGATGGCTCTAATTTTCCGATGGTATCTCGGATTATCATCCCGTTGGTCTAACTTTGGAGAAAAAGGCAGAGAAATGGATTATCAAATTTGGTGTGGCCCTGCTATGGGCAGCTTTAATGACTGGGTTAGAGGCTCTTATTTATCTGAACCAAATAATCGCCAGGTAGTTGATGTCGCAAACCATATCATGACTGGTGCAGCATTTTTATACCGAATACAAAGTTTGAAAATTCAAGGCTTGCAAATGCCAGATTATTATAGTGAATATCGCCCAGATACTTTTAACTAAAGGAGGAAAAATACATGGATACTATTAAAATTGATGACCGAATTCCTAAGATTCAAAATAGGCTTTTTGAGCAGGCACATACTCAGCCATTAGAATTAAAAACTCTTGCCATAGCTATTAATAAACAGGGAATTAATGGAGAGAAATTGTACTCTCATCCTGGAATAATTCCTTTACCTATGCCATTTTGCGGATATTTACGTTCTTTGAGTAAACGTCAAAAAGCAATTTTATCGGCAGCGTTTCTAGCTAATTTCTACAAATTTGTTGCCAATAGTGAATCGCAAGCTATTGTATCTAACATAAGTGTTTCTGAAAAAGTTTTTGCTCCCTACTCAGATGAATATATGATTCTTCATCAGGAAACTAATGAAGAGTTAGATCATATTTGGTCTTTCCGAACTATACATAGTATGGTTGTTAGAGAAACAAGAGTTAAAGACTCATTTGATGAGCCTGGTTTCTTTTATGGAAATGTTGGTGCTATATCTCAATTAGATATAGAAAAACTGACTACTCATTTTATTTTTGATGTAGAACTTGAAAAAACTCTGTTTCATCTAGCCAATGGTAAAACTTTTCTCAAAAATTTAGTAGATCAGCTACAATGTCAAGATAGAAGTTGGTTATATCGAACTTTACGCTTTATAGTTGGGGATGCCGTGAGGATGCTACCCGCTCAAAAAGTTCAAGAGAATGGGTTGGGTGGTTTGTGGTTACTTTTCCGATATGTTGCCAATGTAGAATTAAAACAAGCTGAAAGCTTTTTATTTGATGAACCTGAAAATTTTGATTATGAGCCATTAGCTTTTGAACTCAATCAGGGTCACTTAGCAGATGAAGCCCGTCACTACACAACATCTTTCGATTTAGGCTTAGAACTGTATAAAAAAGCTTCTCCAGAAGCTCAAGAGTTCATTAGACATTTTCTCCAAAAAGTTGTGGAAGATAACATTAATGGTGCTTTTAGAACTTATCTTGAGAAGATAGACCTAATTAAGCAAGGATTGCTATTTACTGAGGTTAGAATTGGGCTAGATACACTACGTATGTCTTTGAATCATCCTGAATTTGCCGATAAGCAAATAGATGTGGATGAACTAGTTGATTCTTGGAGAGATATGAGCTTAAGTTGGCGAAAAATAATTGGTCCCTTAGAACAAAAAAGTTGGCATTATAGAGCGCAGCAGCTATCTCGTCTAATTCAATCACTGGAACTTGAATTAGATAAAGACCGACTAGGTAATCGCTATGAGCGCTATCAGGATGCTCTGGAAACTAAGGATATTCAAAAACTTGTTGAAGTTGCCCAATAAGTGGAAAATCTATTAACTCTTTTACCAATTCCAATAAGTTAAAAAAATGGTAGTATCCATTCATTTTCAAGACGATCAAAGAACAGTTAAAGTCGAAGCAAATCAACGCTTAACTAAGATTTGCGATCGCTATCCTAGTTCAATTTTATTTGGTTGTCGTAGTGTTGCTTGCGGAACCTGCCTCATAGAAGTTGTCAGTGGGATAGAAAATCTAATTCCTGTAATGGATGAAGAGCGGATTTTACTTGATGTGTTAGCTCCAGAGAATCCCAATGTTCGCCTAGCTTGTCAATGCGTAGTGCAGGGTGATATTTGCATTCGGATGGCTGATTAACTGACAAATTTTATGTAGCTCGATATGGGTTTATATCGATTAGCTATAAGGTTGCTCGATAATTTAGGGCAAAATATCAAGTCTTAGCAAGCTTCATTTTGTGCAGTTTCACAAAAGATTGTTATTAGGAAACATGAAGCAGTTGGAAAGCTCAATGGTTTTTCTAATATCTCTTATCTTAGAGGTTGTTTGAAAAGTTTTTCAAACATCCTCTTAGACTTTTCAAAAACTTTAGCCAGTATAGCAATCCTATTTAGGAATGCTATATATCCAATTCCTTTTACTTCAGAGGTATGTAAATGAGTCAGTCTATTCCTGAGACAACTAAAAAGCAGTCTTATACCGCAGAAGAAATTCAAGCTTGGTTAGTGTCTCATATTGCAGAGCAGCTAGGAGTTGAAGCCAAGGATATAGATGTCCGTCAGCCTTTAGACAGCTACGGTTTAGAGTCAGCGCAGGCAATGTTTTTGGTTAGCAAAGCGGAGAAGTTGTTTGGTTTTGAACTATCTCCAATCTTATTGTGGCGTTACCCTACTATTGAAACCCTATCCCAGCGATTAGCCGAAGAATCTAAAGCCTCACAATCAGAAACTTTTGAGATTTGAAAAATAAAGCTGTTTGTAAAAAGTTTAAATAACAAAATTTTGATCGTTTCAAACTATGTTTTACAGGTCTTTAGCAAAGCTTATTCAGCTTGTCAGTCAATAAAAACAAGCTCAATCAATAACTAAGCTTGCAAGCAATCAGTCCTTAGAGGAAATCAAAAGTAAATATGATTTACAACAGAAAACTGGGATGTCTTGAGCAAGCTATGGAAATCTTAAATAGCCACGCTAAAACCTGGAACATAGTCACTATTAGTCGTATCAAGGGCTATATCTGCGAAGAAACTCTGGCACAAGCGTTAGACGTGATTCAGTGTCTTCACCCACGTCTAAATTCTCAAATTATTCGTTCTAAGAATAGTTTTAGCTTTCAAAATCAAGGAACAGCAAAAATAACTTTACGGGTTGTAAGGCAGTCAAATAATGAGCAGTGGCAAGAAGTTGTTTATGAAGAGATGAACAAGGGAATTGATAGTAGCCAAGGTCTGTTGCGAGTGGTTCTTGTTCATCTGGTGGGTGATGAGCATATAAGTTACCTAATTACAACAATACACCATGCGATCGCAGATGGTTTATCATCCATCCGACTTCACTCAGAAATTTTGACTTTTTGTCAGAAAATTGTGTCCGGCGAACCAATTCACCCACTTACTAGCTTAACTCCACTTCCACCCATCGAAGAACTAATGCCCGAATGGACTAAGGGGTTCACAGGTAAGATAAACAGCATTATCTTTTTGTTGCAGCTTGGGTTCCAAAAAGTCTGGAATCAACCAAAAACATTAGGTTTTCACAAGTATGTATCCGTTGCAAAGCGTAATTGCAATATTATCCACAGACAACTTAATCAAGACTTAACCCAAAAATTTGTAAATCATTGTCGGCAAGAGAATACAACAATACATAGTGCTTTGTGTGCTGTACTTATGTTTACAGTAGTGAGAAAAAGAATTAAAGGTAATAGAAAAAATGTCCGAGTAAACTGCTTATCATATTTTGACTTGAGGAGATATTTGGAACCAGCAATCAGTGATAATCACATGGCTGTATTAGCCTCCTCTATTATGGGATTTCATACCATACGTAGAAATATGTCCATCTGGGAATTAGCCCGTGAGGTGAAACAAAAGCTTGAATTTAGTAAAAAGTCTGGCGATCTTTTTAAAATGATTTTGATTGCCAAGCACCTCATAGATTTTTGTTTTATCTTCCCCAAGCAAGTAGCTGCCACAGTGTCTGTTTCTAATGTTGGCAAGGTAAATGTGCCCGCAATTTACGGTGAATTTGAACTAGAAGAAATCAGTTTTGCTGGTTCTCATGCTTTGTATGCGGGTGTTTTTGTTATTCATGCTTCAACTTTTAAAGGAAAAATGCTGCTAAATTTTGTATTTTCTCAGCCTTCAATCGATCAAAATGATATGGAAATTATTGTGAATAATATTATGTCATACATATTTGATATTTGCAATTTAAACAGAGATTGTTTATTAACATTTGATTAGGCGTATTTGTTAATAATTTTAGAAGCTCACAAACTAATACTTTGAAAAAATTAGGAGATTCTGCAACTATGAACGCATCAGATATTGTAGCAAAACTTACTCAACAGGGTGTTCATTTGTGGGTTGATAACGACAAATTAAAGATTCGCTCACCAAAGGGAGTAATCACATTAGAAATGCAAGCAGAAATAGTTGCTAGCAAAGCAGAGATTGTGGCATTTCTGCACGAGATGGATGTAGCTGCTGATTTAAGTTCTGTCCCTTTAAGTCAAGGATTAAATTTACAAACTATTGGTCGTCTAATTGGAGGATTTTCAGAGCAATCAACTGTAGAGTATCAGCCGCCAATTATTGATCCTAAAGCTATGGCTCAAAAATTGATAGTTACATTTAAACCTTTACCTGATAGCTACAATAATCAAGAAATTCGTAAATTTCGCCAAGAATTGGAAGTTAAACTGAGAGATTATGGTGTCAAAGTTTTATCTTGGAACGAAGCGATCGCAGAATTTAACTATGACCTAACACTTCCGATCATTAACAAAAAGAAAAACTTCAAATTCAAAGGGGTTAAATCAGAAGTTAATGCAATCATTGATGTAGAAATAGCTCCTTCAATTATCAGAAAAATTGGTATATTTGCAGCAGAGCTACTCTATCAATTTTATTCTAGCTTTGTTTTAAACGATCGAAAAATGCCTGTTATAAAAATAGCCAGATTGAGCAGTTGGGCTGAAGATCATGCAGCTAAGTATGTTGATAATCCTAGCAAAACACAAGTAATTGTTATTACAGAAATAGACAATGATTTCATTAATCCTCTTATTGCGTATAAACAAAAAATAAATATTGGCTTAAACACTTTAATTAGAACATTTTCAGAGATTGTTATTGGAGTTTCCTCTGAGAAAATTTCTATATTGAACATGAATCTTTCCGACTCCATATTTTCCAAAAACGAGATAGAAGGGTTTGTCTTAAAATCACTAATCCCTAAAGTTTTTGTACCGATTGCCCCACTTTTACTGAGTCGATTTGAGCTAGGACAGTATAATCCCCAAGAATCTAGCTATGCTGCAAAATTAGTTAAATTGGGCCAGGAATTGGCATCAACAGGCTTATTCCCTCCTGGTTTTAAGTTGGACGAAGTTATTAAAAGAAAATCCCATAGAGATATTGTCAGCATCATTATAAATGGTAGAACAGGTGTTTCTTATGGCTTTGTTGCTTATGCTGAACCTCCACAATATTTTGGAGATGTAGAAGTAACTCAAAACGAGTGGGAAAATCTACTACCTGTTAAGGGATTTAGTAGTAACGAACTTCGTCAAAATGAAAATGGCAGACGCTATGTAAAAATTAAATTACTAGAAAAATACGTATTTAGGCAAATCCCCGATATTTGGCTTGTCAGTTCTCGTTCTGGGTCAAATAAAACAGACTTGAATATCGCTGACGATATTATCAGAATTGGTTTGAAAGAAAAGCTATATCTCCAATTACCTAAAGTGATTCGTTCGGAATTAGCAGATATGAAACCTTCTTATGATATTTATGTCATGCTTGCGATTAGTCTTTCTGCGGCTTTGTATACACCAGAGTTAATTAAAAATGGTGCGCCAATTGTTCATTTCCACGGCTACCCAGCATTTGATTGGTTTAAACCAAATGAATACTGTGTTGGAGTAAATAATCCTTCGGTACCTTGTGGAACCTATGAATCTGGTGTATTCAACTTTCTGGGTATTTCTAGCTTGGTCGAACAACAAGCTAGAAATATATCTTTAGTTAGTTTAGTAGAACCAGATCATGGAACAAATTTTATAGCTCATGATTTGGATTATCTAGTCGAAAGATTGAAAACTGGGTGTGCAGACGGGCAAATTGAATTAGGTGGAAAACATTTTGCTTCTCTGAAATCGAAGGTAGAAGAATACAGAATCTAAATTTATAAAATAGGCTCTTAATTATCAATGTTTAACAGTGATAATTACTATGGCAATCCTAAATCATTCATGAACACTAAGATCCCCGACTTCTCTAGAAAGTCGGGAATTTTAGCCTTGAGATTTTCACAAATTGAAACAGATAAGCGGTATAAGCTTGGATCATTCGCATAAAAATGCAAAAGCGTTGTTTATAGCTTTTCCTAATCAAATGAGGTACTTTATAGCCCCCTCTCATCGCTTGCGGGGAGGGGGTTGGGGGTGGGGTTTTTGTACCTCACTCAACTGGGAACCGCTATATAGCATTTTTACGCAGACGACTTATTGGTTTTAGAAAAAATTGCTCAAATATTATATTAAAGTTTTTTATTGGACAATTTTTTCCAGAATTTGTAGATGAAGTTTATCATTATTTGAATGTATTTAAGCTGAATCGAAGACGTGTCAATGCGAAAAATATAGCCACAGATAATATTAATATGCCAGTTGATAATTGTGGAATAAGTCACACAAATAGTTAAGTTTGTTTAATAAATTATGACAGTATTTAAAATCCCTAGCAGCTTTTAAACTACCTCAATTTGTAATGGCGATCGCTCTCGCAATAGATAAATTCAAACCAGATTTATTTGTATTAGAAAAAAAGTGCTATTAAGTACATCAAAACAATTAACAATTGGCAAAGGATTAGATGAATTACCAGCTTTAAAAGCTTATAGCCATTTTCAATCTGGTGAGGTACAGGTATGCAAATAGACCTAACCTACCAGTAGGGTGTGTTAAAACGTAGTTCGTAACGCGCCATTATCAAGGGTTGGGTGCCGTACTCTCGGAGATACACAACGCCAGCTCGCTCAAGTCGGCAAACCATGCACGGCAATTCCTCTTGGGGGGAACCCCCTTTCTGCGGACTGCCTCACCACACGACTGACTCCCCTACGTATCTTTTTAGAAATCAAACCGGATTCCTACATATACGCCTCTAATAACTGATGTCAGAAATATTTTTGCAAATGGTATGAGATAATTAAAGCAAATTATTAAATCTATAAAAATGCCATTAACTATATCTTCCGCACCTCAAGGTTTTAGTGCATTTATTACTAATTTAGGAATACGCGATACAACTGATGATTTTGTATTTATTAAATCATCAGTTCCTTGTGTTGCTGATGGAGTCTTCACTCAAAGTCTTTTCGCCGGGCCAAGTGTTACTATTAGCCGCGAGAACTTAAAAGATTCACAAGCACAAGGAATTGTCGTTATATCTAAGAATGCCAATGTTGCTAATGGTTCTGTTGGCATCGCTGATGCCCAAGAGGTTCTACAATTAGTTGCAACTGAAACTGGAATTGCTGCACATAACATTGTGATAGCTTCTACAGGCGTAATTGGTAGACGTTACCCGATTGAAAAAATCCGAACAGGTTTATTAGGATTGGGGAAAAAATTGACTCCTGCTGATTTTAATGCCGCAGCCCGTGGTATTATGACCACCGATACAGTACCAAAACTAGCTACAAGACAAATAGGCAATGCCAAGCTGGTAGGAATTGCCAAAGGTGTTGGCATGATTGAGCCTAATATGGCTACTCTCTTAACTTTCTTTTTTACCGACGCTGCAATTTCTGCAAATAGTCTTCGTTCTATTTTTCGCTCTACTATAGATAAAACCTTTAACTGCCTGAGTGTAGACACTGACACTTCTACTAGTGACTCTGCTGTGATTCTAGCTAATGGTTTAGCCGGTGAAGTTTCAGAAGTAGATTTTGCTAGCGCATTGCAAGAAGTTGCACAAGAATTGGTGCTGAAAATTGCCAGAGATGCAGAAGGTGCTACCAAAATTATTGAGGTGACTGTAGATTCAGCTATTAACTATGCACAAGCTAAAAAAGTAGCTAAAGCAATTGTTAATTCACCATTAGTAAAAACTGCCGTCTATGGAGCAGATCCGAATTGGGGACGAGTTGCTATGGCTATAGGCAAATGTGAAAACGAACAGCAGATAAATCCAGAACGAGTTGTTATTAGTTTTGATGACGTGAAAGTTTATCCTAGTAGCCTAACTAATGAAAATCTGGAACAGTTACGGCAAATTATGTCTAAGGATAAAGTAGATATTCATGTTAGCCTCAATATTGGCGAAGCTTCTGCAACTGTATGGGGTTGCGATCTTTCAGAGGGTTATATAGAAATTAATGGCAAATACTCAACTTGATTAACAAGAAGAGACGCGAAATTGCACTGGGCTTCAAACCGCTACGCTAATGCCTTGTTGCGCTAATGCGTCTCTACATAGGTTGGATAGATACTAAACAAATTTGCAATAGCTGGGGTTGAAGCCTCAGCAACACAGCATAGCTGCCTTGTTCATCGGTAATATTCGGAACCTCACCCTGATATCAGGGCTACGGTGTACACACAAGTCTTTGAGAGTTGCCCCATAAGCTTTTGATCCCCCCAACCCACGCCAGTCGCTCCACTACAGCGCTTCTGGTGCGTCCGCTTTGCGTTAAGCGAAGCTATGCCGTACTACTTCGTGGAAGCGAGCTAGCAAGAGCGTCTCTAAGAGTTGGCTTTACGCGCATCCTGCGGGGGGGGAGACCCCTTGGCGCTAGCCTCTCCCAATGTGAGAAGACCGCGCTGGCTCCCCTTAAAAAAGGGGGCAAAAACCTCTCAAAGTCCTTTCAAAGTCCTCCAATTTATCGGAGGATTTAGGAGGATCTACAACATTTTGGTTTTCTAGAAAGATGTGTTTACACCGTAGGCTATCAGGGAGAGGAATTTTGGCATCAGCCAAAAGTGGGATTATGTGCTTTCGGACATGATATGAGTCAGAAATGTAGAGATGCATAAATGGCGGAGGTACATCAAGAGCTAATTGTTTTGTCAAAAAAGTTGACGCAGGTAGTTGTTTTGTAATATAGTATATTACATAAGTAATGAGTTAGATTAAAAAGACTTCCTAGCCAGTACAGCACGGTGAAAATAAAATTACCATTTGTACGCCAGTATTCGATATTACAAGAAAAATTTTAAAATTTCATATCTAACACAAAATAACTGTATTAATGCATAACTAAACAAATATGGATTTTGACTATTTTAGAAGCAATGAAGGCACGCCTACAAATAATACCCGTCAAAGCTTGCTTGCTAGCGGTTGGCGACCATTTAACCGAGAGTTAGATTGGGGGTTTTTATGGCAGCTTTTGTATAGTGACTCCCGCGAATTAACTCAAAAAAGTTTGAATTTAGCAAGTAATGTTGCGGATATTTTGGGACGAAATAATTATGCTTGGTGGGCTAATTTATTAAATATTGTATCTGATAATACCCGCTACGAAGTGGAAAAATTTTGGAATTACATTACACCAGATCCTCAATCACCAGATCATCGCTACAAAGATGTTTTGAGTACTGAAACGCCTATCGTCCAATTTGTTAGTCGTAGTAGTATTCCTATTGATTATGTTCTTAACCGACTGCAAGAAATTACTGTACTGCGAGTTTTAGGTGTGTTGGGGAATCCTGACATTATTACTCAGTATTATTCAGAAAGAGATTTTTATTTTCCTATAGATAGATTTGTTAGCTGGGAACGCTTAGACGTTATCAATACTGTTTACGCTTACTGGGCAAAGCATGACGTTTGGTTACAAATTGATCCCTACGATCGCGGGCGGCGGCAATATAGTTTAATGGCGAGAAATCTTGCGCCACTAATTAACAAGGCGACTTATGACTTGGCAGTGATGCTGAGTGGATATCAAAGTCGTGTAGGTAAAGTTCACAGCCAATTTCCCATTCGCACATTTCCCGCAGATATCCAAAATTTTACTGATTCTGTACAGCAAGCGATTTTGAATCAAAACCAGTTAGCGGTTGTTGTACATGGCAAACCAGGTACTGGTAAAACAGTCTGGACACAGGCAGTAGCCAAAGAAATTCTTGTACCTTTAGGGTATGTAATTTTTATTTTAGATCATGATGCGATCGCTAATTTTGTCCCCCCAACTTACATAGAGCGTATTTGTATCGTTATTAACGAAGCTGATAATCTAGCGCAAAATCGCGCTTCTGAGGTAGCGCAATACAATAACAAAACCGAACACATTCTCAGTTTGCTGGATGGCACTTTGTATCAAAGTGTCATTGATGAGTCTGGTATTCAGATGCAGCAACGCTTAGTTGTCTTGATGACTTGTAACACTACTGAAAGATTAGATCCAGCCATGTTACGTAAGGGCAGGGTGGATTTAATGTATGAGTTTACGCAACTATTTATTTGAAGGCAGGGGGCACAGGGGGCAGGGGGCAGGAGGAATACTGTAAACTACAAACTATATTACTCCCAATACTATTCGGTTAAGGCAAGAGACGCGATGAATCGCCGTCTCTACAATAATCGGTCTTTCGTCTTGACGGCGATTTATCGCGTCTTTGCGATCTAAAATTTTCATCAAAAAAACCTTAACCTAACTGTATTGACACTACTCCCCATTCCCCATCTCAGTTGTAGTCTAAATGAAAATTGCTGTATTTCTAGTTTCACCAAAGTGTCACCTGTTTTTGGGATACAAGCTGATGCTGTTTGCGCCAAGCTTGGGGAGGTAAACCATGATGCTGGCGAAACTGGCGAGAGAAATGAGACACATCTTGATAACCTAATGCTTTCGCTATTTTCTCGATTGTCTGATTATTATTTTGGAGTAAAAAACGAGCGCCTGCCATTCGGCGTTTGACAATCCAGCAGTTTACAGTCTCTCCCGTTTGTCTTGCGACTCGGTTAGTTAGGTAAGCAGGTGAGTAACCAACTGCAACAGCCACATCACACAAAGTAATTCCTTGATGATAATGAGCTTCGATAAAGTCGAAAACTTCTTTTAATTGGGGAATGGACGGAAAGATTGACTTAAAAGGGATCGTGGTTTTTTCATCAGGGGTTTCTTCAGGTGCGATCGCAACTGTAGTATTATCTGCAAATACTGATTTTGGAGCTTTCTCAAATTTCATAGCGCACCAGTATTGCAGAGTAGCTTGCTTTTGTAGTCGAATAGCGATCGCTCTGAGCAATTCGTCTAGTGTAGAGGGTTTGGTAAGATAATCATCTGCTCCCAATTCCATAGCTTTGCGAACATCCGCTTTGCTACTACTCCCAGTCAGAAAAATGAAGGGAATAATTGCTGTTAGAGGATCTTGGCGTAGCGTACTTAAAACGCTATAACCATCCATATCGGGCATCGTGATATCGCAAATCACTAAGTCGGGTATACACTCTTGTGCTTGTTGGATACCAGCAAGACCGTTTTCAGCACTGATTGTATCAAAACCTTTAGCCTTAAGACCTTTTAAATAAAGATCGCGGGTAACATTATCATCTTCAATGACAAGAATTTTATTTGACGATTCGTACATCATTTTTTATTACCATAAATTTTAGCAGAAGCTGGTTATTATAGCGATCCGCTTTGATTATTGAACTGACTTATGTAGGCTGGGAGTAGGGAATAAGCCTTTTCGATTGGTACTTAATTTGTTCAAAAATCAAATCGGAGTCCTATATTACAATGTGGCGTAAGTTTGCCTACTTTTAGTCTGGATTAGTTGCAATACAGTTCAGTTAAGCCTCTCTTTCTTCTCTCTGCGTTGCGCCAGTTGCTTCAAGTCGGGGAACCGCAAGGGCGCACTGGCTTCTCTGCGTCTTGGCGGTTCGTTAAAAAATTGACTTTGGAACCAGAGTTTTAGCCTTAACCCAAGCGTATTGGGATTAGTTGGATTTACGCCGGATTTTACTCAAATTTTTCCTGAGTATTTAAATAGGCATAAGCTTAATTACTTCATTCCGAGAGTTGTGATTGTTAAATCGTTAATTAATAACTAATCTTGATTTAAACATTCATAACTCGGAACTAGTAAATTATGATTTGATTAATGGCAACATTACAGTAAAAGTAGTGCCCATTCCAACTTGACTTTCTACAGAAACTTGACCGTGATGTAAATCTACAAGGGTTTTAAGAATAGATAGTCCTAGTCCAGTGCCAGGTATATGATCGATATTACTACCACGGTAAAATGGTTCAAATATTCGTTGTTGATCTAGTGCTGAAATACCGAGACCTCTATCTTTGACCTGGAAAATTACTTGCTCATTTTCACAAGATAGTTGTAATTCAACTGTCATACCTGAGAGAGAATACTTGATTGCATTATCGAGCAAATTCTTTAAAATTGGCTCTAAAAGTTTTTTGTCTATGCAGGCTCTTAGAGAATTTTGTTGGCTGACAAAATTAATCGTAATTTGCCTAACATTCATCTGCATTTGTGCTACTAAATCATTAGAAAACTCAACTAACTCAAGGGGTTTTGGTTCATAATTTATTTTTGCGGCTTCTGCCTTAGAGAAGAATAAAATATCATCCAACATCTGACCGAGTTGTTCGGTAGCTTTTTGAATGTGATCCAGTAATGGTTGGATTTTCTTCTGTGTACGTTTGTCTACTTCTTCCTTGAGTAAACTATTAGAAAATGAAACAATATTCAACGGTGTACGGAATTGATGGCAAACCATAGAAAGAAAACGCGCTCTAAGTTCGCTAAGTTGTTTTGCTTGTTCTAAAGCTTGGTTTAGACCTAATTCTGCATATTTGTAATCGGTAATATCAATGCCTGCAATCATTTCTACTGGTTTTCCACCAAAATCTAGCACTCCATCTAGCATTACAACCGCACAAGCTAGCCAGCGCTCTGTACCACTTTTTGTCAGAATATTCATCTCTTGATATTCAAAGTTAGTTGCTTCACTCTGCTTACGTACTTCCCTGCGTCTTTTGCTCTTAATCAGTCGGCGAAGATCAAAACCCGTTAACAGTTCCTCTTTTGTATAACCAGTGAGTTGCTCTACTGCTGGATTTATGTAGCAAAGCCGCGTGCCTTGAATCAGAAAAGTACTGGTATCTGTCGTTTCGGCCATTGTCCTAAATCTAACTGCGTTTAGGCGCAATGCTTCTTCAGTCTGTTTTGATTCAGTAATATCCCAAATACTCCAGACTCTACCAATAATTTTGTCCTCCAACAAGTGAGGCTTAGAGTAGTGTGCAAAAACTCTCCCATCTTTCAATTCCAGAATATCGTAGCTCTCGAAATCAGATTGGCTAGACACTTCCCAAATCAGCCGACTAAAGGCTTGTGGATCTTTAAGGAGATTCTCAAAAAAGGCTTTGCATCTAGGACATTTCTTAGATAATATTAGAGACTCCGGGATCTGCCACATATCCATAAATTTTTGATTCAAGCTCAGAATATCTCCCTCAAAATTAACTGCAACAATACCAATGGCAGTAGATTCGAGAGTAGAACGAAGTAAAGAAAGAGATGTTTCTAGTTCTACTTCTTTTGCCTTGAGTTGAGAAAATTCTTGTTGTAAATTGTCTTTGGCATCCCTTAATTCATCAGTCCACTTTTGCACGCTCAGTTCTACTATTTCATCACTTATTTCGCGAACGAAAGCACAGCCAAATTCTATATCTTGTTGTTTTACATAGCTAATAGATATTTCTACCAGAAAAATCCGACCTCCTTTTTTGCGGTAGCGAGATTTAAAGGTAAGAGAACCTTCTGAGTTAATATTTGACCAGTTGTGTAGAGAAAAGTCTACATCTATATCATGCAGCCTCATGGAAAGTAATTCCTCGCGGGAATACTCAGTCATCCGGCAAGTGGCATCGTTGACGTAGAGAAACTGTGCATTTTCTCCTAAACAGAAGGCAGCATCTACAGCTTGATTTATTAGAAAGTGAGCAAACTTCATCTCCACTTCTGGCTGTAGTGGCCATTGAGTGTTTGATCTAGCTAATCTATAATCGCCAGAATTCATATCCCTACTTGCTCCTGGTAATTAATCAGCATCATAACCATTAATGAGTTGATAGTCATAATTGACTAAAATCCTTGGTGCAGTGTTAGGCAGTTAAAAAATAAAATTAGTTAGTAAATTAAAAATTTTTACTAATTAACTTAACAAAACTTATCATACCAATAAAAAGAGAATAATTGAACCAGCTTTTCCTAAAAAAATGCAATATTTAATCTGGATTTTATTATTGACTTAAACAGTTTTTTATGAATACAAAAAATAGACAAATCAAATCAAGATTAGTCAACATGCCTTATTAGATAAGAGTTCAAAATTCTCAATCTATAAGTAGAAAAGATATTTTAAATTTAAATTAGTACCGCTTCTCGTGATTCGTAATTCCTAATTACCGTTACGTAAAGGTTTTAGACATTTAAAATGGTTGGCTTATTTACGCCGAACTGTAGTATTACACTTTGGCGAAAATTTGCGTACCTTTAATAAGGGGATTTTGTCCTTTGTCTTAATTGAGATGGTAGCCCTGCACCATAGCTAAGAAATGGTTCATCAAACCAAAGTTGCTCGGTTTCCATTGGGAAAAGGTTAAATGAGAAAAAATTTTTTCCCTTACCTTTCCCCTACCTAAGCACTTAAACCAACTACTCGTGTAGAGTCGTTTGATTATCAACATAAATGAATTTACCGGACTTGGCTTGGCTTGAATCAACAATTTTTGACTCACTAGTTAATTTTCTTGATTTATCTTAACTTACTCTCTCATGAATTTAACTATAGAAAAATATGCTTAGTCATCCGTCGTTAGGAATACATCTATTCTTGTAAAAATACGTATAAATTTGCGTATAATTTCATGTTTACTTTTTCATAAAGAAACGTTCTTTTTCTCAATCAATACAACAATACTAAAAAACACGTATAAAGGTGCGTATAAGTTTGTGTTTATTTTGTCATAAAGCAACATTGTACTGAAAACATAAGTAGGTTAGCGCAATTAAAGCTAACTGGCAAGCGCTTGTCATTTGTCCTACCCTGCGGGAAGACGCTGGCGCGTCTATGTCACTTGTGCTGTCCTTCTCTACAAGACGCTGCGCGTAGCAAGATCCCCGAAGTGGTACGACTACGCTCAGGAACCGCGAACGCAAGTGCGTCTCTAAGAGTTGCCGTTGGCGCAGCCTCTCCAAGAGTTGTATTGGTCATAGAATTTTAAGTCTAAGTAGAGTGGCATAAATAATTAAAGGTTTGTAGTGAGGACTCTAGTCCTCATTTGAGGGCTGAAGCCCTCACTACAAACTAATTTCAATATTTTTTACATTACTTAATCTACGTTGATTTATTCTTACCTACTTACGTTTATTAACATAATTTGGTTTATTTCTCCAAATTACTTATGTAAGTGTTGATAAATCGTCAGAGGCTAGAAACGGAATTTTAAAGAGGTTTGGGCTTAAATCCTTAATCCCTTTTCTCAAAAAATACGTATTCAGCACTTAGTCATCTCTCAAAGGATATATAAAAAGGGAAGTAACTATGTCTTTATCGTTACAAATAATTGACTCAATGAGTTTTTGGTGGCAATATAAAGACCGCTAGACTTGTAATTCGGCTCATGCTACAAGGCAAATTCAAAAGTTAATAGGCAAGAGAGGCAGTTGCCCATTAAGAATAGCCTAAGACAAGAAAAGCAAAAGAATTGACATCTTTATCAAAAGATTTTCTATTGTAAGTTTGGCGATTTATTGCAATAGCGATCGCAGAATATCAATTTTTCAGAATCACTAAGTTGCAAATGTCGCGATCGCGGTAAAAGCAAAAGAATTGACACTTTTATCAAAAGATTTATCATTGCAGATATGCTTCGATTGTAGCGGTCATCAGAAGTTAATAACCTCTCCAAGCATTTTAATCAATAAGTTGGTGCGATTAAACACAACTATGTAAAGCTTTGTAAATATTCTGAGACGTGCTTGAGTTAAGCTTAATTGCTTCTTTGCATACCTTTACATCATTTAGTTTTTTCCCGCCAACCTACTTAAGTACTGTAGAAGCGAAAAATTTGACACCTCCATCAAAAGATTTTTGATTGCACATCAGTTATCATCCCCTCTATTCTGTTTTCTATAAGCACAGCCTTACTTGCTGTATGCTTTACAACAATTTTTTGGTAGTGCTATCACAACCATCAATCAGCAGCAATCAACCGTTTCTACTATCGATCAAACTCGGTCATGGCTGTGATAAACAACAGAGTTGTTCGTATTAAATATTGCTAGCGCTGTGATTGTAAACTAAAAAGCCTTTGTGTAACTTTATGTAATTAAGTGAAACCATGAGTCAAAACTATACTGGTTCAAACTCTCCTCTCATCACCACTGAGCCATACAAAGAATTGCCAGCAAATATATATCTAGAATCTTCTCGTCATGATGAATCAGAGAACAACGGGGGAGTTCAGCCTTTTTTAAACGACGAAACACCGCCAATTTCAGTTGCCGATGCGATCGCTCAAATGTTAGAAAATTTGGGAGTAGGCTACGCTTTTGGTGTCGCAGGTGGTGCAATGGCCAGCCTTTGGGGGGCGCTATCAAATAGCAGCATAGAAGTGTTGAACTTCCGCCATGAAGCCGGAGCAGCATTTGCAGCCACCGAAGCATACTTTGCCAATAATCGCCCCAGCGTAGTTTTTACGACAGCCGGGCCGGGGATCACCAACGCCCTTACCGGATTATTTGCGGCTCGTGGGGAAGGTGCAAAGGTAATTTTGCTATCGGCTTGTACCTCAGCACCGCAACGTGGACGTTGGGCTATTCAAGAAACCAGCACTTATACATTGCCTAGTGGGGGAATTTTTACATCAGGAGCGCTATTTAACTATGCAATCACCATCGAATCTGCGGCTCAACTCCCCCAGATTTTTCGCAAATTGGCTTTAGCGATGGCGCAACCAGGCGGATTTGTTGCCCATTTGAGTATTCCCACGGCTGTGCAGACAAGTTTAGTTGAAGATATAGCCTTACCTCAACTAGATGTTACTCAGTTTCCGATGACTGCTTCCAAAGAAGCGATCGCTAAATCGGTAGAGTTATTATCATCTGGCCCCTTTGCTATCTGGGTTGGTTTCGGTGCGCGTGATGCAGCAGCCGAAATCCTCCAACTAGCTGAAAAAACTGGAGCAGCCGTTATCTGCTCACCCCGTGGTAAAGGTATCTTCCCCGAAGATCATCCCCAATTTGTGGGTGTCACAGGTTTAGGCGGTCATACTTCCGTCTTAACTTATATGGAAGAACAACCTCCACTACGCACACTCGTATTAGGAACCCGCCTTGGTGAACCGACTTCCTTTTGGAGTTCGGCACTAGTTCCCAAAGGAGGCTTTGTCCATGTAGATATTGATCCCGAAGTGCCAGGTGTAGCCTATCCACACGTTGAAACTTTCGGAGTTCGGTCTGATATCAAAGCTTTTGTGGAAGAGTTATTGCAGCAATTGCCAGATGCTCCTCATTCCACAACTTTGTCACTACCTCGTCCAGAACGCAAAGCAATTGAACCTGCACTAGATGTAGACTATCCAGTGCGGCCAGAAGTATTGATGGCAGCGATTCAAAAGATCGTTGTTGAAGGTAGCGATGCGATAGTAATGGCGGAGTGCGGTAACTCCTTTACTTGGTCAACACACCTACTACAATTTGCCCAAGCCAATCGTTACCGAGTCAGCACCGGAGTTGGTGCAATGGGTCACGCCGTTACAGGAGTGTTGGGTGCAGCACTGGCGAACAATAGCAAGGCTGTAGGGATTGTTGGCGATGGGGCAATGCTGATGAATAACGAAATCAGCACCGCCGTGAAATACAAAATTCCGGCGATTTGGATTGTCCTCAACGATGCGCGTTACAACATGTGCCATCAAGGGATGAAAATCTTGGGATTAAAGGGCGCAGATGCAACACTTCCACCGACAAACTTCGCCATGATTGCTCGTGGCATGGGAGCAGAAGCGATCGTAGTTGTCAGAGAGTCGGATATTGAAGCGGCATTAGAACAAGCGATCGCATCAGCAGTTCCTTTTCTCATTGATGTCGTAATTGACGCTGACCGACCAGCACCTTCTGGCGCACGGAATAAGAGTTTGGCAGCACAAGGAATTAAATCAAGTCCGGCGAAAAGTGCAGCCAAGCAAGTTTCATTTCCAATGGTTTGATCTCGAAGATTTTTTTAACGAACCGCCAAGCACGCCAAGGACGCAAAGTAAGAGGTTAGGTAATCTTATCGCCGGAAGAGAGTAAAACACAGAAACATCTCAATCTTTCAAAAATTCACGACACTAGATGCAAAACCCTTTAAAACTCTCTTACCTTTGCGCTCTTTGCGTCCTTGGCGGTTCGTTCCCTCATTCTCTTAAATTCCAGCAACTACATTCACCAAACTGGAACTTCAAATATTTACTTTCTAACTTCATCCAATCTTAATATTCGCGAGTGCTTTTGTGTCTATATCTTTACAATTTGTAATGTTCATTACTTTCTCTAACCAATCCCAAACAATATCGAGAGGTCAAAATGCTGCTATTTGAAACTGTTAGAGAAATGGGTCACGAACAAGTTCTCTTTTGTCATGGTAAAAACCCCGAAATTAAGGCAATTATTGCCATCCATGACACAACCTTGGGCCCAGCAATGGGAGCTACAAGACTCATGCCTTATGTCAGCGAAGAAGCTGCTTTAAAAGATGCCCTTCGTCTCAGTCGCGGGATGACATATAAAGCAGCCTGTGCCAACATTCCGGCTGGTGGTGGCAAAGCAGTCATCATCGCTAACCCTGAAAATAAAACAGATGATTTGTTGAGAGCTTACGGGCGTTTTGTTAACAGCCTCAATGGACGTTTTATTACCGGGCAAGATGTCAATATTACCCCCGATGATGTCCGAACAATCAGCCAAGAAACTAAACATGTTGTTGGAGTATCAGAAAAATCTGGTGGGCCTGCTCCCATAACATCATTGGGAGTTTTTCTGGGAATGAAAGCTGCTGTAGAGTCTCGTTGGCAGAGTCAAAGACTTGATGGCATGAAAGTTGCAGTTCAAGGCTTAGGAAATGTCGGTAAAAATCTTTGTCGGCACTTACATGAGCATGATGTCAAGCTTTTTGTTAGCGATGTAGACCCAGCAAAAGCGGAAGAAGCAAAACGGCTTTTTGGGGCAACTGTTGTAGAACCAACTGAAATTTACTCTCTTGATGTCGATATATTTGCTCCTTGCGCTTTAGGAGGAATTCTTAATAGTCATACAATTCCTTTTTTGCGAGCTTCTATTATTGCTGGTGCAGCTAATAATCAATTGGAGAATGAGCAATTACATAGTCAAATGCTCACTAAAAAAGGGATTCTTTACAGCCCAGATTATGTAATTAATGCTGGAGGACTAATCAACGTTTACAACGAGATGATTGGTTATGACGAAGAAAAAGCTTTCAAACAAGTGCATAACATTTATGACACGCTGTTAGCAATTTTTGATATTGCCAAAGTTCAGGGAGTTACTACCAACGATGCTGCTAAACGATTAGCCGAAGACCGCATCAACAATAGTAAGCGAAGCAAGTCTCAAGCGATCGCAGCTTAATTATTATTATCTTAAGGAGTGAGAAGTGGAAAAAAATACTTTTGCAACATCAGCTTACATTGCTACTTCACCAGAGAGTGCCTTTGAGTATCTTTGTAGTTTAAAGAACTTGGATGAATGGACACTTTATAGCCGGATGCAAGAGCAAATTGACGAAGATACTTGGCTCGGAACTGCATCTGGTTATCACAAAAATCTCTATTATCACGTTAAAAAACTGCAAAATCCGCTTTTTTACGGCATTGAATGGCACTGTGGATTAGAGTACCAAAAATATTTTCAAGTTTATCCTGTTTTGCTGTTTCCCACCGACTACATCGAGCCGGGAACAGATGAAAAAGGTGTGTACTTTCACTGGTTGAGTTTTGTCGATCCTAAACGCCAGACTCAGATGATTATGCAGGGAATTCATACAGTCCACACTTCCGAATGTCGTTCCCTCAAAGGTAATTTGGAACGCAAAGCTGGTCTGACCTCAGCAGCCAAAGGAAGCCACTTTATCGATACAGACACCATTTATGTTGATGCCCCAATTGAAATCGGCATCGAATACTTAAAAGACTTAAAAAATGTAGATGAGTGGGCACATTTGCTGCGACCAAATGGTGATATCACTTCTAAATCAGGTGAATTCAAAGATGAGTATGACCAAAAAGTCAAAGTGTCTGTGCGAGTCCACTCTTTGAGCAAATACTACTTACTTGAACAAGAAAACTTTTATCCAGACTACGAATATTATCAGCGTTCTGTAGCCTTACTTATCCCAACCGCTTATGCATTCGCTGACCCCGAAGCTTCAGGTTTCATTCTGCATCGAATCACATTTTGGAAAACAGATGGAACTGTTAGCCACGGCAAACTTCAAATAGAAGACTTTGGCGCTGAGAGCATGAACATCAAACGTTTACTCGAAGCCAAAGCAGGCAACCTCAAATCATTTGACCGAGGAATGAGCTACCTCCCAAAAATTCCAGAATCCCTAGTTACTAACTAAAACCTCAGCGTTCCTCTGCGCTTCCCTCAGCGTTCCTTTGCGTTTAAAATTCCTACCTCAATTCCCTGCAACACATGAAACTCAAACAACTTACTATTACCATCCTAACTTTTTGTGTTGCCGCCTTTTCTGGAATGAAAGCTGCCTCAGCCGCATCCTTTTCAGTAATTGCCGACGGTCTAGATAATGCCGGCGGACTGAGCTTTAGCCCTGATGGTAATCTCTATGTTACAGAGGCGGGAATAGGGGGAAGTGGGGCTTGTGTTCCACCAGCAAGCGGTCAAGGAGATTCCTTATGCTATGGAACAAGTGGAGCAGTTACCAAAATTGAGAATGGTAAGACCGAACGCATACTTACAGGACTTCCTTCCTTAGCATTACCAGATGGGACTGGAGCGGCTGGCCCTCGTGACATCAAATTTGATACTAAAGGTAAACCTTATGTTTTGATTGGATATGCGGCTAATCCGACTTTTCGCGATCGCAATTTAGGTGACACTGACCTCGGTAAAATCATCGCTCCCGATTTTAAAACCAACTCCTGGACAAGTGTTGCCGATTTAGCTAACTATGAACTCGCTAACAATCCCGATGGTGCTGATGTCGGTAGCAATCCTTTGGGTTTCGTAATCGATGGCAATAAGTTAGTTGCAGTTGATGCAGGTGCAAACGACTTACTCAGTGTTAATACTGTTAGTAAAAATTTGCAAGCTATCACCACATTCCCTGAAGACGTATTAGCTAATCCCGTCTTTCCACCCTCCGGTACTCCATCCAATGAACCGGCGCAGGTGCCATCTCAAGGTGAAGAAGTGCGATCGCAATTTGCAACCCAAGCAGTACCTTCAAGTGTAGCAAAAGGCCCTGATGGTGCTTATTATGTCAGCCAGTTTACTGGTTTTCCCTTCCCTGAAGATGGGGCAAAAATCTATCGAGTCGGTGCTGATGGCAAGCCAACAGTATATGCAGATGGTTTTACCCAACTTACAGACTTGGAATTTGATCCTGAAGGCAACTTATATGCTTTGCAGTACGCCAATCAGTCAGCCTGGAAGGGGAATTTTGATGGTTCTGTCATCAAAATAGCTGCTGATGGCACTCGCACAACTCTGCTGAGTGGCAATGGATTAGAGTCGCCTAGCGCCTTGACGATTGGTGCTGATGGTGCAGTATACGTCACCAACCGAGGCGATCGCCCTGGATTTGGACAAGTTCTCAGAATTGAGAATCCCAAATCTATCCCTGAACCTAGTTCTACTTTAGGCGTATTAGCGATCGCAGTTTTGGGCGTTGGTTGGTTGCACAAGAAGAGAGCTACCCAAATCTCTTATAAATCTCAACTAAAGAGTTTCAAATCAATTGCGCGTTCCTCAAAGACTGCGATTCGTTCTCTTTAAAACCGTAAAAGTTCCCACTTAATTTAACTCTCAATCTCTAAAGGTATGAAATTCAAGTCATTTGCTCTTACATCTCTTACATTTTGTTTTGCTGCTATTTGTGGAACACCATCTGCACAAGCTGTAACGCTAACGACAGTTGTTGATGGAATCAGTAATGCACGGGGTGTTAGCTTTGGCCCTGACGGCAGTCTTTACGTAGCAGAGCCAGGTATCGGCGGTAACGGAAATTGTCAACCATCTCCGAGTACGTTGTTTCAGCCTATCTGTGCTGGTAATAGCGGTTCACTGGTCAAAGTTGCACCAGACGGCACAAAACAGCGTCTACTTAATAACTTTCAGTCTTTAGCAGAGCAACCCACTGGCAACCAAGGTGCTGGCATTCAAGACATACAATTCGACTCTAAAGGGAATGCTTATCTGCTGACTGGTTTTGCTGGTTATCCAGGAAACCGCGATCTAGCAACACTTAACCTTGGTTCGCAATTCCCTATCCCACCACTGCAACTTGCGACTTTTCCGCCATCAACACCCGATAAAGTTTTGAATACACCGCTTCTAGCACAACTGTCCAAAGTTGACTTGAACACGGGAGCTCTCACCAGTATTTTTGACTTTGCCAAGTATGAAATCACTAAAAATCCAGATAAAGGGGATGTAGTTACCAATCCCTATGACCTGACTGTTAATGGTGATAGTGCTTATGTGGTTGACGGGGGCGGGAACACTGCTTACCAAATTAAACTTGACGGAAGTGAGTCACAAGCGATCGCAATTCCGAAAAACATCATTAGTAAGTCAGATTTGCCACCAGACTTACAATTACCTCCTGGGCTATTAGAGGAGCTTCCAGGAGGAAAAATAGCAATTCAAGCAGTACCCACAGGTGGCGCAATTGGCCCGGATGGAGCTTTATACGTTGGTGAATATACGGGTTTTCCTTATCCAGAAGGTAAATCGCGGATCTTCCGCATTGGCGAAGATCAAAAACCAGAAGTTTTTCTAGATGGGTTTACGCACATCACCGACCTAACCTTTGATGAGAAAGGCGATTTGCTGGTTTTACAGTTCAGCGACACCTCCCAGTTAGGGGGTGACATCACAAATCTACCTGGTTCTCTCATCCAAGTTGCTCCTGACGGCACTCGCACAACACTCGTTGCAGCAGGTCAAGGGCTAGATTCGGCTGATGGAATTGATATTGGCCCTGATGGCAAGATTTATATTACCAATCGTGGTGTCGGCCCAAGACTAGGAGAGGTTGTTCGGGTGGATGGTATCGTTGTCGAAAAAGTCCCCGAACCTGGTTCAGTAGTCGGCTTATTAGCACTTGCTAGTGTAGGCGCAACTGCTGCTCACGCCAAGCGCAAACGCCAAGAAAAGTTGGGTGAAGAGTTGCTAACCAAAGCAGAGACTGTCTAATTCCTCTTTACCTGGTGTCAGGTAAAGCTTACAGAATAGGCTGCTGCCTCACACAGAAAGTTGCATTTCCAACAAGAGGCAGCAGCCCAAATTTCAAGGTTCCCAAACTAGGACGGGGAACGAAATTAGTCTAGGAACGAGTATACCTCATACAACCAGGACTTAAAACTCATGGGATTAGTCAAAAATTTATCAATCGGCATTCTTGGTACTGGATTTATAGTGTTGGCAGCAGCAGCCCAAGCCAAGGCTGTAACATTAACTTACGACAGAAGTATTGGTAGTCCTGGCTTCGGCCCTGGAGAACTCTTTGTTCCCCAAGGCATAACGGTAGATGACTCCGGGAATACCTACATAGCTAACGGACGCGGTGTTAACCCGGATGGTACTCCTAACTACAACCTCGGTGACAAAATTGAAAAATTTAGTCCAAGCGGTCAGTATATTGGAGCAATTGGCTCCGGCGGCACAGGACCCGGACAGTTTGACGAGCCAACAACTGTAGACTTTAATCCCGTAACAGGGGATTTGTATGCAGGTGATGTTTACAACAACCGCATCAATCAATTCGATTCTGAGGGTAACTTTATTAGATCCTTTGCAAATGGAGAATTTACCCCTGTCATACCAGGTAGGATTTTCTTTGGACCATCTGGTGTGACATTTGACAAAACTGGCAACGTTTACGTAGGTGATTTTAACGGCGAAAGGATTCTTAAATTCACATCAGACGGACAGCAAATTGGTGTCATTGGTGGCACTGTGGGCACTGCACCTGGGCAGTTCCAAGGTGTAGCAGGTGTAAGAATTTCCCCAGTTAGTGGAAATATCTTTGTAGCTGACCAGTATAACAACCGCGTTCAAGTACTCGATCCAAATGGTAATTCTCTATTGGCATTTGGTTCAGCAGGTAGCGGACCTGGACAGCTTCTTCAGCCAATTGGCATCGAAGTGGACGACCAAGAGAATGTTTATGTAGCTGATTCTATCAACAGCCGCGTTCAGGTATTTGATAAAAACGGTAACTTCTTGACTTCCTACGGTCAACCAGCCTTAGATGCATCAGGCAAGCCAGTTCCGCCTCCAGCATTAACTGACGGTCCCTTTGGCAATCCCCTTGACCTGACTCCAGGCAGATTTAACTGGACGGGTGGCACAAGCTACAAAGATGGCAAGCTTTATGTGGGCGATTTCTTCCAAGGTCGCGTCCAAGTGCTAAACGTAGAAGGCAGAAGGCAAGTACCGGAACCTAGTTCAGCATTGGGTTTAGTATTGCTTGGACTTGGGGCTGCTACCGTCACATTGCAAAAACGCGGGCAACAAAAGCCAGTCTTCAATTTAGAGAAAGAACTGCAAAAACAGTGCTAGTAGTTCATGTCATTAATTGCGATCGATCAGGGTGATCAGATCCCCGACTTCTTGAAGAAGTCGGGGATCTCACAGCCCCGTAGAATTAATGGGACAGACTACTAATAGTCTGTCAAGCAAAGTTTGAAGGGTAAAGGAACGAACCACGAAGACGCGAAGTACACGTTCGCGTAGCGTCTCGCAGAGAAGGAAGAAGGAAAGAAGAGAAATTGAAGAATTTATCTACTCATCAAAGTTGAATTGACAGACTTGATAGGTAAGCAAGTTCGTAGTAAGGACTTTAGTCCTTATTTTCTAAGCACTAAAGTGCTTACTACAAATCTTCAGGACATTAACGGTTAATGCAAATTCTGATTTATTCATACAACTATCATCCAGAACCTATTGGTATCGCACCTTTGATGACTGAACTAGCAGAAGGGCTGGTGAAGCGAGGGCATCAAGTGCGGGTAATCACAGGTATGCCTAACTATCCCCAGCGTCAGATTTACGATCGCTATCGGGGTAAGTTATACGTTACTGAACAGAAAAATGGTGTCACCATTCAACGTAGTTACCTGCGGATTAAATCTAAACCCAACCTTGTAGACCGGCTACTGCTAGAGTTGAGCTTTGTCTTTACAAGTTTGCCACAAGCCCTCAAGGGTAAGCGACCTGATGTAATTCTCTTAACAGTACCACCGTTATTAGTTTGTTTACCTGCAACTTTGATCGGTTGGTTATACAATTGCCCAGTAGTGCTGAATGTGCAAGATATCCTCCCGGAAGCTGCTGTGCGGGTTGGGCTAATTAAAAATAAGTTGATGATTAAAGCTCTGGAAGCTTTAGAAAAGTTTGCTTACCGAACTGCACATACCATTAGCGTCATTGCCGATGGCTTTGTAGATAATCTCATAAATAAAGGTGTACCTGCTAATAAAATTGCCTGTATTCCCAATTGGGTAAATCTAAATTTTATCCGCCCTTTACCAAAGGAGAAAAATTCCTGGAGAGCTACCCATCAACTAGATGATAAATTTGTAGTACTTTATTCAGGTAATATTGCTCTCACACAAGGTTTGGAAACAGTAATAGAAGCAGCAGCCCGTTTGCGTCATCTAAAAGAAATTGTCTTTGTCGTAGCAGGCGAATCTCAAGCACTCAAAAGGTTGCAAAAACATTGTCTTGCTTGTGGTGCAGATAACGTTTTACTTTTACCATTGCAACCGCGAGAAAAACTACCGCAAATGTTAGCAGCCGCAGATGTCGGGTTGATTGTGCAAAAGTGCAATGTGATTTCCTTCAATATGCCTTCTAAAATACCACTGTTGTTAGCTAGTGGTCGCCCGATTGTGGGTTCAGTTCCCGCCGCCGGGACTGCTGCCAAAGCCATCCGAGAAAGTGGCGGCGGCGTTATCGTTGAACCTGAGTCAGCAGATGCTTTGGCTGCGGCGGTGGTGAATTTATATAATCAGCCGGAATTCGCAGCGCAATTAGGACGTAAAGGAAGAAGGTTTGCGGTAGAAAACTATTCCTTTGAGCAAGCGCTAGACCGATATGAAGAGTTATTTGCAGATATGATTGCCAAAAGAGCAACAACTGTGGATATCTTGCCAGAAATGAGTTCTAAGCAATCACTTGTTGATATTTGAAAATTGAGGACGGGAAAAATGCCTCTGAAATCCTCTTATTCAGATGAGCTTAAAAAAACTGACCAGAGCTTGATCGCCTTGTTGCGCGATCGCATATCATTATTAGCATCAGAACAACCTTCTTTAGATGAACAACTGGCTGATGTTGCTCCCCTACTCGCTCAAGCTGGTATTCCTGTGTCTGTTTGGGCAGGTGTAGTAAAGAGTTGTCATGCCAATATCCCTAAATCTGCCACAAATCATGTCATTCCCCGACAAATTACTATCATCGGTGGACATGGCAGAATGGGAAGATTATTTAAAGAGCAGCTTTCGTTAGTAGGTCACAATGTTAGCGTTCTCGAACATGATGATTGGGCTTATGCAGAGCAATTGTTAAGTCAGGCAGAATTAGTATTAGTAAGTGTTCCTATTGAATATACAGTTGATGTTATCAAGCGGGCAGCAAAATATCTTGCGCCAACTACCGCTTTGTGTGATATCACAAGTATTAAGACTCAGCCTACTCAAGCAATGCTCGAACACCATTGTGGCCCTGTGATGGGTTTACATCCAATGTTTGGGCCAAATATAAAATCGTTTTTGGGACAAAAAGTGGTAGTGTGTCCAGGTCGAAACGATGAGTCATTTCAATGGTTATTAGATTTTCTTAAAAGTCAAGGTGGCGAGTTAATTGTTTGCACGCCTGAAGAACACGACCAAATGATGGTGATTATTCAAGCAACGCAACATTTTTGTAGATTTAGTCTTGGTGTTTTCTTAGCACAAGCAAGGGTGGATATAGAGCAGAGTTTAACAATGTCAACTCCTAACTATCGTCAAGAAATTGATATTGTGAAACGTTTGTTTTCCCAAAATCCTAATTTATGTGTTGATATTATGCTGGCTACAGAAGAAAGGCGGAATGCAATTAGCTTTTTAGCTAATACTTATAGTCGTTTGGCCAGATTGGTGGCTAGGAAAGATAGAGACGGATTAATTAAAGAATTTGAAAATGCTCAAAGCTTTTTTGAAGAGAAAATTAATACTTTTATCCAGCCTTTAAATACAACGGCTCTCCAACGAGATTTTAAGCCACAGAATATTAGCATTTGATACCAATTCTGTATGAGGGACGAACCGCCAAGGACGCAAAGGGCGCAAAGAAAGAAAGAGGAAGCCTAGAAAATTTGGCGCAGCCTTATAAAGAAATGAGATGAATAATGAAAACTATGCTGATAGACATCTTTCATGATACTGTTTGCCCCTGGTGCAGAATTGGGAAAAAGCATCTGTTTGATGCACTGGCACAATGGCAAGAACAAGAAGTATATATCCGATGGCATCCATTTCTTCTGGATAATACTGTTTCTGCTGACGGGTACGAATTTCGCAGCTTTATGCAAAATAGAAAAGGCATTAAAGCGGAAGAATTGCAACAGATGTTTGATTATACGCAACGCGCAGGGGAGGCGGCTGGAGTTAAGCTAGATTTTGACAAAATCCGTTTGGCTGTCAATACTAAGCTTTCTCACCAATTGATTACACTAGCACCCGCAAACGTCAAAAATGATGTGGTAGAAGCTATTTATCAAGCTTACTTTGAAGATGGTTTGAACATCGGAGATATTAACGTTATTGTTGCCATCGGGACAGCATACCAGATGGATGCTACCGAATTAAAGTTGCAATTAAACGATCGCGATGTGGTTGATGCAGTTGTTGCTGAATCTACATTTGCTCGGTTAAATGGCATCAATAGCGTGCCGTTTTTCATCATGAATAATCAAGTCAAGGTAAATGGTTCTCACTCGGTAGAGGTGTTCCTTGAAACTTTGAATCGTGCTGCACTTTTAGATATAACTGCAAAAATATGATAGTTGACATCAAGCAAAAAAGTAGATTAATTCATCAACGTGTTTCAGTTACTTTTAACTATGAGGTTTATTTCACCCAAAATTTATTTGAGTTGAAAAACCCGACGCTAGCGCAAGTAATTTCGGCTGATGGGGAGAAAAAGCCGAAGAAATTAGTTGCAGTGATAGACGCAGGAATATTAAAGCATCAACCGGAATTGGTGAAGCAATTAATCGCGTATACCAAGTTTTATGGAGAGGTACTAGCGATCGCAGCCGAACCCATGATAATTTCAGGAGGAGAAGCTGCCAAAAACGATCGCAATTTAGTAGAGCAAATCCAGCAACTGATTGAAGCAGCTGGGTTATGCCGCCATTCTTATGTGTTAGCGATCGGGGGCGGGGCGGTGTTGGATTTGGTAGGATACGCTGCCGCAACCGCTCATCGGGGAATTCGTCTAATTCGGGTTCCGACAACGGTGTTAGCGCAAAATGATTCTGGGGTTGGGGTAAAAAACGGCATCAATGCCTTTGGTAAAAAGAACTTTCTCGGCACATTTGCGCCACCTTATGCAGTTGTAAATGACTCTGCGTTCTTGACAAGCCTAGACGATCGCGATTGGCGTTCTGGGATTGCAGAAGCCGTCAAAGTGGCGCTGATTAAGGATGCTAGCTTTTTTTATTTTATCCATTTGCACAGCGCAGCCCTTGAGCAGCGAGACATGGATACTATGCAACAAGTTATCTATCGTTGCGCCCAGTTGCATTTAGAACATATTGCCAATAGTGGCGATCCTTTTGAAATGGGTTCGTCTCGTCCCCTAGATTTTGGACATTGGGCGGCTCATAAACTGGAGCATTTGACTAATTATCGCTTGCGTCATGGCGAAGCTGTTGCGATCGGTATTGCTTTGGATAGTACTTATTCTTATTTAGCAGGATTGCTTGATTGTTCAGATTGGCAACGAATATTAAATACTTTGTCGGCGTTGGGTTTCACGTTGTATGTGCCAGAACTGGGTGAGAAGTTATCACAATTGGAAGATCCTGATTGTTTATTTCGAGGTTTGACTGAGTTCCGTGAACATTTGGGGGGAGAGTTGACTTTAATGTTGTTACAAAGGATTGGGAAAGGAATTGAGGTTCATGAGGTGAATTTGTTGTTGTATCGGCAAGCGATATCACTGTTGCGGGAGTTTTAGGAGGGAATTTTAAACGCAAAGGAACGCTAAGGGAAGCGCGGAGAAACGCAGAGGGAGGCAATTTACTACTTATGATGGAGGCGGATATTTTTAAATAATGTTTTTAAGAAAAGTACTAGATAAGTAGTGTAAAAAGCGAATAATTTGACACTCGATCGAAAAATTATTCAATACATTATCTGCTTGATATCTAGTACTATTAAGTAAGAAGCAAAAAGTTTTTAATTACATTTTTCACAAAAAATACGCGGATTAGAATAGGCTAATTTGGATGGATAGCAAATTATCTAAGTTCCTTTTTAAGCCATAAATAATTACTAATAATTATTAATAGCTTTTGACTAATAACTTTTCTAGAGAAATTACACATGATTTTTGATTCCCGTTCTTATAAAACCCTTGGCGGTGTAAATGTTTCTCGCTCCATCACCGAAGTTAAGATGGACACTGCCCTCGAAGATATTCTGTTTCACTTAAATTCTCAGCGTGGAGGCTTGCTCAGAAGCAGCTACGAATATCCAGGCAGATACAAGAGATGGGCGATCGGATTTGTCAATCCACCATTGGAATTGACTACACAGGAAAATACTTTTACTTTGATAGCGTTAAATGAACGTGGTAAGGTACTTTTACCATTACTATTAGAGTGTTTATCTAACTCAAAACAACTTGAGAAATTTACCCTAGATAATAACAATATTGTCGGCTTTGTTAAATATACCAAAAAATTATTCACTGAAGAAGAACGCAGTAAACAACCTTCGGCATTTACAGTTGTCCGCGAAATTCTGCATACTTTCTCTAGCCAAGAAGACGAGCATTTAGGATTGTATGGGGCTTTTGGTTATGACTTAGTTTTTCAGTTTGAACCAATTACCCAACGTCTGGAACGTCCTACAGATCAGCGCGATTTGGTGCTTTATCTACCTGATGAATTGATAGTTGTTGACTACTATCAGCAACGGGCATTTCGTCTCCAATATGATTTTGAAACAGCGCACGGCAGCACAAAGAATCTTCCTCGAACAGGTGAGTCTGTAGATTATCGCGGAAAACATCTTATTCCTAATCAAACGGCTGATCATAAAGTAGGTGAATATGCGAAAAAAGTTGAGTCTGCACTCGATTATTTCCGCCGAGGTGATTTATTTGAAGTTGTTCCTAGTCAAAACTTTCTTGAAGGCTATGAAGATGAACCCAGCAAATTATTTGAAACTTTAAAGGATATAAATCCTAGTCCTTATGGGTTTATTTTTAATTTAGGTGGAGAATATCTGATTGGCGCATCTCCAGAAATGTTTGTAAGAGTTGAAGGGAAGCGGGTAGAAACTTGTCCTATTAGTGGTACTATTAGCCGGGGACTAGATGCTCTTGATGATGCGGTGCAAATTCGTCATTTACTCAACTCCCACAAAGATGAAGCTGAGTTGACCATGTGTACTGATGTCGATCGCAATGACAAATCCCGAATCTGCGAACCTGGTTCAGTCCAAGTCATTGGTCGTCGCCAAATTGAATTATACAGCCACCTGATACATACAGTGGATCATGTTGAAGGGACACTGCGATCGCAATTTGATGCTTTAGATGCCTTTCTATCCCATACTTGGGCAGTTACAGTCACCGGCGCACCCAAAAAAGCCGCCATAGATTTTATTGAACAGCATGAACGTAGCGCCCGCCGTTGGTATGGTGGAGCAGTGGGTTATTTAAATTTCAATGGGAATTTAAATACTGGCTTAATTCTGCGGACAATTCGATTAAAAGACTGCATCGCCGAAGTCCGAGTTGGTGCGACTGTCCTTTATGACTCCATACCCCAAGCAGAAGAACAAGAAACAATTACCAAAGCTGCTGCTTTATTTGAAACGATTCGCCGTGTTAAACAAAGCAGTCAAAAAATTGATGAATCCAGTTCCATAAAATTAACTAAAATCCTTCCAAGGGCGGCAACTGGCAAACGTATCTTACTAATAGACTATGAAGACTCATTTGTTCATACGTTAGCTAATTACATTCGCCAAACTGGTGCAAGTGTAACTACACTCCGTCATGGTTTTTCCGATTCAGTATTCGACAAAGAACGCCCTGACTTAGTTGTATTATCTCCCGGCCCTGGTAGACCAAGTGATTTTGGAGTTTCGGAAACTATCGACGCTCTTGTTTATCGTCAAATTCCCATTTTCGGAGTTTGTCTAGGATTGCAAGGCATCGTTGAAGCTTTTGGTGGAGAATTGGGAGTCCTCAACTATCCTCAGCACGGTAAATCTTCACGGATTTTCGTTACTGATTCCGATTCTGTTACCTTCAACAATTTACCAGAATCCTTTACGGTGGGTAGATATCACTCATTGTTTGCTCTACCGCAACATTTGCCGAAAGAACTGAAAGTGACAGCGATTTCTGATGACGACGTAATTATGGGCATCGAACATCAGACACTTCCCATCGCCGCCGTTCAGTTTCATCCAGAATCAATCATGACTTTAGCGGGAGAAGTCGGTCTGGAAATCATTAAAAATGTGGTGCAGGCATATACGCAAACGAAAAAGCCATTGGGCATTGGGTATGGGGCATAGGGCATGGGGCATTGATTATTTCTTCCTCATCCCCCTCATCTCCCAATACGGTTCGGTTAGGGTTTTTTGATGAAAATTCTAAATCAAGAAGACGCGATAAATCGCCGTCTCTACAATAATCAATCCTTTGTCTTGACGGCGATTTATCGCGTCTCTTGGCTTAATCGAACCATATTACCTCATCCCCCACTCCCCACTCTCCCAAGAATTTTATGATTAAACAAGTTACCACTTCCCGCCATATTCTTGAAGAGATTGTGTTGCATAAAAGGCAAGAAGTTGCACAAATGCAGCAACAACTTCCTTTAGCTTCTTTGCAACAGCAGTTAATTACCGCTCCAACTGTCCGAAATTTCTTAGCTGCTTTACAAAAAAATACTAACCAACCTAGCTTAATTGCCGAGGTAAAAAAGGCATCACCCAGCCGTGGGATTATTCGGGCAGATTTTGACCCAGTAGTGATCGCTCAAGCTTATGAACGAGGTGGTGCAGCTTGTCTATCTGTCCTCACCGATTATAAGTTTTTTCAGGGCAGTTTTGACAATCTGCGTAATGTCCGTCAGCAAGTAGCATTACCCCTACTGTGCAAGGAGTTCATCATTGACCCCTATCAAATTTATTTAGCACGGACAGCAGGCGCAGATGCAGTTTTGTTGATTGCCGCTATTTTATCAGACCAAGAACTCCAAGACTTTCTGCGAGTAATTCATGATTTAGGCATGAATGCACTGGTAGAAGTCCATACTTTGGCTGAACTGGATAGGGTGCTTAAGCTTGACGACTTACGTTTAGTGGGAATCAACAATCGCAATCTAGAAGATTTTACGGTTGATTTAGGAATAACAAAGCAACTTTTAGCACAGCGCCAGCAATATTTGCAAAGTTTAGATATCACTGTTGTTAGTGAATCTGGACTCTATACACCTGCTGATTTATCTTTTGTCGCTGAAGCTGGTGTGCGTGCGGTTTTGGTTGGAGAGTCTTTAGTCAAACAAAGCAATGTAGAACAAGCTGTGCGGAGTCTTTTAAGCCTTTCTTAAATCTATTACTTCAGACCTAACCCCCAGCCCCTTCCCTGCAAGGGAAGGGGAGTAAGATTCAAAGCCTCTCTCCTTTTAGGAGAGAGGTTTGGAGAGAGGTCAAAGTCTATTGCTTCCATTCGACAAAAAAATTTAGCGTGGGTATCGCTAATTGCTAAATGTTGATTTTTCCAGAATTATTAACTAATCATTAACTATTTTTCAGAATGACTTCTATCTCTGCTGATTTTCAAACTTTACGCGATCGCCAACAGTGTGCTTTAATCCCCTTTATCACAGCAGGCGATCCTAATTTAGAAACCACTGCCCAAGCTTTACGCATCTTAGATCGCAATGGTGCTGACTTTATCGAGTTGGGTATTCCCTACTCCGATCCTCTCGCAGATGGGCCTGTAATTCAAGCAGCAGCAACCCGCGCTTTGCAAAAAGGCACGAAATTAGAGCAAGTATTAAAGATGTTGGAAGCTGTAACTCCTACCCTAAAAGCGCCAATCATTCTCTTTACTTATTACAATCCCATTTTGCACCGGGGTATTAAGACATTTTTGGCGCAAATAGCTGCTGCTGGGGCGCGAGGCTTAGTAGTGCCAGACTTGCCCTTAGAAGAAGCAGAAGAATTAATCCAAACGGCTGCATCTTTTGGGATTGAGGTAATTTTACTTGTAGCTCCTACTAGTTCTAAAGATAGGATTTTAGCGATCGCTCGTCAATCTCAAGGTTTTATCTACCTGGTAAGTGTCACAGGAGTTACAGGTATCCGCGCTCAAATCCAAGACCGTGTAAAAGATTTAATTACCGACTTGCGAAGCGTCACCGATAAACCCATTGGCGTTGGTTTTGGTATTTCAGGGCCAGAACAAGCGCATCAAGTAATGGAATGGGGAGCAGATGCGGTGATTGTTGGTAGTGCCTTCGTCAAACGTTTAGCTGAAGGTAGCCCAACAGAAAGACTACAAGCCGTAGAAAAACTTTGTCAAGAACTCAAAGCAGCCATTACCCCAGTATCCCTGCAACAAGTTGGTTCCGCAAAGTAAAAAAGCTCTTTCTTCTCTCTGCGTCCTTGGCGTCTTGGCGGTTCGTTACTTCTTTATCGAACCGCCAAGAAGCCAAGGACGCGAAGGAAGAAGGAAATACAAAGATTTGTAGGTTGGGTTGAACTTTAGTGTTACCCAACAAAGCCCTGAAAATGTTGGATTTCGTTCCTCAACCCAACCTACCCCCGCTCCCTGTTCCATTAAGACCATGAAACTCCTGCTGAAATCTGTCAGAATATTAATTTATAGCTTACTTATAGTTAGCACCTGTGCTATTACAGTCTTCGCCCACGATCGCATTGACCACAGACAATACGAATATCATTGGAATTATAACTTTCCAGGACAATATCACCTAGCTGTAAGAAAGAATGTAACTGACCTGACACCATCAGAAAAAACAGCTTTTGTCAAGGCTATTAAAACCTTAAAAACTATAATTCCCGCAGGTAGCAAGCTTAGTATTTACGACCAATTCGTTGCCATCCATCTAGGGGCAACACGCTTGATTCATAACCATAAAGGACATTCCGATGGTTCCGTCCAAGAACTTGCTCATGAAAATGCCGCATTTTTCCCTTGGCATCGAGAATATATCCGCAGATTTGAACAAGCTTTACAAGCAGTAGACCGAACTGTTACTCTGCCATATTGGGATTGGACAGACCCCAAATCACTTGATGTAATTTTTAACGATGACTTTCTTGGTTCTAACGGCCAAGGAGTAACCATCAAAATTCCAAATCAGGGAAATTTTACAGGCGGGCCTGTACAAACTGGGGCTTTTGCTGCTGCAAATGGCTGGGTTATGAATCCAGCATTAAACGTTGACCTAGATACCGGAACATCATTAGGGACATCACTTGTACGCTTTCTAAAAGTACCTCCTGCCAGTGATTACCCAGTGCCCAAAAAAGATATTGAGCGTGCCCTGAGTCTTAATAACTATTCTCTATTTCGCCCTGCTTTGGAAGGATTTATCTCTGTAGATGAGAAGGGTAAAGTTACCCCTGGAGGATTCATCCACAATTACATTCATGGCTTAGTTGGTGGGGTACAGATAGACGCAAGTACGACACCCATAACGTTTAAGGGTTTGGGGACTATGAGCAATATACCAAGTTCGCCTTATGACCCCGTGTTTTGGTTGCATCATGCCAACGTAGACCGCCTTTGGGCTGAATGGCAAGAAAACGGTCATAAAGGTAGCGATTTTTATCCTGCCGATGGTCAACCTTATGGACACAATCTTAAAGACCTAATGTGGCCTTGGGATGGCGGTATGTCTACCCCAAAAGCTACGGCATTAGGAGATTTACTATCTCTATTACCAAAATTTAATCCTAACGATTTGGTACGCCCTATAGACGTTTTGAATCACAGGAAACTCGGCTATACCTACGAAACCTGGGAAAGGAAAACGCAAAGATGATTTCATCTGTGGCATAAGTTCTAAAAAGTTAGAACGAAAATAAAAAATACTTGAACATAAGAGGATTTTAACCAGTGGTAAGCATACAAGACATCAAGACTACAACTGTTCAACCAGATTCTTTGGGCAGATTTGGAAGATTCGGCGGTAAGTACGTTCCTGAAACTTTAATGCCTGCATTAAGTGAGTTAGAAGCAGCATTTCATCAATATCGCAACGAGCCGAGTTTCCAAGCCGAACTGCAAAACTTATTGCGTGACTATGTAGGACGACCCAGCCCATTATATTTTGCTGAACGCCTGACAACAAACTACGCTAGACCAGATGGCACGGGGCCACAAATTTATTTAAAGCGTGAGGATTTAAATCATACAGGCGCTCACAAAATTAATAATGCTTTAGCTCAGGTATTGCTCGCTAAACGCATGGGTAAGCAACGGATTATTGCCGAGACAGGTGCAGGCCAACACGGCGTAGCGACTGCAACTGTATGTGCTAGGTTCGGTTTGAAATGTGTGATTTACATGGGCATCCACGATATGGAACGCCAATCGCTGAATGTGTTCCGCATGAAGTTAATGGGGGCAGAAGTTCGTCCTGTGGAAGCAGGTACAGGAACTCTCAAAGATGCAACTTCTGAAGCAATTCGAGATTGGGTGACGAATGTGGAAACAACCCATTACATCTTGGGTTCTGTTGCCGGGCCTCATCCCTACCCAATGATTGTCCGTGACTTTCACGCGGTAATTGGTGTGGAAACTCGCGCTCAATCCCAACAGAAATGGGGAGGATTACCAGATATTTTACTGGCTTGTGTGGGTGGAGGTTCTAACGCGATTGGATTATTCAATGAATTTGTCCATGAATCTTCGGTGCGTTTCATTGGAGTGGAAGCGGCAGGTGAAGGTGTAGATACAGAAAAACACGCTGCTACCTTGACAAAAGGGAGAATAGGTGTATTGCATGGTGCAATGAGCTATTTACTACAAGATGATGATGGTCAAGTCATCGAAGCCCATTCAATTAGTGCCGGATTAGATTATCCTGGCGTTGGCCCTGAGCATAGTTATTTAAAGGATCTTGGTCGCGCCGAATATTACAGTGTGACTGATAAACAGGCCTTAGAAGCATTTCAAAGACTATCGCAACTAGAAGGGATTATCCCAGCTTTGGAAACTGCTCATGCGATCGCATATCTCGAAACCCTTTGTCCTCAATTAGAAGGCAATCCCCGCATTGTCATCAATTGCTCCGGCAGAGGTGACAAAGATGTGCAAACTGTCGCCAAAGTCCTGATTCCTTAGTGGTTTATGTCATTAATTCTGATGGGTTTGTAGTCAGCACTTCAGTGCTTAAAAATCCAGGACTAAAGTCCTTACTACGAACTTATTCACCTCTCGTCTTAACTAATGGGACAAACTACTAGTCCAATGACAAATAATCAAAATGATAGCTGTAACTCAAACTCCACCTGATAATATCTCCATCCCTTCTGAGTTCTACAACTGGCCAGCTTTATTACAACAGTTGCTAAATCGGCAATCGTTGACGGTTCCTCAAGCTACGGATTTGATGCAAGGTTGGCTCACAGATTCCATCCCTCATGTTTTATCAGGAGCGATTTTAGCCGCAATCCAAGCGAAAGGCGTATCCGCCGAAGAATTAGTTGGTATGGCTAGTGTGTTGCAATCCCAATCCCCAGTACCCAGTACTCAATTCCCAACCCCCCTAATTGACACCTGTGGAACTGGTGGAGATGGCGCTTCCACCTTTAATATTTCCACTGCTGTCGCCTTTGTTGCCGCCGCCGCCGGGGTAAAGGTTGCCAAACATGGCAATCGTTCGGCATCTAGTAAGGCTGGTTCAGCTGATGTGCTGGAAGCTTTGGGGATAAATCTCAACGCCACTCCTGAAAAAGTGCAAGCCGCAGTAGATGAAGTTGGAATCACCTTTTTGTTTGCTCCAGGTTGGCATCCTGCACTCAAAGCGATCGCCACTTTGCGAAAAACTTTGAAGGTGCGGACTGTTTTTAACTTACTTGGCCCGCTAGTAAATCCGATGCGACCAACGGGGCAAATTATTGGTGTAAATGACCCGCTTTTACTAGAGGAAATTGTGCAAGCTTTATCGCAATTAGGATGTCAAAAAGCGATCGCACTTCATGGACGCGAACGCTTAGATGAAGCTGGTTTGGCAGATGTCACTGACTTGGCTGTACTCCAAGATAAAAAAGTCCGTTCTCTAACGCTCAATCCTCAAGAACTTGGTTTGAATTTTGCACCCACTGCGGCGTTGCACGGTGGAGATGTCCAAGAAAATGCCGAAATCTTGAAGGCAGTTCTCCAAGGTAAAGGCACGCAAGCGCAGCAAGATGTAGTCGCTTTAAATACAGCCTTAGCACTCCAAGTTGGTGAAGCCATTCATGGAGAAACGGATGTTTTAGCAGGTTGTGTTAAAGGTATTGCCCTTGTTAAAGAAATTCTGCAAAGCGGTGCAGCTTGGACAAAATTAGAACAATTGGCTGAATTTTTGCACTAATTTCTAAACAGCCCTGGCGAATAGAATTCGCGGCTACACAAACAAAGTCCACCTTCGTGGACTAATAAATTGAGGGTTTGAAACCCACGAAGGTGGGTTTTGTCTGTGTAGACGCGGTTTCTAACCGCCCTTTTAACCTGATTACACTCAATAACCATACACAAGGAAAAACAGATGATTATCATACTTAAAAGCGGTACACCTGTTGAGGAAATTACTCGCATCAGTCAAGAACTGAGTGAAACTTGGAAAGTCACAGTAGAAAAAAGCGTTGGCACCCATAAAGTTGTGCTGGGGCTAATTGGTGATACTTCTAGCATCGATAAATTACAAATCCAAGAATTTAGCCCTTGGATTGAGCAAGTATTACGAGTGCAACAACCTTTCAAGCGGGTAAGTCGAGAATTCCGACATGGAGAAGCCAGCGAGGTTGTTGTACCTACACCCAACGGTGATGTCTATTTTGGCGAACATCATCCGATTGTGGTGGTAGCTGGGCCTTGTTCCGTTGAAAATGAAGCGATGATTGTCGAAACAGCAAAGCGCGTGAAGGCAGCAGGAGCGCAGTTTTTGCGTGGCGGAGCTTACAAACCTCGCACTTCACCTTATGCCTTTCAAGGTTATGGTGAAAGCGCTTTAGATTTATTAGCAGCAGCGCGGGAAGCTACTGGTTTGGGTATCGTCACAGAACTGATGGATGCTGCCGATTTATCAGCAGTGGCGAGAATCGCTGACATAATCCAAATCGGAGCTAGGAATATGCACAACTTCTCGCTGCTGAAAAAGGTAGGCGCTCAAGATAAACCTGTGCTGCTGAAGCGGGGGATGTCTGCCACAATTGACGAGTGGCTGATGGCAGCAGAATATATTTTAGCATCTGGAAATCCAAATGTAATTCTTTGTGAGCGGGGAATTAGAACCTTTGATGGTAAATATGCCCGTAATACTTTAGATTTATCAGTGCTTCCGGTATTGCGATCGCTGACCCATTTACCGATTATGATTGATCCTAGTCATGGTACTGGTAGGTCTGAATATGTTCCATCAATGGCAATGGCTGCGATCGCAGCTGGTACAGATGCCTTGATGATTGAAGTTCACCCCAATCCCGCAAAAGCTTTATCCGATGGGCCCCAATCTCTCACCCCTGATAAATTTGACCGCTTAGTTCAAGAAATGTCAATTCTAGGCAAAGTAGTCGATCGCTGGTCTACACCTGCATTTAATAGCATTAACGACAACCGTATTCTCTTCACGCCAGAACTATCAAAGTAGACAGAGGTAATCTAAGCTATTTTTTGTGAATGGCTAAACCCGACCAAAGGATTTTTTAGACAAAAGAATCCTTTGGTCTATCAGCAATTCATTCTTTTAGATTTCAATCCCTAATAGGGATTTTAGTTAATTGCGATTTATGGTTCTTCAGGACTTATTATGCCAAATAATTAGTGATCCAAGTTAAAATGTCGAGATGTAACACGCACCCATACATTGGCGTGCGATTTTTTCAACCTATATAAACAACCTGATAATAATCCCATTCGGTGTCAAAAGATTAGTTCTGTTTCCACTTCATCATCCGATGAACTTCTTTTGTGGTATTCAGTTAATAAGTGTTGTATATATGTGCGATACTGACTTTTCACGGTATGTGGAAAACCTCTCTTCTATTTCTCTCTTCCTTTAAGGAGAGAGACTTTGAATTTTCCCCCTTCCCGTGTCGGGAAGGGGGTTAGGGGGTTAGGTTAATCGTTAGCTTTTCCACATGACCTGAATTGTCAGATGTGCGATATTGTTCTATCTTTTCCGTTCTAAAATCACCTCATTGTTAGGCGTAAATAATACTTCTCGTATTGTGCCAAAAGTAAGCGTCCTGAAGGGGGTATAAATTCGTGAAGCTGAGTCATATATTGCTCAAAGAATGTATTAGCATCTAAATTGATGCCGAACTGATGGCTGAATATCAACTTAGTTTCATTAAAATATTCCCAAAACAGTTTCTGTATATGATATTTATGTTCGTCAGTCTCTACTTGTATAATTTTAAGCAAAGTTTATACCTCCGCTAAGTAATTGCCCAAAAATCGGTATAAAGAGAATTTACTTATAAATTAATATGTGCCAATTAAAACTCAATATTAAGATCCTACCCAAGGGTGAGGAACATTATACATTATAAATTTTTGTTGCAAATAGTCCGGTCTATAGCTAGCGTAAAGTGGACAATTTGACAATCTTTAATACTAAAACTACTTGGCGTATAGTCATAATCTGTCCGCACGCAACAAGAACGCAAGACACTTAATATATGGTTCGAGAGCTAGAAAGAAAACGCCAGAGTGCAAAGTTTCCTGAAACTGCACCGGCTGCAAATCCCGTATTTTTTAGAACCTATAGCCGCCGCACCAAGGCGGGATTAAGGGAAACATGGGATGAGGTGTGCGATCGCACTTTACTCGGCTTAGTCGAGTTAGGAAAGCTAACTCAAGAAGAAGCTGCCATCCTAGATAAGATGCAGCGCCACTTGAAAGCTATGCCTAGTGGACGCTGGCTATGGGTTGGTGGCACAGACTGGATAACCAAACCAAAGAACTTTTCCGGCGCTTATAATTGCACCTCTACCAATCTCGAAGACTGGAGTGCCTTCGGATTAATGATGGATCTAGCAATGATGGGTTGTGGAACTGGAGCCGTCCTAGAACCACAATTTATTAACCAGTTACCCCCCATCCGCAATCAACTGAATGTCATCGTACAAGGTGAAATCGGCAGCACTCCTGTGCAACAGCGACGTGAATATACCGAAACTCATATAGAAGGCAATAACGTCACTATTCACGTGGGAGATAGTCGTGAAGGTTGGGTTGAATCATATCAAGCCCTATTAGAACTCTCCACTGATGAACAATTTTCAGCAGAAGTTGAAGTATTAGTTGATATCAGTGATGTCAGAAAAGCAGGAGAAACTCTCAATGGCTTTGGAGGAGTTGCTAATCCGGTGAAATTGCCCGGACTTTATCAGCGTTGTGCATCTATTCTGAATAAAGTTAGAGGACGGCAATTAAATTCAGTTGAATGCTGTCTGTTAATCGATCAAGCTGCTGTCACAATTGTCGCAGGCAATATCCGAAGAAGTGCGGGGATGCGTCAGTTTGATTCTGGCGATGGTCTAGCAGCTACCGCCAAAGATAACTTATGGCAGCAAGATGAAAATGGCAACTGGCGAATTGATCCAGAGCGTGATGCACTCAGGATGGCAAATCATACCAGAGTTTTTCACCGCAAGCCAACCTTAGAAGAATGTCTTAATGCCGTCCGCAAACAATATTATAGTGGCGAGGGAGCGATTCAATGGGCTGGTGAAGCCGTAGCGCGATCGAACATTGATTTGCTACCAACACAAGCTTTGAAAGTTGAGTTTTTGCAAGCTTATGAACAAGGAACAGCAAAACAGTGGTTAGAAGAACATTATCCAAATCTTGATGCTAATGAGCTAGGACATCGTTTGCAGCGGTATGCTTTAAATCCATGCGGTGAAATAGTAGGCGCTAACTTCCATTGTGTTAGTGGTGATACCTTACTCATTACTAGAGATGGAATACATAAAATCAAAGATGTTGTCAGAGATGAAATTGAGATTTGGAATGGTCAAAAATGGAGCCAAGTAACACCATTTAAAACTGGTAGCGAACGCAAGCTGTATCGAGTCAAATTTGCAGATGGTAGTTACTTGGATGCAACCGAATATCATCGCTTCTTTGTGAAAGATAGATTTGATAAAGAATACAAAGAAGTCCAAACCAAAGATTTGATGGATGTTAGTAGATATGCCATTCATACCGAGCCTTTTACTATTCAGTATGAAGATGGATTAAACATCGATCCAAGTTATGCCTATACTTTGGGAGTAGCTGTAGGAGATGGAACTACAGACAAAAATGGTAATGCCAAAGTTAGACTTTATGAACAGAAAGCAGCTTTATCTGTAATCGGAAGTAAGTCTCCTGAAAGAAAGTATGACTACTTGCCGACTTTTAGAGATGTAACAGACTTAGGTTTTTCTGGAGAATTTTTAAAGAGTTTAAAAACAAATCCAGAGTCACTGAATGTAATTGCTAGTTGGAATCGCCCAGCAATTTTGCACTTTATCGCTGGTTTAGCAGATACAGATGGCACAAATACACATGGCAATGGCATTAGGATTTACATCTCTGATTATGAACGTGCATATCGAGTGCAGTTATTGCTAACTAAATGCGCTATCCGTTCTTCTTTAAATCTCTGCGCTCATAAAGGGTCAGTCACTAACTATGGTGTTCGCAGTCAAGATTTATACTACTTGCAAATTACTGACTGTGGACAAATTCCTTGCCAGCGTTTGGATGTGAGCAAAGGGTGTGATGCCAAATACAAAGGTAAATGGCAAATAGTTAGAGGTGTGGAAGAATTACCAGGTTTACACGATACTTATTGCTTTAATGAACCGGAACATCATAAAGGAGTATTTGGTAATACCCTAACTGGCAACTGCAATTTGTCTGAGGTTCACCTTAATCAAATCGACCCACGTAACTACAAAGAACAAGAGGAAGCTTTCACTGCTGGGGCGCTATCTGTAGCAGCACTTTTAAATCACAAATTCCTGGAACCACGCTATCAATACAGCCGTGAATTAGACCCAATTGTGGGAGTTTCTTTTACAGGTTTATTTGATTTCTTTGTCCATGCTTTTGGTGTTGATTGGCTGCGCTGGTGGGAAGCTGGAAGACCCGCAACTCCACAAGGATTAGCTTTTAAGCGTGAGGAAGAAAAATATCTCAGTTCCTGGAAAGATATTGTACATCGGGTAGTTTGGGATTATTGCGATCGCCATAATCTTAAACGTCCAAATCGCTGTACCACAGTCCAACCCAGTGGCACTAAGGCTTTATTAACTAATGCTAGTTCAGGATGGCATCCCCCCAAAGCCCAAAGATTTATTCGCCGTATCACCTTCGGCAAAAATGACCCAGTAGCCTTAGCCTGTATCGACTACGGTTACAATGTCATTCCCTCTCAATCAGACAAAGATGAACAGGGCAATTTGCTTAACGATCCCTTTGATTCACGGGTGAGTGAGTGGTTAGTAGAAATCCCTGTTTCTGTATCTTGGGCAGATTTACCAGGGGCTGATGAAATTGATGTTTCTAAGTTTTCAGTCTTAGCCCAATTTGATTTTGTCCTCCAGGTTCAACGTTGGTATGTGACTCACAATACATCAGCTACTTTGGAACTGCGTTCTGATGAAATCGAACCTTTGGGACAGCGTATCTACGAAACTATTCAGAACGATCGGGGATATATTTCAGCAGCCCTTTTAGCTCGTTTTGATGACCTGCAATCATTCCCACGTTTGCCATTTGAACCAATAGACAAACCAACCTACGATCGCTTGAATCAAGAGGTGAAAGCACGGCGCAAAACAGATGATTTCTGTGCAGTTTTAAGCCGCTACGATTTAGGCGAAATGTCAGAGGCTGGACCTAGTGGTTGTGACTCTGATAAATGTATGTTTCCCGACCAGCAACCAAGCTCATAAGGTGAAATAACGTCAACTTAGGGTAGGCAATATTTATCTATTACAATAAACAGCAGTGGTTTCATATAACATTTAACCACTGCTTTTTTATATCAAATAAAATTTGCCTTTTATCCTTTCCTCAGTCAATACGGTTCGGTTAACACAATGAAAGCTTACGAAATTCAAAGCAATGGTGGGATTGATGCCCTCGCATTAGTTGATCGCCCTGAACCAAAACCAACTGCGGGACAAGTTCTCATTCAAGTCAAAGCAACATCCTTAAATTACCGCGATTTGCTCGTCGCTGAGGGTGCTTACGGTGGTGGACAGAAGTATCCGTTAATTCCCCTGTCTGACGGTGCAGGAGAGGTTATGGCGGTAGGGGAAGGTGTTACACGAGTTAAAATAGGCGATCGCGTCGCTGGTATTTTCTTCCAAAACTGGATTTATGCCTCTTTAACCAAAGAGAAAATGAAATCCGATCTCGGAGGCGGTATTAATGGAATGCTGGCTGAATATGTCGTATTACACGAAGATGGTTTGGTGATATTACCTGACCACTTATCCTATATTGAAGGAGCGACTTTACCCTGTGCAGCAGTTACCGCTTGGCATGGACTGGTGACAAAAGGCAATATTGGCGCAGGTGATAGTATTTTATTACTCGGTACTGGGGGAGTTTCGATTTTTGCTCTCCAGTTTGCCAAGATACATGGTGCTAGAGTGATTATTACTTCCAGCAGTGATGAGAAATTGACACTAGCTAAACAGCTTGGTGCTGACGAGGCGATTAACTACAAAACAACACCAGATTGGGAAAAGCAAGTTTATCAATTAACTAATCGCATAGGTGTAGATCATGTAGTTGAGGTAGGCGGTGCAGGGACTCTGCCAAAATCATTACAAGCAGTCCGCATTGGGGGACGGATTAGTTTGATTGGCGTATTGTCAGGTAGAGGAAGTGAAATTGACCCCATGCCAATACTTTTTAAAAGTTTAACAGTTCAGGGCATTTATGTTGGTAGTCGAGAAATGTTTGAGGCGATGAATCTGGCGATGCAACAGCATCAAATCAAACCAATTATTGATCGAATTTTTCCCTTCACTGAAGCGCGAGAAGCTTATCATTATCTCAAAAGTGCGGCTCACTTTGGTAAAGTCGTAATTCATAATTCGTAATTCGTAATTCTAAAGAGTTTAATTATATGTTTCAAGTGGGGTTTAAATTTCCACTTGAAACATATAATTAATTACATTTAAACAGCAGCGAGAGTAGGCGCAGCGAATTTAGCATATCGCTCAATGTAGAATTCCTTAGAGTGAGCGATCGCTTTCACAGATTCACGCTCTTTCAAAGCACGTTTCCATTGACGTATACGGGTAAATCCCTCTGGTATCCCAAAACCACGATATTGCTTTAGTGCAGCCCAGCGCTCAAACCACGGAAAATAGGTGAAATCCACCAAACTGATGGATTCACCAAACCAGTAAGGGCCTTCCCCAGAAAGCTTTGCCAAACCTTCGTTTTCAATGAATTCCAGGTGTTTGTATAGTTCTTGTTTAGCTTCTTCTTGTTTTTGAGGATCTGAACTCCGCAGTAGGGTAGAAAAAGCGGGAACGAACCTAGTGTTAGCAAAATCGATCCAGATACGAGCCTGTGCCCTAGCAGCAAGACTGCTGGGTAACAGTGGTGGATTAGGAAATACCTCATCTAGATACTCGTTAATTACTGCTGACTCCCAAACTCGGTTATCGCCATGAGTTAGTGCAGGCACTTTACCATAAGGGGAAACTTTGGTAAAACCTTCAGGCTTATTCTGCAAATCAATCTCAATCAAATCGAAGTCTATGCCCTTCTCTTGGAGTACCAAACGGGTACGGTGAGCATAAGGACAAACAACTGCACTGTATACTTTGATTTCAGCCATGTTTAAGTTCCTTAGTAAATAGGACTTGTTAATCGGCATTGGGAATTGAATTCTCATCAAAAATCCCAAATCTTAAATGGGCATGGGGCAAAACAGTGCTGAGTTAGGAGTTAAGAGTTATTCTCCACTCAGCACGGGCTAAACCTTAGCTATCCGCTAATGGAACTCGGAACTCAGAACTCCTGAAGGGCATTGGGTATTATTATTCTTCTCCTGCTCCCCCTGCTCCCCTTGCCTTCTTCTAAAGCCAGGGCACTTCTTCAGGTGCATAACGGAAGGCGCGGAAAACTGTATTTTGCTCCCCACGAGTTACCGGCGATTTCTCACCTGGAATATTCCGAGATGCAAAGTGGGGGTTGATGTATTCCCAAACAATCTCTCCTGCAACTGTCACCTCGAATATCCGGCCGTAAGCACCTTCTGTAATCAAGGTATTGCCATTCGCTAAACGTTGCGCTCCTGATATGTATGCACTGAAGAAATTTTGAGGCGGGTTGTCGGTGTATTCCCAAACAATCTCTTTCGTTTCACGGTTTACCTCAATTACACGGGAGAAATTGAGAGCGATGTTACGACGATGTGCGCCATTGTCGAAAATCAAGATATTACCGTTAGCTAGCTCGTTCGGGAAGTGCTGCTGTGCTAGCACTTCATCACCCAACGTCCAAATTATTTCTCCCGTTTTGCGATCGATAATGATAACTGTGGAGATATTGCGAAAGCTCACTATAATATTGCCATCGGCGAGTTCCCCAACGGTATTTCCATGAGTCCATTCGTGTCGATGATCCTGGGGTGTAATGGTAAATATATCTGGATCGAGGTGTTCGTGGGCGTGCCAAGTCCAAACAATTTCACCTCGTGGAGTCACTTCATAAAGCACATCAGCATAGATATTCCCATCTGGTTCTGTACCTGGTACGCCGCCTTTGATCCGAGGTACTAACGACTGAGGTATTTTTTCAATGGCGAGTAAAATTGTGTTGCCATTGGCTAGTCTGCGTCCATCGTGATGATGATCTGGATGCTTATATTCCCAAATAATATTTCCTTTGGGATCTGCCTCTAAAACAACACCACTTTTAAACGCAGCCCACAAAGCAAAACGTAGTGGTTCTTCTGGTGGAGTCTTACCGTTATAAAAAAGGTTGCCATTGGGCAAGAGATAACCATATAACCCTGGTGGATATGGCAGATTCCACTGGTGTACGACTTTTCCTTCTAAGTTCAGGAGGTAAACTTCACCTTGACCTGTCAGGGGCGTGAAAAGTGTGTATCCTTTGAATACTTTTTCGGGATTGTAAGCCTTTAAGCCAGTACCCCGACGACGAACAGTATTCTGGTCAACTGATGTTGCTGTAAAAGTCATATTCCACCTACTAAACTTTTATGGTGCTGGGTTTGGAGACTGAGCATGAACTATATCCAACTCTTCCAAAATGTCTTTATTGAGAACTACATCCACACTTTCCAAATTCTCTTTGAGTTGTTCTAGTGTCGTAGCACCAATAATTGTGCTAGGCACAAACCAACGACTCCGCACGAATGCCAAAGCCAAATGCGCTGGACTCAGTTGATAGCGCTTGGCAATTTCCACATAAGCTGCTACTGCTTCGGTGACTTTTGGTTTTAAGTAGCGCTGACCAAAATTTTCAAACAAACTGAATCTTGCCTTTTCTGGTTTGCCATTTAGGTATTTACCAGTTAATAAACCAAATGCCAAAGGACTATAAGCTAGTAACCCAATTTCTTCCTGATAAACTGCTTCTGCTAAGGCTCCATCAAATACTCGATTCAGCAAGTTATAGGCATTTTGAATTGAAACAACTTTGGGCAATCCTAATTGTTTAGCAGCATTACTAAATTGGGCAACTCCCCAAGGTGTCTCATTACTCAAACCGATATAGCGAATTTTTCCTGCCTTAATTACGTCGTCAAAAACTGCTAGCTGTTCAACGATGGGAACCGTTTTTTCTACCTGAGTCGGATCGAATACCGTTTGCCCAAACCGTGGTACATAGCGATCGGGCCAGTGGATTTGATACAAATCAATATAATCTGTTTGTAATCTTTTCAAACTATCATCTACAGCTTGTTTGATATTATCACGGTCAATTGCTTTGGCTCCACCACGTAACCATTTAAAGCCACGACCGGGGCCAGCAATTTTAGTAGCTAGAATCAGTTGTTCTCTTTGTTGACGCTTTAACCATTCGCCAATGTAAGTTTCAGTTAATCCATAAGTTTCGGCACTTGTTGGTACTGGGTACATCTCCGCCGCATCAATAAAGTTGACTCCTTGGGCAATAGAATAATCTAACTGTTCATGGGCTTCTTCAATAGTATTTTGCTGTCCATAAGTCATAGTGCCAAGACAAATTTCGGAAACTTTTAAGTCACTTTTACCAAGTTGGTTATACTTCATATTTCCGCGTTGTTATTCAGTTGATTTAACAGTGATATTTTTGTTGGATATTTTGCATTTTGTCAAGGGCGCTATTATTTTTAATTAAATTAGCTTCAAACAACACTTACTTGGGTGCAAAACCAGTATAAATTTGTTATCAGAAAATTAGTATTCTGCCAAAATACTAAAAGTGGATCGACAAACCGTATTTTATGGGCGCAATTGTTTATTATTTCATAGATGAAGCAGATCGGTAAGCTAATTTAGAGAAAAATCTAAAATTGTAGTAGAAAATACTTGCTTTTTTTGAGCTTTTGTGAGGTGGGCTAGAATAGCCTGAATATATACTACGGTAAAACGGTAGATTTACAGTACTAAATTTAAGAATCTTAAGATTATTCTAGAATTAAGTCTTAACAAATCTTAATATTAATGTATCTAGCTCTAAGTATCTTGTCTTCATGGCAATCAAAATATACCAAATTTACCTGAAATAGTTTATAAGCCTGGTAGCAATTACAAAAACTTAGGATTTTAATGATTTCTATAACTAGGATATTTTTACTGCGATCGCTTCCAGCAATGCTCATATTTATAGCAATGTATTTGGATGCACAAGGGAGAAGCCAGTAAGCAAGAAGGCTTTAACTAAATCAGCGCCAAGGTGTAGACCGTCGTAGACAGCGCATTTTCTCAGGAATCTTTTGACTAACTTCATTTTTTCTTAATTCTACTACCAGTAAAAACCTTTTTAAAAGTCAGTGATATAAAATATACTAAGAATAAATACAGAGAAAAAAGTAATTCTCTGTGAATACTCGTTTTTTCATATAAAGAGGTGCATTATGGAATATCTTGCTTATTCTCACATGTTTATTGCTCAAGAAGAGGCATCTGCAAACACCAAACATAATCTTCCTAAATCTCAATTAAATGGCAAAGAACCTCTTAAATCTTCCAACATAGTTATTGCTGAAAAACAGGCATCTACAAACAGCAAATCTAAGTTCAATTGGAAAAAACTACTTAAATCTTCAGCTTGGTTAGCTTTAGCTGGTGTTGGTGTATTACTTATTGCTGCTGCCCAAATTCAAATGAGTTCGGCTGCTTATGTAAAGACTAACGGCAGTTGTTTGCGTATCCGTACAGGCCCAAGCACCAACTACTCTTATATTGATTGTGTATCAAATGGTGCAACCCTTCCAGCGATTGAAAGGTATGAAAACGGTTTTGCTCGGCTTTCTACGGGTAGATATGTTTTTGCCCGATGGGTTGGCGATAAACCTAACAATTCTTCAGTGACTAGACCTGGTGGTGTTGGTGGTTCAGTTATTCTTTCCCGTGGTTCTAAAGGTCAGCTTGTAAGAGACGTTCAGACAGCTTTAGGTAATATCAGAGTTGATGGAATTTACGGTCAAGAAACTGTTAACCAAGTGCGAACCTTTCAGGCAAGTAAAGGTCTACTTGTAGATGGTACGGTGGGGCCCGAAACTAGAGCAGCTTTGGGTATTTAAAAGTTAGAGACAATTTCATCAACAAGCCACTTTTGAAAAATATCATTTGCAGGTTATATCTGTTTTCTTGTGGGATGGAGAGAAATCTAAACTAAGGAAGTCTTAGATTAAAACTTCTCTTATCAGAGACGCTGCGCGAACGGAACGTCTCGCCCGTCTTAAGGCGGGCGAGATGCTTACCTCACAAAATTGAAACTGTGTTGAATGCAAATAAGAAAAGTCGATTTTATACACCCTGAAAAACAGAAATTTTGGATTTTGTTTAATCTAAGTTGATATTTCTGATGAAACACCCAAGTAATTTTGCACAATCTGCAAAATCCGCTCTGCTGCATGACCATCTCCAAAGGGATTAATTGCATTTGCCATTGCTTCATAGGCATCTGGATTGCTCAGTAACTCAGCAGCATCTGCAAAAATATTCTCACTCGTCGTGCCTACAAGTTTGGCCGTACCGGCTGCAATAGCCTCTGGTCTTTCGGTGGTATCTCTCAAAACTAGTACTGGTTTCCCCAAACTGGGGGCTTCTTCTTGCAAACCACCAGAGTCAGTGAGCAAAAGATGCGATCGCTCAATTGCTCCCACTAGTTCGCCATAATCTAGAGGTTCAGTCAAGAAAATTCGGGGATGATTCCCTAAAAGCTCTTGCAACGGGACTCGCACTGTGGGATTGCGGTGTAATGGTAAGAGCATTGCTGTATCAGGAAACTTGTCTAAGATTTGTAAAAACCCCTCTGCGATCGCTTGCAGTGGTTCTCCCCAATTCTCCCGCCGATGAACTGTTGCTAGCAGAACGCGATATGAATCCCAGTCTAAGCCTGGTACATGACAAACAGATTGGGTCGCAGCTACATTCAACAGCGCATCAATTACCGTGTTACCCGTCATGTGAATTTCACCCAAAACACCAGAACGGTGCAAATTTTCCACAGCCCAAGGAGTCGGCGCAAAGTGCAACTGACTAATTTGAGAAATCAACCGCCGATTAGCTTCTTCTGGGTAAGGATTGAAGATATCATCAGTTCTTAAACCTGCTTCAACATGACCAATAGGGATTTTTTGATAAAAAGCTGCCAAAGCTGCGGCAAAAGCCGTTGTAGTGTCTCCCTGCACCACCACTAAATCTGGCTTTCTCTCTTTAAATAACGCTTCTAGTCCTTTTAAACTGCGGCAGGTAATATCACTTAAAGATTGCTGAACCTGCATAATTTCCAAGTCATAATCTGCCTTGATGTTGAACAGCCGCATAACTTGCTCAACCATCTCCCGATGTTGTCCAGTTAAAATGACTTGCGACTCAAAAGCTGAAGACTTCTGGAAAACCTGAATCACTGGAGCGAGTTTAATCGCTTCGGGACGAGTACCCAAGATAATGCAAACCCGTTTTTTATTAGTCATTAGTCATTAGTCATCTGTGATTTGCCAATGGTTATAGTCAATGGTCTATGGCAAATAGTCAATAGCTGACAGTCAATCATTACACAAATCATAAGTTTGACACTCCCCGCCATAAATCGACGGGGATTCTTGGTTCAGCGATATCGCTTAAACTAGCTTCCTTGCGTTACCTAGCCCATATAAAAAGCATGAAAAAACCCGGCTTAATCGGGTAGATGAACTGTTTATTGAATTCAACTGTAATCGATCGTTAGAAAGCATGAAAAAACCCGGCTTAACCGGGCAGACACACTGTTTGTCGTATTTACTTGTGATGACTACATTTTAATCTCACAAGTTAAAGGGCAAGCAGCATAAACAGTAGTCTGCATTTGGTCTGCCTCTCCATGCAGCCAGCTTAACCATTTAACTTCACTGGGATGAACTCCTTTAATAGTTAGCACACCCGCAGCCAATACAACTGCCATGACATTAAACATGATTAAAGCGCCTGCTACAAGCAAAACAGCACTAACAGGCATCACAGATTGCAAGATGATCGATAACAGACATCCAACCGTAGCCATTAAGACAACTAATGGAAAACCGACAACCAACAAGCATACTGCTAATGTAAAAGTCCATATTAAAAAGCTTTTAATCATCAACAAGGAGTAGGTCTTTCCTAGATTAGAGCTTTGAGCAGAAACCATGACTTTTCCTCCCAAAAATACAACAGCAAATTTTAATCTCAGTCATATCTCGCTTTTGGCGAGTTAACTGAAATTTGTTTCTCAGTGAAATTCAGTATATAAAAACTAATCGAGAAAATGAGCATTTATTTACTAAAGTTTACAGTTAGTTTTTTGTAATTGTGGATATAAAATCAAGTTTCTATCTATTAGAATAACTTGTTTTCCGCATCTATCTTCAGATATATAACCTAAAAGGTATGCGCTTTTAACGTTGATCCCCAGATATTGCTCCGACTTAACTTAACATTTCTTATAAAAATTGATGGCTGTTCTCATAATTGATAGATGGGCTGAATAAATGAATAGCTAGTATTTGTGCTGTTAATTGCTGGCAATTTGTATTCATACCTGGGATAAATTTCTCATCTAAGGGCTGAGAATATTTATATTTCGTCAATAGTATTGTAAAGCACTAGAGAATCTATGGATTTTTGCTGAGGCGTTCTGAGCTATTAGGTGTGTTAAACCATGATAGATAAGTTAAATAATTTTTCTAAATATTCTGATTAGCGGAATTTTCGGAAAAAAAGATACCAGTTTAGGTGGATGAAATGGATCGACCGTGGTTCTAGATTTTCAATCACCTCTCATCACCACTAGGGCTTGCACGCCAGCATTCTCCAAAAGTCATCGAAGTAAGTGACTTAACTTCTCACTAATTCAACTTTTTAACTGCCAAATGTGAATATATATGACAGAATCACAGTCTCCATCAAATTCTAGCTCTGTTACCGAACGTAACTTGCCTCCAATGCCACCACCACCTCCAACGCCAACCTTTAGCACGCAGAGGCAGATGACACAAACATTGGATATGTCAATGGATAGGAGTACCAACACGCCTGTTGCAGGTCATCGTCCGGTTAGTCCACCGCCAATACCTAGTTCAGTTTCCTCTAAAACCAGCAGTACGGGACTCACTTTAGAGAAGTTAATCAAAGAAGCTTACGATCAGGGATATTCTGACTTGCACTTGGGTGTAGGTGAAGTACCCCGCTTCCGCAGCCGAGGGGAAATTCAATCATGGGATTATCCAGAAACAGATAAAGAAGCTTTTATGAATTGGTTGCGGGAGGTGATGAGTGAGGCGGAAATTCAGCGCTTTGAAGAACACTTAGAATTTGACGGAGCAACTCAATATGACTTTGCTCGCGTGCGGATTAATATTTTTGGTACCCTTAGAGGGCCTGCGATGGTGTTGCGGTTGATTCCTCTGAAAATCTTAACTATGGAACAGTTGAGATTACCCCCAGTTTTTCGGGATATTTGCCATAATCACAAAGGTTTAATTTTAGTGACTGGGCCCACTGGTTCTGGAAAGTCCACCACAATGGCAGCGATGGTAGACTACATCAATAAGGAAATGGCCAAGCACATCATTACCATTGAAGACCCGATCGAATTTATCCATCAAAGCCGCAAGTCTTTAGTCAAACAGAGAGAAGTGGGAATGCACACCCGAAAATTTGACAACGCTTTGAAAGCAGCTTTGCGGGAAGATCCAGATTTGATTCTAGTAGGGGAAATGCGAGATAAGGAAACAGTTAACACCGCCCTAAAAGCTGCTCAGACTGGTCACTTAGTTATGGGAACTCTGCACACTAATAGCGCGGTTAAAACCATTGAACGGATTCTCAACCTCTACTCTGGTGACGAACAAGATGCAATGCGGGTGGCAATTTCTGAGTCTTTAGTGGCGGTAATTGCTCAAGGTTTGTGCCGCACAACTGACGGGAAACGGGCTGCTTTCCACGATGTGCTGATCAATACTGAGGCTATTAAAGAATGGATCAAAGACGGAAAATATGATGAAATTGGCGAGTTGATGAAACAAGCAGGCTTTGACGGCATGATTACGATGAATCAGTCATTGCTCAATCTCTATCAAGACGGTCGCATCACTGAAGAGACGGCTTTGGAAATGTCACCAACTCCTAACGAAATGGCACAGTTTCTCCGAGGTCGAGTTTAAGATTGGGAATTGGGAATTGGGAATTGGGCATGGGGCACTTGTACTGAGCGAAGCCGAAGTATTGGGCATGGAAAAGAGACAAGGGAGACAAGGAAGAGGGGGGAGACAAGGGAGA
>NZ_JABXKH010000178.1 GCF_017115105.1 Nostoc sp. NMS2
TGGGAGAAGGGGTTAGGGGATGAGGGCTATCAAGGTTTTTGCACATTTGGGATGCTCCCAACAGTCACTTACTACCAATCAACTACGTCGCGATCTCAAAATTCCCAGGGGCGATGTTTTTCTGACGACTTCACCGAGTAGTCATCTCGTGAAAAAGAATGTAGAGACGTTGCATTGCAACGTCTCTACAATGCCAAAAAAAATATTTAAGAAAATACGGTAATGTGTCAGGATTACCGTATTTTAATCTTATACAATGCTCAAATAGCATTATTACTTGTTTGTATAATTGGAAACTAAAATAACTGCTGATGTCTGAACAATATCGTTTTGAAACCCTGCAAGTTCATGCTGGACAAGAACCGGCTCCCGGAACTAATGCCCGTGCTGTACCCATTTACCAAACGACTTCCTACGTTTTTGACGACACCGAACATGGAGCGCGGTTATTTGCTCTTCAGGAATTTGGCAACGTTTACACCCGGATCTCAAACCCAACGACGGATGTATTTGAAAAGCGGATTGCTGCACTAGAAGGGGGTGTAGCAGCATTAGCAACAGCTAGTGGTCAGGCGGCGCAATTCTTGGCAATCAGTACCATCGCTCAGGCTGGGGATAATATCGTTTCCACTAGTTTTTTGTATGGGGGAACATATAACCAGTTTAAAGTATCCTTACCACGTTTAGGCATTAATGTCAAGTTTGTCGAGGGAGATGAGCCAGAAAGTTTCCGTCAGGCGATCGACGATCGCACCAAAGCATTATACGTTGAAACCATTGGCAATCCGCAATTCAACATTCCTGACTTTGCTGCGTTAGCTGAAATTGCCCACGAAAACGGCATACCTTTAATTGTGGATAATACCTTCGGTGCTGGTGGGTATCTAGCTCGACCAATTGAACATGGTGCAGACATTGTAGTGGAATCTGCAACTAAATGGATTGGTGGTCATGGTACTTCCATCGGTGGCGTAATAGTCGATTCGGGTAAATTTGACTGGGGTAACGGCAAGTTTCCCTTGTTTACTGAGCCAGCACCCGGCTATCATGGGCTGAATTTTCAAGAAGTGTTTGGCCCTGGCGGTTCCTTTGGTAACATTGCCTTTATTATCCGCGCCAGAGTTGAGGGGTTACGGGATTTTGGCCCGTGTTTGAGTCCATTTAACGCCTTTCTTTTACTGCAAGGATTAGAGACTCTTTCTTTACGTGTAGATCGGCATGTGAGTAATGCCCTAGAATTGTCTCAGTGGCTAGAGCAGCAAGAGCAAGTATTATGGGTTAATTATCCCGGACTTGCCAATCACCCATATCACGAACGAGCGAAAAAATATCTCCAACATGGCTTTGGGGGAGTTTTAAACTTTGGCATCAAAGGTGGATTGGAGGCAGGTAAAGCTTTTATTAATCATGTGAAGTTAGCGAGTCATTTAGCAAATGTTGGTGATGCTAAAACCCTCGTGATTCATCCCGCTTCCACAACCCATCAACAGCTAAGTAATGACGAACAGCTTTCAGCAGGCGTGACACCCGATTTAGTGCGGGTATCAGTGGGAATTGAACATATTGACGATATTAGAGAGGATTTTCAGCAGGCATTCCGGCAAGTTAGGATTTAGTTCTTAATTGGGCATTGGGCATTGGGCATTGGGAATTGGGAATTGGGAATGGGGCATTGGGAATTGGGCACAAGAGGCAGAGGTGCAAAGGAGCAGAGGGGCAGAGGGGAAAATACTTACTGCAACTTCTCCCCTGCTCCCCTGCTCCCCTGCTCCCTCATCTCCCTCATCTCCCTTGTCTCCCTCATCCCCCTCATCCCCCTCATCCCCCTCATCCCCCTCATCCCCCTCATCCCCCTCATCCTCCTCATCTCCCTCATCTCCCTCATCCCCCTCATCCCCCCACTCCCCACTCCCAGATATGATCTACTCAGATTTCATCTCACCACAAACCCAGTTTTACCAGCTTACAGTCCCATTTCAACTTGAAAGCGGCGAAGTATTAATTGGGGTTCAGGTTGCTTATCGCACCTGGGGACAGTTAAATGCTCAAGGCGATAATGGAGTACTAATTTGTCATGCCTTAACTGGTTCGGCTGACGCTGATGATTGGTGGGAACCTTTGTTTGGTTCAGGGAAAGCCTTCAATCCCGATCGCAATTTTATTGTGTGCAGCAACATTTTGGGAAGTTGTTACGGTACAACAGGGCCAACTACTATCAACCCAACAACCAGAAAGCCTTATGGTGTATCCTTCCCTAAGATTACAATCCGAGATATGGTTCGCCTGCAAGCTGTACTACTAGAATACCTGGGTGTTCAATCTCTGCGGTTCGTAATTGGTGGTTCACTGGGTGGAATGCAAGCACTGGAGTGGGCATTATTATATCCCGAAAAGGTGAAAGGGATTGCACCTATCGCTGTTTCTGGCAGACATTCCGCTTGGTGTATTGGATTAAGTGAAGCCCAAAGACAGGCAATTTATGCCGATCCAAATTGGCAAGGAGGGAACTACACCCTGGATGCGCCTCCAAACCAAGGACTAGCAGTAGCGAGAATGATGGCGATGTCTACCTACCGTTCTTGGGATAGTTTTACAACCCGCTTTGGACGGCAGTATGATGCATCTGAGAAGTTTGCTATAGCGAGTTACTTACAGCATCAGGGTCAAAAGCTGACAGAACGATTTGATGCTAACACTTATATCACCCTCACCCATGCAATGGATGGCCACGATATTGCACGCGATCGCACAGATCCTAATTTATCAGATTATGAATCTGTTCTGGGAAGCATCCAGCAACCAACTCTAGTTGTCGCCATTGACTCTGATATTCTCTATCCGCCAGTAGAACAACAAGAATTAGCAAATTTAATCCCTAATGCTCAACTGTCGTGGTTAAAATCAACCCACGGACATGATGCATTTTTAATTGATATGGCTGCATTGAATGAAATTATTCAACAGAACCATGAGTTTGTTCTTTTTTGAACCGTCGGAACCCCTTTTTTCCTGGCTTACCTTTCTTGCAACAATAACCAATCGTTATGCAGATGTTCGGTATGTCCGAGATAGCGATTCTCCGAAGGAAAGTGCCAAGGGTGAACCGATGAGTTGAGCAACTCGAAAGGCAGATGCGATCGCTCCTTCATGCAATCCATCTCCTAGATAAGCGCCCGCATAGTAGGTATTGTTCTCTCCATTGGTAGCAACTACTTCGTCTCTATATCGAAAAGATTCAGTGGTATACAACGGAGTGTGATGTTCTTGAGTGTGAATAATCCGATCTTTGCCAATCAATCCTTCTAGTTGAAACGATAAAAAATAATTCTGTGGCGATGAGATGCCGCAAAGCTGATTTAAGTAACTGTTATATCCCCATCGGGTGTCTGTCTGGAAGAAATCAAATTCCGAGGGATGCCGGATGTCATAATTTTCATACATGGAAGTATCCGTATGAACTGTAGTGGTTATATAATTGGCTTTCCAAGCACAGAAGCGTTTAATTTCAGCCTCGGTTGGGTCAGCTAACAGAGCCATCACTTGGTCGGGTGGTGTAGCAAACACGACTTTATCAAACTCTTGGATCTCACCCTGCGATAGCGAAGCGCTGCCGCCAGAGGCAGATCGCTCTATTTTCACACCATCTGGACTTCTGGAAATATTGGCAATCTCCACATTCAAAAAGACTTCACCCTTAAATCGCTCCAAAATTTTTTCAATATAGGAATATACACCACCTTCAATCCTGAGCCATTTGACTGCGAGGTAGTCGCGTAACATCGGAATTGCCATCTCTGCGGGAAAGTTGTCAATGAGTTCAAAGGGCATTGAGTAGCTATACATCGTCAGCAACTTTAGCCAGGTATTGCTCATACTATGGTTATTCAAATATTGAGACAGTGGGCGATCGTAAAAATCTTTCATCTGGGCAAATCGGGTTTCCAGCCATAATCCAACGGAACGGGTATGGAGGATATCGAACCGCAGATATTCAATCAGGCGGTGGATACCTGTATAGTTATTCTCAATCGTTACCCCCGATAAAAAGCGATTACCATCTTTGGGGAATAAAGCTGAACCTACACGGATGGGTTCTAGTTTCACTCCTAGTTCTTGCATGAGAGCAACAAAGTGATGAAATACGGTAGGAAATTCTAGCACTCCAGTTTCCAACATTTCATTGCAATCGGATTGGTTAGGCTTCACATTCTTATTGAGTGTGCGAATATGTCCGCCTAACATGGGCTGCCGTTCAAACACGGTGACATGATGCCCTTGTTTATCAAGTAGGTAAGCTGTAGCCATACCACTGGCTCCACCACCGATAATTGCAATTCTCATAACTGACCTCTCAGTTGTTGAATATGAGTAATATGTATGACTGTTTGTTTAGCTATTGCCTAAAAGCACGTCACCAGATAATCTTTGATACAACAATGCTCCAGTCCAGAATGTGGGAGCAAAGCCCGGATAGCCTGATGAAGCATTGCAGAAATAGAAATGGTTGAGTGAGGTTTCGTGATTCAACCGTCCCAAACCCATGTTGCGCGGTGTGAGACTGGAGCCGTAGGAATTCCCGTTGGGACACCAGCAAAACCGTTCATTGGTGGTGGGGCTACCCGTGATCTGAAAGACTATATGCTTTCTAAAATTCGGCACATATTCTTTTTCCACGATATCCAGGATAGAATCTAAGATTTCTTGCTTTTTCTGGTTGTAGGTTTTGCGTTCGCTTTGTCGCAATTGCTTAAAGTAGTCGTAATTAGCAACGGTAAGGAATTCGACAATTTGGCAATCTTCTGGACAATCCCGACTCGCTTGTGTCAATAAAGTGGGCGTTGTCATGGCAAAGCTGGGATTGGAAAAGTCATTGCGTTCATACATCTGAGCAAAGGCTTCATTCAAATCCTGATGACCTGTGTGGAAGAGATTCCACTTGCCAAATCCATAGTCTCGGAGGTTGAGGTCTTTGACGACGCAATAAACCATGTAGTTGGATGCAGAATACTCATAGTTGAGTTTTCGGCGCACGGTTTTAGAGAACTTTGACTCACCAATCATTTTGGCGGCTTTTTTGGGGTCAATGTTACAAATCACGGTATCACCTGTAAATTCGTGAGTTTGATGGGTGTTTAAATCCATCGCCTCAACGCCCGTAACCGTTTTGTCTATGACTCTAAAATTCGTGACTTCATGGTTTAGCAGTACCTGCCCTCCGTGTGATTCAATCACTTTAACTAACGAATTGATGACATGCTCAAAATGCTGGGTTGGATAAAATGCACCTGCTTGATAGCCCTTGAATAAAGCGACCCAGGCATAAAACGAGAGTTGATTTGGAGGCAGTAAAAAATCAGGCCATTGCAGAGCTAATAAGGTTTGGGCGGCTTGGGGTAGCTGAAATTTATCGAATACATCCTGAAGTGTGCTGTTGAGATATTGGACAGTACAAAACACTTCATCTGCATGTTTTAGCAGTTCAATTGGCTTAACTGGAGGAGCTAGTCTTTTCAAACCTGCGCCCGTTTTTTCAACATCGTTAACAAATTGGCGAATGCAATGGCTATATGCAGGAAAGAGCGCTGATAATCGTTGGATCAGTTCCTCTGGTTCCGAAGGAATATCCAACGCATACCCCGGCATTCGCATGTGGTCAAAACCATCAGGCTCGTACCGCTCAAAAGTTACTTCCCGATCCAAGCCCAATTTTTTGAGTACCCGATTCACCGTTTGTCCTTCACCACAATCCCAAACATAGTGGAATTGGGCATTAAACGTGTATTTTTTAGCCATCGTAAACGTGTGACCAAAGCCGCCTGGATGCTCATGGGCTTCGAGTATTTGCACGGTCTTGCGGTCGTTTGCCATCAAAGCGCCAAAGACCAATGCTGATAAACCACTGCCTACAATTAGGTAATCCGGTTTCATAGGAGGTTTCCTCAAACAATAAATGTCTTTCGATCGATAATAATTTTTTCTATGCTTCAACCCGTGCCACAATGGTTGGATGGTAATCTAAGTGGTTCGGCAAACAAAATTAAATATATATTCGTGATTGTAAATTGAGTCAAGCAGGTTGATATCGATCTTGCTTTCATTTACACTATTTCGACGACTTTATCTTAATTGCCGTAATTTCTCATCCCTCTACAGGATGGGGAGCGTCAATTAACAATTCGTAATTCGTAATTACTAATTCGTAATTCCGTTATGGATAGGAATTTAGAACCCAAACATAACGGGGCGACCTGTAGAGGCCTCTTACTCTGACCCGTTTTTTAATTACGAATTACGAATTATTTGTTGAGTTACCCCAATATCGGGGGTTGTGTCTTACCAAATTTCCAGGTAAGGAGCGATCGCAAGCCCAACAGACTCACAACAAACACCACAATTCCGCCCACAATGCCGGATTCACCATCAACTCAGGAGTGGAATCAATGGAATACCAATTAGATTGTAACTAAATCGCTCCTATTTACTCAAAAACAGTTGCACTATGCGGTTTTGGGTTAGACGTTCGCGTTGTCCGACCTGGCTCATCACATTTCCTGCATTGTCTGAATCACGGATTGATATGGATTACTAGATTACACGGTTGATTAAAATGAAGTAGATAGGTTATTGATGAGATTCTTTGGTGTGCAAGTTTTTTCAGTGTCATCCTTTAATCTGTCTAATCCGTGTTCTACATTACAAGCCTTTTGAAGGTTAGGCTTTTGCTACCAAAGTTTATCAGTAATCCAACTTCTAATTTATAGGCTTTTAAATAGTTGAGGGCTTGAGCTAGGTGGACATCTTCGAGTTGGATGACTGCTTTTAGTTCTACGAGTATTTTGTTTTCAACTACAAAGTCGGCTCTGCGTGTACCAATAGGTTCGGGTAGGTTTTTATAATAAATCTGCTGTTCTATTTCGCGGGCAAATTCTAGTCTTGCTTGACGCATCTCGTGGGCTAGGGCTCGTTGGTAGATGACTTCTTGGAAGCCGTTACCTAAAAATTTATGGACTTCAAAGGAAGCTCCGATAATTTTTTGGGTGATGTCAGCGTATTTTAGGCTATTCATTGTCTGAATCACAGATTTTCACGGATTCAAGGATGGCACAGATTCTAACTCCGTGTCATCCTTTAATCTGTCTAATCCGTGATTCAGACGTTTGAGGGATTACTGGAACAATCACGTCTCACAATATTTCGCCGCTACCCTTCATGGCTCCAAATGCTGGGCGCTGGTGTTGAGCGGTGGCGGGATCGGACAATAATTATTTAAAAATGATTTGATTGCTGAAAGCCTCGAAAATACGTAACTTCTGCCCCTGAACTTGGAAAAAGTGGACATTAATTCTTTAAAATAGACAAAAATTATTTAATGGACAAATGGAGAATAACGGATTTGAACCGATGGCCTCTGCGGTGCGATCGCAGCGCTCTACCAACTGAGCTAATTCCCCAAAATCTGTGCTAAGTCAAGAGTAATATTACTCATTAACTCAATACACTATCACCATAGAGTATTTTAACATTCAGTTGCCGATGGTTGAGGCTCTTTTTGAGAATAAATCTTCTGCACGCGTTCGAGTTCTAAATCACTGAGATAATCAACAGTCCAGTTACAGCAGCGTTGAAGCATGTGGAATGGGTAAGTATTGGCTACACCAACAACTTGCATTTGCGATCGCTTCGCTGCGGCAATACCTGCTGGGGTATCTTCAATTGCCAGACACTCGTGTGGTTGAAGGTTTAATTCCGGATATTCTTTATTTAGGCGTTTTACTGCCAGTAAATAACCATCAGGTTCTGGCTTACTGGTGGTTATGTCATCACCCGCAACGATAATTTTAAAATGTTGAGCTAGTTTGGCGCGATGGAGTACCAATTCTATTTCTTGGCGAATAGCGCCACTGACTAATCCTAATTTCAGATTCCGCGATCGCACCTGATATATTAAGTCTTCTACACCTGGATATAAAGGCAGTTTCTCTATTTTCTCTAATTCCACCGTATAAGCTTGGGCTTTGCGGTACAACAACTGAGTTAAATAGTTTTCGTTAGCTACTCTACCACGATTAGCGAGTAGTTGCCCAAAACAAATGCGATCGCTGCGTCCAAGAGAAGCTTGACGCTCACTCACCTTTTGGGGTTGGAGATTTTCTTGAATGAGAATCTCATCGATCAGTTGTAGGTGGATTGGCTCATCGTTAATAATGACACCATTGAAATCAAAGAGAACTGCCTTTAAACTCATGCGATTATGCCAAATGCTGGAGATCCAAGTCCCTCCAAATCATTATTATCTACTGATGTGGGAGTATAATGACGGACATTTTCAGTTGCGATCGGTTTAACGCCGCTAGTTACCTGATTTATCCACCATACATCCTGCGATCGCACAGCTTCAAATCCGGCTGTACCCATATTCGCATCTATACTACCAGCAGCATACTCACGAATATATGGCTCTTCAAAAACATCATTAAGCCATTCTAGCTGCCGCAGAGTCTTCTGATTCCCATCTAGAATTAGTACTTGCCCTCCAGTTACTAGCAACCGAAAGCTTTCCCGCAAAATTGCTAAGGATACTGCATCCGGTGTTTCGTGGAATAGCAAAGAAGCTGTCACCAAATCAAATGTTGCATCTCTGAAACTGCTTTTTTCAGCATTTCCATGTCGCCAGACTATCTCTAAACCAGCATTTCTAGCTTTATCTTCTGCCCTTACCAGCATATAGGGTGATAAATCCAAACCAATGACTTCCGCTTCGGGGAAAGCCCGCTTTAACATCAAAGTAGTGGAACCTGTGCCACAACCTAAATCAAGTATGCGTCGTGGTTTTACCTTAACGGCATCAACTAAAGCCTGACGGACAATAGTTTCATTCGGTGGCACAACATATTGGGTAATCGGATCGTAACTAACTGCGGCACCAGCATTGAGATATCCGCCTGTAATCCCGTGAAAGTTTTGACTGCTGTAGTACGAGGGAATTATGACATCATCTCGTCGATAGCGATCGCTCTCTTTCTCCCAGTCAATACTATCAGCGTAACGCCGTAACCCGTCTTCATCAATCAAAAGACGCACTACAGGGGATAAAAAACGTTCCCAGATTGTATCTTGACGGACTGTCATATTGTGTCAAATTAAGGGGTTATTTAAGCAGAGTGATTTTCTTTACAAATTTTAATATATCTAGTAAACATCTGCTTACTCTCTGTGGTGTGAACTTGACGTTTGTAATCATTTAGGTTACAGTCGTAATACACCTATCTACTCCTTAAAAGTAGTTATTCAGCTTCACGAAGACTGAACGAGTCAAATGAAAGACAATAAACATTTAAATTGCTACAACTAACTAGTAGTATGTCAAGTTTAAATTCATGGGTAAACAAGTTAGAAAATAAGGACTAAAGTCCTGACTACAAACCCTGAAAAAGTACTAGATAAATTATCAGTGCCATAGACCCAATCCAAAATCGTTCGACTGAGAGACTTGTACTGAGCAAAGTCGAAGTAAGTCTAAGTCTAAAATTTAAAATCCAAAATAAATTATGCCCTACGAAAAGTTAGAAATTACCACACCAGCACCTGTTTTATCTTGGGCAAATCACTCATTGGGCCCAGAAGAAACCAAGATGGCAAAAAATGTTGCATCATTACCATTTGTGTTTAAGCACGTGGCATTAATGCCAGATGTTCACTTAGGAAAAGGTGCTTTAGTTGGTTCTGTAATTGCGACCAAAGAGGCAATTATCCCTGCTGCTGTCGGTGTGGATATCGGTTGTGGGATGAGTGCTATCAAAACATCATTTACCGCCGAACAACTAGAAGGTAAACTGAAGAAAATCCGCCTAGATATTGAAGCAGCAATCCCTACTGGATTCAACGAAAACAAAGACATTGAAAAATCTGTTATCAACTGGCAACACTGGGATGATTTTAAAGACTTGCATCGCGGCGTGCAAGACCTACAAACTAAAGCCATGAAACAAATGGGTTCTCTTGGTGGAGGAAACCACTTTATTGAAGTGTGCCTTGATACAGAAAATCAAGTTTGGCTGATGCTGCATTCTGGTTCGCGTAACATCGGCAATAAACTTGCCCAATGTCATATTCACACAGCTAAAGAATTAGCAAAAATGGCAGGTAATAAATTGCCTGACCCTGATTTGGCTCACTTTGTAGCTGGTACGCCAGAATTCCAAGCATACTGGCACGATTTGCAATGGTCACAAAACTATGCGCGTGTCAACCGCGATGTGATGATGGCGCGTTTTAAGCACATAATTGAGAAGCATTTAGTAGGTGGGAAGGCAACTAAACCTTTATTGCAAGTTAATTGTCATCACAATTACGCCGAAAAAGAAGTGCATTTTGACGAGGATGTATACGTTACTCGTAAAGGTGCAGTCCGCGCTCAGACTGAAGATTATGGGATTATTCCTGGTTCAATGGGGGCAAAGTCTTTCATTGTTAAGGGTAAAGGTAATGCCCATAGCTTCTGTTCTTGTTCTCACGGTGCAGGACGTTTGCTGTCTAGAAATAAGGCTAAAAATGTCTACACACTTGATGATTTGATAGAGCAAACAAATGGTGTAGAATGCCGCAAAGATGAGGGCGTGTTAGATGAGATTCCTGGTGCTTATAAGCCGATAGAGCAAGTTATGGAAAATCAAGCGGATTTGGTTGAAGTTGTGGCAACACTCAAGCAAGTTCTTTGTGTGAAAGGATAAATTAGGTAGGTGGGCAATGCTCACCTATTTTATTTTTTAAACGCTGAGGTAAAGCGAATAGGTATTGCACCAATAAGACCCAGACCGGATTGATTTACTCTTGCTGCGGCTGGTGCAATGTCGTTTTGGAAGATGCCAGCAGATAGTCTAGGGAAAGCGTGTCTGTATTTCATTATTGAGTCTGCGGCTGGTCTTGATACTACTCGGTTAAGAAGATTTGTAGTGGCATAGCAAGACTAAAATAGTGCATTAGACGTAGGTTTGGTGAAGCGGAGCGCAACCCAACATATATCAGAATGTTGGGTTTCGTTCCTCAACCCAACCTACCCTGGAGTGGTTTTTTAGGCATAACCTACTGGCGCGACAAGGCTAAAGTAGTGCATTAGCTTTCCTCTTGTGGTGTAGGCATCTTGCCCGTCCGGTGCAGGCAAGATGCCTACACCACAAGAAAATTTAATGCAACATTTTAGCCTTGCCACGCTACTACGCAGTATTAGAATTGAACTTAATTTTGAAGTGGCGCAGTCCATTTAATAAAGAAAATTGGGAGAGATGGGGGCGACCATTTGGGTAGAAGAAAGTAAAGTTTAGTTTCAAAGAAAATACCCTCTGCTGACAAAGTGATAACTTATTAATTGAAGCCTTATAGCTTCCCTGGCAGATTTAACAGCCAATATTCAATTTAGTTAAGAGGTGAAGACGCTGTTGGATCTCAATCTGTCTCGTAAAATAACAGCAGCACCCACCTCGAAAATTAATATTTCCTCTTAGTACAACGCGGCATAAATAAGCCACCCATTTGAAAGATGTGGAACGCTTGAAAAAACGTAATTACTTTCGCGGAGCGTGCCGGAGGCTCTATTACGAATTAAGGTTTGCGGTACTAGTGTGTAACCTAATGATTTGGTATTGTTCCTACCAAACTGTAATTTGTGGGATATCAAAATTCAGGTTTAATTGTTTGACATATTTTGCAAAATTGCCATTTACTCAAAATAGCATTAATAAGAGCCTGAGATGATTTATTGCTCTAACGTATCCGTTTTTGGTGTGCAGTTCGCAAGGCTATAGATATTTCTGAAAAACGTTAGACAACTATTAAAGTATTAAGCTGTTCCGCATTTAATTTGTATAATTAGGGCGGGCCAGATGCCCACCCCACAAGACTTTTATTTAATTTGATTATTCAACTTAGATGCTTTGCAGCTTACCAATAAACCCCTCAACAGGGTCAATCTTCATGCAAAACTGGTGTCGCTATGAGGCGACACAAAGTCTGCCAATATTGACAGCTTTCGGCAAATCATTAGTGCATTACAATAGCACTAAATGCCAATTAAAAACTTGAAAACTGTATAAAACTTTGATTTAAAGGGAGCCAAACTTATGGCAATTATCAAGGGAACAGATAACAAAAATTACATTGATTTTCTTTATGGTGGCAATGAGAATGATACTATCATAGGATTTGCAGGAGACGACAACCTCTATGGAGGTCTAGGTGATGACTATCTTTATGGTGGTGAGGATAATGACAAACTCTATGGAGGTTTAGGTAATGACTATCTTTATGGTGGTGAGGGTAATGACTATTTAAACGGAGAAGAGGGTAATAATAGTCTATACGGAGAAGCAGGTAATGATTCCTTCTATGCCGCCAACTCATCTGGGAACAACCTTTTAGATGGTGGAGCGGGAAATGATGAACTTTATGTTTATAGCTCGACTGGAAATAACACCCTCAAGGGTGGAAGTGGAAACGATACCTTAGATATTTCTTTCTCTTATGGAAAAAATATCTTAGATGGTGGTTCTGGGGATGATAGTCTTTCTGCTCGCTATGCCGTAGGAAACAATACACTTCGGGGTGGAACCGGAAATGATTATATTGGAGCTAATTTGTCTGCTGGTAATAATGTTCTCGACGGAGGTGATGGAAATGACATCCTTGACATTAATTATCAATGGAAAGGCAAAAATATAGTTTCAGGTGGAAACGAAGCAGATACTTTTTATGCCTATGGAGTTCAGGGTGCTAACACTCTCAATGGTGATAGTGGTGACGACTCTTTCTATATTAGTAGCCCAGAAACTGTTCTCTATTCTTTGGTAACTCAAACAGTTGATGGAGGGACAGGTAATGATTACTTGTACATTGACTATAGTAATGCGATCGCAGGCATCACCTCAACGTACAACCCTACCACTAACCAAGGTTTAATTACTGCTGACACAAATCAAGTCCGCTACAAAAATATTGAACGATTAGAGGTCAAAGGTACAGCCTATGACGACAATATTGTAGGCAGCAATGGCGACGATACACTCAACGGCGGTAATGGTGGCAATGACACCCTCAATGGCGGTGCAGGTAACGATCTCTTACGTATTAGCGACAATTCACGTAATAATAATACCGTCTATGGTGGTATAGGTAACGACTCTTTATATGCAGAAGCTACAGGTGGAACGAGCCTACTAGATGGTGGCGATGGCAATGATTATTTATCCATTGCTAATAGCTACTCCGGCTTCTTTGGCAGGAGTAATACCCTGAATGGTGGTGTAGGGAATGACACCTTAAATGCTAAATCTACCTATGGTGGTAACTTCCTGAATGGCGGTGCAGGTAACGATCTTATTTACGCAGACTATTCGTCTGGTACGAATATACTCGATGGTGGCGATGGAGATGATTATCTATCTGCTACTGGCGCTACCTTCCACTTCGATAACACCTTTTTTACTTTGAAGGGCGGTACAGGTAATGATACCTTAAATGCTAACTCTTCATTTAGTACCAATACACTAGATGGTGGCACAGGTAGCGATCGCTTGACTGTTGAGAATTCATATAAGAATAACTTGCTAAATGGCGGCGATGGTAATGACTATCTATCTGCCTTTGGTGGTGATGGTAGTAGTACTCTCAACGGTGGTAATGATAATGATACTCTAATTGGTGGTGATGGGAGTGATGTATTGATTGGTGGTGGTGGTAATGATTTCCTGACTGGTGGTGCAAATCAAGATACCTTTGTTTTCAATAGTTATAATCAAGGGCTTGATATTATCTACGACTTCAGTACCATTGACTACATTCAAGTATCTGCTGCGGGTTTCGGTGGCGGTTTATCACCAAGTTCAATCGTTCCTAGTCAGTTTACCCTTGGTACAACTGCAACAACAACAGCTCAACGATTTATTTTCGATAGTAGCTCAGGGGCGCTTTACTTCGACCAAGATGGCAGCGATAGCCGATTTACTCAGATAAAATTCGCACAATTAGATGGTGTATCTTCACTAAGCGTCAGCAACTTTGTAGTTGTTTAATCAAGGGTTAAATCAAGGAGGCAGGAGGAAACCTCTTCCCTTTATGGGAAGAGGTTTAAGTAATGACGTATCTTTTCTCGTGCTATGCATCTCGAAAAGAATCAACTCGTAAGGGTTGCTTTGTATCCCAAAATCTTTGTAGAAGTGAGAATGTCACTCTACAATTGACTAATGACTATTGAACCATTTGCACCACTTGTAGGACAACAGCAAGCTATAGAATTACTCACTCAGGCTGTCAGACAAAGCCGGGTTGCTCCAGCGTATTTATTTGTGGGGCCAGATGGTGTAGGAAGAAGTTTAGCAGCAAAGTGCTTTGTAGAATTGCTGTTTTCTAATGAGATGGGAGTCACTGCGGCTTTACAAAACCGTTTGCGTCAGGGGAACCATCCAGCTTTGTTGTGGGTGCGACCAACGTACCAATACCAAGGACAACGATTAACAGCAGCAGAAGCGGCTGAAAAAGGACTGAAGCGTAAAGCACCACCTGTAATTCGGCTAGAGCAAATTCGGGAAATTACCGAGTTTTTAAGTCGTCCACCCTTGGAAGCGCCAAGGAATGTGGTAGTGCTGGAAGAAGCCCAAACAATGGCAGAAGCCGCAGCTAATGCTTTACTTAAAACTTTGGAAGAACCGGGACAGGCGACGTTAATTTTAATTGCACCTACACCTGAGTCCGTTTTGCCAACTTTGGTGTCACGCTGTCAGCGCATTCCTTTTTATCGCTTAGATGCACAGTCTTTGGCTGTTGTACTCACACAAACAAATCATCAAGAAATTTTGCAAAATCAGGCAGTGCTGAGTATAGCATCTGGCAGTGCTGGAAGTGCGATCGCATCTTATGAGCAATTACAAACTATTCCCCCGGAGTTACTCGAAGATTTGAAAAAAGCTCCTGCTTCCTACCGCAAAGCCTTGGAGTTAGCCAAGAAAATTGATAAGGATTTAGATATAGAAGCTCAACTGTGGTTAGTTGATTACCTTCAGCAATTCTACTGGCAGCGTTGGCATCAATCCAGTATTATTAACCAGCTAGAACAATCTCGTAAATACTTGCTTGCTTACGCTCAACCAAGGCTAGTTTGGGAATGCCTGCTTTTATCTATATGTCAAAAATAAAAAATGTCCGAAAACTGATGCAACAATTCTCTCTATTTCTCCTCTCTCTGTATTCTCTGCGTCTGGAGTGGTTAGTTTATTTGGATAATTTTTTGGAAATCCCTTATCCACAGCTTTGAGACTGCTGGTAGCGACGTAAAACAGATTGGATATTTTTTTTACAAACCTCTTCACCAACTACCTGAGAAAGCGATCGCCACAACTGAGAACCCACTTGTTTGATATAGTCGTGTTCATAACTTATCTGCTCCGCAATTTCCGCATAGGTGCGTCCCAGCCAACTTTCCAGCAAAACCGCAGATTGAAGATCATTGAGTCTTTGCCCAAAGGTAGAGCATAAAAGAGTATCGACTAGATTCAGCGCCTCTTGTGCCGTCATGGGTGAGCCTGCTTTATTCATTCGTTGAACTTATGAGATTTCTCCTTAAAATGAGATATTTACGTAAAACGTTACATTTGTTTACAGTAATAACTCACTTTATCTCACCGACAGAGCGCTTATATTTAGGCTAATAATTAATACAGTGTAATTAAATTATGCTTACCTCTCAAAGTATAAAAAGGAAATCAGCAAGATGAAATTTGGTATTGATATGGGGCATAATTGCCCTCCAGATACAGGAGCAACAGGCATCAAACAAGAAGATGCTTTAACTAAAGCAGTTGGTACACAATTGATACAAAAACTCAGAGCAGCAAATCATACCGCCATCGATTGCACTCCTACGAGCGCTAGCAGTGTAACCGATTCTCTGAGACAACGAACTAATAAGGCGAATGCTAATAACGTTAATGTTTATGTTTCGATTCACTTTAATAAATTTAACGGTATAGCTCATGGCACAGAAGTTTACGCTATTAGTAATGCATCACAAGGTATTGCTGAATCAGTTCTCAAAGAAATTGTTCAACTTGGTTTTTATAATAGAGGAGTGAAAGATACAGGTTTCTTTGTTCTGAAAAATACTCAAATGCCAGCTATTTTAATTGAGTGCTGCTTTTGTGATGCCAAAGTAGATATGGATCTATTCGATGTTGAAAAAATGGCGGAAGCAATTAAAGATGGATTAATAGGTCAGCCAAAACCCAAGGAACTTAAATCTGATAAGAAATACGTTTTGGAAATTACAACGAAAACCTTCTTAAAGCCTTCTACAGAGCAGGCATCAGACTTACCAAAAGATTCTATATTTGAGATTGAACCAGGAGATTACCCAATTTTGGATGTCCGTTTTGAAGAAAACCATTATTGGGTTAAGTGGCCTGATAAAAGTCAAGGAAACCGAAACGAGCATTTTGTTTATGCTGGACATGCCAAGGTTATAGAAAAAGATTAACTAATTCGTAATTCGTAATTCGTAATTACGTTTTGTGAGGGGGATTTAGACATCGAAACAAAACTTTCTGCATGTAGAGGCTCTTTACTTAAACCCCCAAACTTTGTTAACTAATTCTATTTCAATCATTTGTTAACATCTTTAACCCCGACTTATCTGATAAATCGGGGTTATGCAAATAGTTTTTAATAGGAAAAACCCATGCCATTACTAGATGATTTAGTAAACAGTTATTCTAACAAAGATTTAGTAAAAATATTTACACAAGTGGGTCTTGAAAGTGCAAAAATTACCGATATAAATCGGCAAATTTTAAAAGAAGTTACCCTCGCTCAATGGTTACTAGAGTCTACCAGAGCTAAAAGCGATCTTGCTGTCAATGCTAATAATTTTGCGGGATTAAAATGGCGAATTCCTGATATGAAAGGGTTCGCCGAACCATTGAAAATCAAGGTTCCTTCTGAGCTAGAAGAAGTTGAGTTCTGTAAATTTGCAGATATAGACGCTTTTATTATTGGTTATTGGAAGTTTTTAACTCGCACTCCGTATAAAGGTTTAGAGGAATATACCAATACACCAGAAAATTTCCTTGGCTTTCTCAAGGCTAAAGGCTATTCATCCGATCCTAAATATGTCAGTAAAGTTGTAGACTTGCTTCCAGAGGCACAAAAGTTACTGGCTAATGCAGGTGGAGTTACCATTCCCGCTTCAGTGGAACAACTTCAGTTAATTCGTGTGCCAAAAGAAGTTGAATTAGGGCAAAATTTTAGGGTTGAAGGTGTAGCACCTTTAACCGACAGTGGCAAAGTTTTGTCGATTATAATCGACGATAAATTTCCAGTCCCAAGTGTAGCAATTAGTCAGGATGGCAAATGGCAATTTGATTTCGTTTTTAAGCAAGAAGGCGATCGCCGCATCATCATTGCTGTTGACGATCAAACTCTAGAGATCCCCATTAAAGTTGTTGTTCCTTTTGATCACAAGGACGATGAGAACACTCAACAACCTACAGCATCCAGCTTACCAGGAGCGAAGGTAATTAAACTCGATGGTAGTGTGGGAATTGGCGGAGTCAATAAAGCTGACGATGTTAAGGCTATTAAGGCGCGATTGTATGAGCTAGGCTACAAATGGGTGGGCGATCCTGACAGTGCAGACAGAGACAGAGGACTATTTGACGCGATCAAACTATTTCAATCAATTATCGCTGGTCGCAGTACTCTTAATGGTGATGGTCGAGTTGATGTTGGTGGAATAACTCATCGATGGTTGCAAGCAGCTAATGCACCACGGTGGGAGTTGATGCCAAAAAGTGACCCTAATAATGGTTTAGTTAATGGTGAATTGGAAGATACTCAAGATAACCACGATTTTGGCACACATTGGTTAGCTGATGTGATTAAAAAAATTGCCCAAAATTATCAAAACAGTTATCGTAACACTCACCCCTTAGCTGCTCCATTCGCAATTAACGATGTTAGTCTTCCTCATGGAGGCGATACTCCCGATCATCATGGACATGAAACTGGCATGATGTGCGATATTTACTTACCCCAAAAAAATGGAAATTTTGGTGGTATTGTTTGGTCAAGTTCTAACTACGATCGAGATGCTGCACGAGCTATTCTCAAGTCTATTACTAATCAAAAGCTGGTACGGGCAATCTTTTTCAACGATCAACAGCTAATCAATGAAGGACTTTGTGTTTCTCTAAATGGTCACGACAATCATATTCATTTTGAAATTAACCCACCAGTCAGGAGCTAAGGGACTTCCAAATAAATAACTGTCCTATCGCTTTTAAGGCAGGGGAGCAGGGAGCAGGGAGCAGGGGGAGAGAAAGTCGTTTTGAGTCGGTGAAATTGGATAATTTATTTCTTGGAGTTCCCTAATTTTTGGTGAGTTAGATGCCTTGGATTTTACAACTTCTGCCCGGCGTAAATCGATCGCACTTCACCGTTTCGGCGGATGACTGCTTCGCCATTACTAACCTCTACCAGTGTCCAACCGCTTTGGCCAATGCTTTCACCCATATTGATGCGGCGAGTTACGCCGTCAATTTTAAACAAAGCGGCAGATTTGTTACCTAACTCTAGCAATCCTTCTAGGGTATTACTCGGAGCAACTGCGATCGCAGTTGGCGGATATACTTGTTCTTGGGTAATAGTTGGTTCTGACTCTGGCGCAAGTGCTGCACGTAATGGAACCACTGGTAATGCAGGGAGAGGCTTAGGTGTTTGCCGCACGGTAATAGGTGCAGTTCGTCCAGCCACAGGTTTAAGTTCTGCTCGGACAGCCGCCGCTAACATATTTACGGTTACAGGCTTGGCAGCTTGTCGCACCGTATTTAGGGCACTTTTCACCACATTAGGTTGAGATGCCTGCAATGCACTGGCAACTCGTGGTAGAAGTGCGGGACTACCAGGAATTGCTGGCAGTGCGTAGCGCATTGGCGACGGCGCTTGATAAACAGGAACATATATCCGCTCAACAACGCTTCCAGAACGGTTGGGGGCTGGTGGTGTATTATTTGCCAGAAGTGGCAGTGGTGGTAAATTACCAGTTGTTTGCCCGCTACCAAGGGCTATTTGATTAGTATTTGTCTGATTGGAGAATCTCGAAATGAAAGACTTTTGATTGCTTTTTAATTCTTGCTTGTCTATAACTGCCAGCGCTCCCAGCATATAGTCAACCAAATCTGCCTCAATTTCTGTTTTTACAGGTAACTGTGATTGTGGCACTAGAAAAGCTTGCTGGGTCAAGTTGGGATTTAAAAGATATACGACTCCAGATTGTACCAAGTAGATAATACCAGCGATCGCCACGCCTAAAGTTGTTCCGACAATTAGCAGTTTGCCCAAAGTCCGACTGCTTTTTTGCCGCTTTCTACTAGCTGGTTTAATGGTGGCGTTATCAAAGACAACGGTACTCAAGTGCTTGTGGTTATCTTGAGTAACTGACTGTCCGTTTGGTAAGATAATCTGCGGTATAGTAACTGTTTGCAGAGGCACGTATTCTGGAGGCGAGTGGCGTTGAGCTTGGAAAGACTGGTTCGATTTGTTCTGCCTACCATACCTAACGGTTTGAGAAGGCAGATTATCACTAACATCCAGAATGTAGTCGATATCGGCAAAGAGTTCATCCATTAGACCATCAGCATAGTTTTCTATCGACCAAGGCTCGTTGGCGATTAAGTCTTCTGATGGTTCTGGTACTATAAGACGGGTACTGGCTTCTTGTAACATAGACGTTCTGGGTTATTGCTAGGACGAGGAAACGCCGCGCCTACTGCCTGGGAGTTAGGATTACAGATGAGATATCCAATCCGCCGTCTTATTGAGACGAGTTGGTTGAGCGTTGGTATTAAAATCAACTTGAATCTGGGAATTGATGATGATAACAGTACTAATATTTATGTCATCTATCATACCAATCTCCCTCCCTACTACTATACTCAGTCTTTATCAAGTTTGTGTTAAGCTAACGCCGGAAACTCATGCTGGCTCTTGGTTCTACGCAATTCTAAATATAATAATAAAGCGTTGATATCGGCTGGGTTTACACCACCTATACGTGCAGCTTGCCCAAGAGTGAGTGGTTTTACGTAATTCAGTTTTTCCCGCGCCTCTTTGGAAAGGGTATCAATTGTTGTATAGTCCAAATCCGCAGGTAACTGGCGGTGGGCTTGGCGGGCAATTTGGTCAATCTGATTTTGTTGCCTAGCGAGATAGCCAGAATACTTGATGTCAATTTCTGCGCCTTCTTTCTCGGCGCGGTTGAGGTTGGGGTTTCCTAGTCCGAACCTGTCGAGGTCAACGTAATGAAATCCCGGACGGCGCAGTAAGTCGTTGAGGGTAATTGAACCTTTAATTGCTTGTTGGGTATCAGATGCGATCGCTATTCCCATTTCATCATGTTCTTTGACTCGTGTAGCTTGCAATCTTTGTTTTTCTGTGATAATATTCGCTTGTTTTTGGGTAAATAGATCCCATCTGCGATCGTCAATTAAACCAATCTCTCGTCCCAAGGCTGTCAAACGTTGGTCGGCATTGTCAGAACGCAATAATAAACGGTACTCTGACCTACTGGTAAGCATCCGATAAGGTTCCCGTAAATCCTTGGTACACAGGTCATCAAGTAGCGTTCCAATGTAACTTTGCTCGCGGGCAAACACAATCATTTCTTGAGAACGAACAAATCGAGCGGCATTAATTCCCGCCACCAGTCCTTGGGCTGCCGCTTCTTCATAACCTGTAGTGCCGTTAATTTGCCCAGCACAAAACAGTCCGGCAACCTTTTTGGTCATCAGTGTGGGGTAACACTGAGTTGCAGGTAAATAGTCATATTCCACAGCATAAGCCGGACGCAGCATCACACATTTTTCTAAACCGGGGAGAGTCCGTAACATTTGCAACTGCAAATTTTCTGGCAACCCTGTAGAAAACCCTTGGATATAAAGTTCGGGTATATCTCGTCCTTCTGGTTCAATAAAAATTTGATGGCTTTCCTTATCGGCAAAGCGCACAATTTTATCTTCAATACTAGGACAATAGCGCGGCCCTTTCGCTTCCACCCAACCGCCATAAACTGGCGACAGGTGCAAATTATCTTGAATTAGACGATGGGTTTCGGCGGTGGTGCGGGTGATGTAGCAAGGTATTTGTTCTCGTTCTATCCACGCCTCTGGGTCAAAGCTAAACCAGCGTACATCCTCATCCCCTGGCTGGATTAGCATTTTACTATAATCCACCGATCGCTTGTCTACTCGTGCCGGAGTTCCAGTTTTAAGCCTTCCGGTTTCAAATCCCAGGCGATTTAGGGTTTGTGTCAATCCCTCAGCCGCAAATTCTCCAGCACGTCCGGCTGGCATTGATTTGTTACCAACCCAAATTTTGCCCCCCAAGAAAGTGCCAGTTGTCAAGATGACAGCTTTACATTGGAACCCGACACCAAAATAAGTTTCAACACCGATGACTTCATCATTAGCACCCAGCACCAAATCTGTCACCATACTTTCGCGGATTGTCAAGTTTTCTTGGTTCTCGACAATATTCTTCATCACTGCTGCATATTCGCGCTTGTCCGTTTGGGCGCGTAATGCCCAAACAGCAGGCCCCCGTGAAGAGTTGAGGATACGTTTTTGCAGGTAGGTGCGGTCTGCTACTTTACCGATTTCCCCGCCGAGAGCATCTACCTCATGAGTCAACTGAGATTTGGCCGGGCCACCCACTGCTGGATTACAGGGTTGCCAAGCGATTCTATCCAAGTTGAGCGTCAATAGCAGGGTACGACAACCGAGGCGTGCAGAGGCAAGAGCCGCTTCGCAACCGGAGTGACCTGCACCGACGACTATGACATCAAAAGCGTCTTGGAATTCAACGGAATTGTGCATGGTCATACTTACAGGATCGGCAAGCTTAGAGTTCTTTTCAATTTTAGCTGTTCCAGTGGTTTCAGGGATGTAACTTTCTAATAAAAAAGTTATCAAATTTACTAGTACTCAATCAGAGACAAGTTTCTATTTTTAAACTTGAGTATTCAATAAAAAATATTATATTTTTTAAAATTTGTGACAACACTCCGGGTTGTTTATTACAGCTATTGTTCACATAGTTAGCCATTAACACTAATTATTTCCTTGTTTATATATATTAAATACTTTGCGTAAATGTATAAAAATATAGTTCGACTCTAATAAATTGTTTGTAGTTTTAACTCAATACGGTTCAGTTAAGAAAATTGTAGGTTGGGTTAAGCAAAGCGCAACCCAACAAAGTCCCAGAAATGTTGGGTTTCGTTCCTCAACCCAACATACATAGATTAAGATTTTTGGCGCTAACTGAACTGTATTGGATTTTAACTCATCAATAGTAGATATTTAAATAAGGCTGTTATGTTTAGATTTGAATCAACTAAGTAATTATTTAAAAATGAAACTTACTATCAGAAATCAAAAAAATATTACTAGATTTATTAAAAAGGCAAGTTTCATCAGTATAGTTATCGGGATAATTTTTGTCTTAGTAGCTAGTAATGAGATTACCCACCACCAATTTGCTAGAACTTCCCAACCATTAAATGTATGCTCTACTACTGTTTCATTACCTTGTATAGATACCTCTAAAGAGATAACATCAAAACCATTTATTCCCAATCCAGAATTAAATAGTAAACAGCGTTTTTTATCTGCGATTAGCCAGAAATTACCTACAATCCCCCAGCCTGGTACTTATGAATATACTTTGCTGCGAACTTATGGTGCAGTCTTTGTAAATCAAGATATCGGAATTAAACTGCCGCCAAAAGATATCTTTGCTAATGAACAAGAAACCCAAGAATTTCAAGCTACTTTAACAATGGGTCATGTTGATGGCACTAACGATTGTTATTTACAAAAGTCGGCGGCTGATGCTTTAAATAAAGCGCGAATTCAACAACATATTCCGCTAAAATCTGGTTATGGTTCTGGTGATTGTACCCGCACTTTCAATACGAATTTAAGATTTTGGCAAAAATATGCTAATAATCAAATTTTAGCTAAAGTTCAACAGGGTAAAGAAACCAAAATTCTCGGTTTAGTTGCACCTCCCGGAACTTCACAACATCTCTGGGGATTAGCAATTGATTTACGGGTAGGTAATAAAGAACAAAGAAAAGCTCTTAATCAAAATGGTTGGTTTCAAACTGTAGAAAATGATATTCCACATTGGACTTACGTGGGCTTAACTGAAGATAATTTACCTCTGTTTGGTTTTAAGAAACAAGTTGTTAGGGGTATTACTTATTGGATTACACCACTTTAATTGTTATACAGTATAGAAAATTGGGAATACTAACTTAAAAGATGTATTGTCAGGGATTTAGCTATGCCAAATGAAGCTGCTAACCAGGAGCAAAACTTCCTAATTGATTTATTAAGAGCAACTTATCAAAATCAGGAAGTATATCCAATTCTGCAACATAACTTAAGTAAACTCAACGATGATTTAGCTTTAATATTGCGAAAATGGGTAAGCGATCGCTTTGCTAAAGAACCTGCCATTGCTATTAATTTAGCGAGAGTCATTATCAAACTGAGTACTATTATTCAAGAGTTTGAACAAGGGAACCTTACGAGTAATTTGGAAATTGCCATTGCAGGTTATGAAACAGTTCTACCGATTGTTACCCATGAGGCTTTTCCCAAAGAATGGGATATTGTTCAGCAAGCTTTGGTAACAGCTTATCAGCAACGCCAGCAAATTTTCTCCAGAACCATTGGTGAACTGCGAGAGCAGACTGTCCAAACCCAGAGTCAGATTAATACATTAACTGAGCAATTACAAGAAGAATTAAAACAAGCAAAACTACAAGTTAATGACTTAAAAACAACAATTACACAGTTAAAACAGGAAGTAAGCAGCTCCAAGTCAACGCAAGAGATAACGTCTTTAATAGCTGAGTTACAAGAGTTAAAGCAGCGTCAGATTCGTGTAGAGCAGTTTACTAGCACGGCTCATATATCACCTAAAACCGAACAGTTTAATACAGCTATAAAGAGATTGTAATAGCTGGTAAATCTTAGTACTAATTATTTGTGAAGCTTTATAAAATAAAGCTTTTTGAGACAAGAAGTTTAAGCCCCTTATTTAATACTTTTAAGTCAAAGACAGAGCAGCTTGTTATTAGACATCGCAACCTAAATATCAGAAATTACGCAACAATAGCAAAAACATTAATTTTCAGGTAGGAGCAATTCATGAATTGCCCCTACCGCATGTAGTTTTGCTTCTCTGGTTTTAGCAAAATATTAATTGAAAGGTCGATTTAGTATTACTTCACTTCGCTGGGTTCAAACTTTGTCACTTTACCTTTCTTAATCGCTACAATCACATCGTAGTGAGAACAGTAAGCGAATGTGACATCATTGGCTTTATTATAAAGGTTAACTACATGACCTGCACCACCTAACTGGATACCAATTGGCTCCAAGTCAGCAAAAAAGAAACGACGCAGTTGATCGCCACTACCAATCTGACCCTTACTCTTGGTAAGCAAATCTAGTTTCTGCGCTACAGACATCTCTTCGGCTGCTGATGCCTGCACTAATGAGGGATTGATCGCTTTTAATGGTACGTCCCAAACTGTGAAAAAACCAACCAAAGCAAAACTTGTAAGTAAGGGTGCGAGTTTCATTTGTGACTTCTCTTTTTTGTTTTATCCTGAACATCTAAAGCATCTCAGGTGGGAGTGAGAACTTATTGAAACTAAGCCACTATTTTCATGAATTTATCCTTTGAGAAAACTTAGTTGATTCTCAGCACTTTCTCAGACAATGATGGTAACTCTAAGTCACAGCATAATTTAAGTATTTTCTCAACAAAACCTCATTTTGAACTGCGTGACGGCAACTTATAATGAGCAATGCTTTTATTGCAGTGGTGTTAGTGTGAGTAGACCCAAAAAACCACATCGCTTAATCCATAGAGTTTCAGGACAAACATATCTCTGGCTAGCAATGCTAATTTTTGCTGCATCTGGCGCAGTTACTCGGAAGCTAACAGAAATCGGTGCTGAACATTTTATCGGCGATCGCAATCCGATTTCTTTGTGTAATGTTTTATTTGTAGGAAACCTTTGCGCCTTGATACTTCTGATCCTCATTTATGGGCGACAGTGGAACAAAGCTACTTTGAAACAACTATCAAGGACGGATTGGGTTAGTCTAACAGCAGTAGCTATTTTATCGGGAGCATTGGCCCCTGGCTTAGTTTTCCAGGCGCTTGCACTCACACAGGTAAATAATGTCATCTTGGTAGGACGCTTGGAACCACCTCTAACTCTGGCTTTATCTGTCTGGTTATTGAAGGAACGGGTAAATATTTGGGAATTTACCGGAGCGATCGCAGCCTTTATCGGTGTTATCCTAACTATCACCCTTCAGCCTGCAACAGATACGATGATAAATATGGGAGGTTTCAGTTTAGGCATAGGTGAACTGTTAGCAGCAGTAGCATCTATAGCTGGAAGCGCTTCCACGATTGTTGGTAAGAAATACCTTTCGCAGATCCCTTTGGGAATCTATAGCATCTTTCGCACTGCACTAGGAACTGTAATCTTTTTCTTCATTGCTTTAATCCTCTATGGCAAAGATCATTTTGCTGATGTCCTCTCACCATTCTTGTGGCAGTGGATGTTTTTCTATGGTGGGTTGATAGTGGTAGTAGGTCAGTCTTTTTGGATTAAAGGCTTGAAAACTTCTACAGTCTCTACAGCTTCCTTAGTTAGCTCATTTAGCCCAATTGTGGGCATCATAGCAGCCTATTTAATTTTGGGTGAGACCCCTACTGTACCTCAATATATTGGCGGTAGCTTGATTTTAGTAGGCGTATTCTTTAGCCAAGTTGGAATTTGGCGTGAAACTTCTAGAATTGCATCTAGCAAAGCAAGTTCTATTCCGGCACAGCAACAGGTAGAAACTGGTATGGGATTTAAGGGGATTTGAAAAAGGCGGAAGAATTTTAGATTTTGGATTGAACTTCTATTACCGCAAATCAAAAATTGAAGGGTGGGGGACAGTAGGGAAGAAAGCTTATGCCCTAAGCTTTTGGGTTATTTTTAACTGTACAGTTATTATTGCCCTGCTGCACTAGTATGTCAAAATAAAAATACAGATATATCAAGGTGAGCGATCGCTCCCAAAGCTAGATTAAAGGATTGACCTGAGCAATGGCAGACCCAACCAATCACAATCAAGCGGGAGAAGTAGCTCCCAGCAGTGTTGACCAGCAAGCTCCCAGTGTGGCTGAAGAACACGCTCCTAGTACAGACTCACCCGAAGCTACAGACATTCCTACTGCCAACACGCCAGATCCGAAAGCTGCTAAACCAGCTGCTGCATCACCGAAGCGAGAAAAACCCGCCGCCGCCGCAACAGAAGAAAAACCCGCAGCCGCAGCTAAAGCCGCCAAAAAGGAAAAAGCTCCATCTGTTGAAGATAAGCCATTTGTAGAGTTCATCGAGCAAGACTACTTGCCAGCTTTACAAAAAGCGATCGCTCAACAAGGTGTGCAAGATTTACAGGTGTCTTTTGCCAAGCAGAAATTGCCAATTACTGGCTTTGAATCTGCTGAGGAATGCTGGCAAATTATTGGCAGTTGGAAAGAAAAAGGTGTGCGTCAGTTTAACCTGTATTTCCCCGAAGAAGATATTCAAGGAAAAAAGGGATTTTCCTGTAATGAAGGCAAAAAACCTAGCACTCTTGAGTCATTCTTAATCGATGAGCGCAAAATTACACTTGATTTGTTAGTATTTGGCTTAGTTCAGCGCTTGGACGGTCAAAAGTGGCTAGGTATAAATTAGTCATTAGTCATTAGTCATTGGTCATTGGTTTTTAACAAAGGACAAATGACCAATGACAAAGGACAAATGACAATTGAATGATTGTTGCAACTCTTAATCTTTTGCTTACAAATTTCTCACCCGCACCTTGGTAGACTGAACTTTATACAATTGGATTATTGTGGGCTGTTACGTTTTAACAGAACATTACCCTTGGCTTTCTGGTGAGGCAGCCGCTCAGGGGGGCTTTCCCCCATAAGTAACTGCGGAACCCGAAGGGTCTACTTAAGATAATAAAGACGAAAGAGCAATCAAGACATGGTAGATTCCCTCAAAAAACCAGGCTTTGAAGAGATCCGGCCAGGAATTAAAGTCCCGGCAAAAGAAACCCTGTTAACACCTCGGTTTTATACTACCGATTTTGATGAAATGGCGCGGATGGATATCTCCGTCAATGAAGACGAGTTACAAGCCATTCTCGAAGAGTTCCGCACGGACTACAACCGCCATCACTTTGTTCGGGATGCCGAGTTTGACCAATCCTGGGATCATATTGACGGGGAAACTCGCAAGTTGTTCGTTGAGTTTCTAGAACGTTCTTGTACAGCAGAGTTTTCTGGCTTTTTGCTATATAAAGAACTTGGCCGTCGCTTGAAAGGCAAAAGCCCTGTCTTGGCAGAGTGCTTTAACCTGATGTCACGGGATGAAGCACGTCACGCTGGCTTTTTGAACAAAGCTTTGTCGGACTTTAATCTGTCCCTAGATTTAGGGTTTTTGACTAAGAGTCGCAATTATACCTTCTTTAAACCGAAATTCATCTTTTACGCTACTTATCTTTCTGAGAAGATCGGTTATTGGCGCTACATCACTATTTATCGCCATTTAGAAGCACATCCCGAAGATCGGGTTTATCCAATCTTCCGGTTCTTTGAGAACTGGTGTCAGGATGAAAACCGTCACGGCGATTTCTTTGATGCCATCATGAAATCTCAGCCGCAAATATTGAATGATTGGAAAGCACGGCTGTGGAGTCGGTTCTTCCTGTTGTCGGTATTTGCGACAATGTATCTCAATGACATCCAACGCAAGGACTTTTACGCCACCCTGGGATTGGATGCACGAGAATACGACATCCATGTAATTCAGAAGACTAACGAAAACGCCGGTCGGGTTTTCCCTCTGATGCTGGATGTAGAGAATCCTGAGTTTTATCAGCGATTGGATACTTGTATCAGCAATAATGAGAAGCTGGGAGCGATCGCTAATTCCAACACTCCCAAATTCCTGCAATTCTTCCAAAAACTGCCACTTTACATCTCCAATGGCTGGCAGTTATTGCGGCTGTATCTGATGAAACCCATTGATACTGTTTCTGCTCAAGGGGCAGTTCGTTAATTTATAACAAGTTTGCGAAAGCTTTAGTGGTTCTGCTGATGGCAGAGCCACTTTTTTTGTCCTAAATATTAGAGGTTAGCCGATTAGTACTGCGATCGCTAAGTTGCTAGCAGGCAAAAATCGTAGCTGAGAAAGAAATTAGCTTAATAATTTTATCTTTTGAGTATGCTGTTACTCCCAATATGTCTTTGTCTACAAATATTCAAAACTCAGAATGGAAGACAGCATAAAGATAGTTGGGTAGGTGTAGTTTTGTATTAGATACCTTGAGTTAAGCTGATTTTTCCATTCTGATTACATCCGGGGTGAATGTTTAATGCTTGGCTGCTTCTGTTTCGTAACATCTGAGAATCAATGGTGTCAGCTTATCGAAATCACTAATGGAGGAAATAATTACTTTTGATGCAGCATCCCCCAGAGAAGCTGTTACTTCCTGCACTTCAAAGTTTGAAACTAGAGACTTTACTTCATCTAGACTTAGCCGAGTAATCAAACTTTTTTTCTGCGAAGACAGATACAGTCGCAAAAACCACCAATTACTTTTGCCAAGATTGATACCAAAGTATGAAGCTGTATCCTTATATTGGAGTTCAAAATTGTAACTCATTAAAGTTTTCGTAATTGCTTTAATTTTTTCAAAAGCTTCGATTTCTTCAGCCGTTGTTACTATTTTAGATTCTTGATATTCTTGTTGTTTTTCCTCTTCTTCAATCTCTTGTTCTACTTCAATTTCAACAGGCTGAGTTATTTCTTGGCTAAGTGAGCGAGTCATTAACTCTACTAAACTTCCCTGAATTGACTTTTTAACAATTGGTCTGAATTTATCAATAACTTTACCAGTAATTCGACCTTGAATTTCATAACTAGGAGCAACAGTACCGAGTTCAGCCACTAAAAAGCGAACAAATTCTTCAGAAGGAGAACGTAAAAGATTTCCTAGAAGCTGAGTCATACCTTTTACATAAACCATTTCTTCAGCATGGTTGGTAATAGCTGTAACCTCAAAATTATCACGATGAAAAAATTTGAGGTTATCAATATCTTTGGAATCATATTCAAGGATGTTAAAAGTAAAAAATGGCTCCTTGTCCATGATATTTTTATCACGCAAGTCTGTAAAGAAACGGTACTCAATCCCATTAGTGACAATAGCTACTTTTGTTGTCAAAAGTGCATTAAAGTATTTGCTCAATTGCCCATCATGTGCCTCAGCTTTTTGACCACGGGCTTTTGCCTCTACGAGCATAACTTTAGTACCGTTAATAGCTAAGGCGTAATCTACTTTTTCAAACTGTCCCGCTCTTCTAGTAGCAAAATCTGCTACATATTCTGGCATGACTTCGCTAGGATCATAGACATCATAGCCAAGAGCGCTCAAAAAAGGAACAATCAACGCCATCTTAGTAGCTTCTTCGCCAACAACTTGGTCAAATCGCTTACGCACTTGTTCAGACAGCTTGACAATATCTTCAGTAAATCCCATCTTAGTTAGTCCTGGTAGATTAGTGAGTATTGATACGTCTTTTTTGTAAGATAGGAGTGGTTATAAGGTGATATAGTACATTTGAATTAAAAGTGTTAGCGCGATCGCCTTCCTTATCACTCCTAATTCAGAGTATTCCCAAATAAGTACCAGCCTGTAACACTCATAACCTGTATACAAGTGCAATGGCATTAGAAATTTATCGCATCTGAGTATGGCAAAGCAAGACGCTCCACTCACAGGAGAAGCGCTGATTAAAGAAGTCTGTCGGCGGATTCGGGTAGCCCGTAGCTATTGGGATGCTCACAACAACGCTGCTTGTCGGGGTGAACGCGATCGCGCATTAGCCCTTTATAATACCCTGAGCAAAGAACAAAAAGAGCAGATTCCGCAAGTGTTGCGGGTGTGGTTGCGCTATCGCAGTGAGAAGTACTTTGGCGCACACCGAACACCGCCCAAATCGGCACGAAAATCAAAATAGAAATAAAAACTAATGGAAAAACAGCAAATTATAAAATTGCTAATTGGTGATTTTACTTGGCAAAGACTGCTTAAATCTTTCATATTTATTTATATATTTTTTGCTGGATATATATATTTTCGGGCAGATAGTATGATTTTTCTGTCTCGTCCTTCTAGTTATCAGGATAATCCAGAAATTATTAAGTTAAAAAGTGGTAAAAACACAAATATCTCAGCTACATATTTATTAAACAATCAAGCTAATTACACTATTCTTTATGCTCATGGTAATTCTGAAGATTTAGGAGATATCAGACAGATACTAGAAAAATTACACGCATGGGGTTTTAGTGTTTTTGCTTATGATTATCGTGGTTATGGTACAAGTCAAGGAAAGGCGACAGAAAGCCACGCATACGAAGATATTAATAGCGCTTACAATTATTTGACCGAAAATCTAAAAATATCACCTGAAAGAATTATAGTTTTGGGGCGTTCGGTTGGCGGTGGTTCTGCGGTAAACTTAGCAATGCAAAAATCGGTAGCTGGCTTAATTATTGAAAGTTCGTTTATTTCTGCTTTTCAAGTAATAGTACCTTTTCGGATTTTACCTTTTGATAAATTTCCCAATCTGGACAATATCAAAAAAGTAAAATGTCCGATACTAGTGATTCATGGCAAAGCAGATGAGATAATTCCTTTTGCTCATGGAGAAAAGTTGTTTAATGCTGCAATATCGCCAAAACTTTATTTGTGGGTTGAGAAGGCAAATCATAATGATTTATTCTGGGTAGCTGAAAAAAAGTATCAGAAAGCTTTGCAAGAGTTTACTAATCTTATAAAAGCAAATCACTAATTATCCCCTCATTCTATTCTCCTTTAACCCTCCTTAATCACTCTCGTCATCATAAAATTTAAAACCCTTAGTACTCAAGGAGGGGAACTGGAATCAAAGTCCCCCAATTTATCGGGGGATTTAGAGGGATATAAAACTTTTGATACCGACAAGAGGACTTTTCAAACATCCTCTGAGATTGCATAAAAAAAGTCCGCTTTCGCGGACTGTGGACATTGGATAAGGTTAAGTTGTCACCAAGAGTGTCTACAAGATGTTAGACTCAATATTCATTCTTTCTTAGTACACTTTAAAAATCAAGTTCCTCAGACCAAATATTAGGACATAACTCCTGAATTTTAGTCTTCAAAAAATGCTCTTTAAAAAGATATTCTTCGTAATTACAAGAATGTATATAGTCTAGATAGAAGCTATTATTGGTCAAATAGCACTATATTTTAATCGAAAAATAGTAATATAAATCACTAGTTAATCAGACATAATTAAGATATTTTTGTCGGTACTTCTATAAAATCAAAGCATTTTCATTTTCAGGCTTAAACCAGGTTTTTGCAATGATTCATCTTCAAATTTAGCAACGTGGAAATTTCACTTAGTTTGAAAAATATTTTGTACCATTTTTTTGTCTACATTCGCCGCCGCCTTATCTAACTCTGCAATCTCGCTGACATTTAATTGCCAACCTAACGCACCAATGTTTTCTCTTGCCTGTTCCACGCTCTTTGCTCCAGGGATAGGAATGGTTTCTTTACAGATGCACCAATTAATTGCTACCTGTGACATGGTTTTGTTTCTGGACTGTGCCACTTCTCGCAAACATCCCAAAAGCGATGCCTGCGGCTGGCTACGCCTACGCATTCCTGGTAATATTTGCCTAAACAGCAGACCTCGGATGCCTTTGGGCAAAGGGCCTTGCTCAGAGTATTTTCCTGTCAGTAATCCCAAAGCTAAAGGGCTGTAGGCAATCAATTTAATTCCCAACTCATCACAAAGGTCTTTAAGCCCTAATTGGGTGACAGGATATGTAGACAACAAAGAGTATTGAACTTGCAGAGTAGTAATAGGAACGCCTCGTTCAGCAAACTTTTTCTGCACTTGCTTAAGCCGTTTAGGCCCATAATTGGATAGTCCCACTCCTTTGACCAGTCCTTGCTCATATAAATCGGCAAGACCATCTAACAGCCCTCCCTCTTGCCAAGGAGCATAATTTGCTGTAGACCAGTGCATCTGTACCAAATCGACGTTTTTTCCCAGGCGTTGGGCAGATGACTTGCAAGCCTTTACCATTGATTGACGTGTCCATCTCCACGGGTAAGCAGCAAGCTTAGTCGCAATACAAATATTTTCTTTGTTTGAACCTATATATTCTCGGTTGAATTGTCCTAGCAGTGACTCGCTTCGACCATTCAATCTCCCAGTTCCGTAAGAATCACCCGTATCAAATAAAGTCACACCGTTGTTTACACAAAGGTTAAACACCGCTTGCAACTGGTCATCCATACTTTCGTCATATCCCCAAAGCAGTTGGTTGCCCCAGGCCCAAGTCCCGCAGCCCATGCTTGGGAGGGAGAGTTTTTGGAGAGTCTGCATGTTTGCTCTCTGTAGATTGCCTTATTAATTATCAGGCATTAAAATAATTCGTAATTCGTAATTCGTAATTCGTAATTAAGTTTTGCGGGATTTTAGCCCCACCGCAAAACTTGTCGCGCAATATAAGCGAGGGACTTAGAATCCTCAAAATGTCAAAGCACAATTAGCATAATTAGCTGATAAATGAGGAGAATCTTTTAGCACTCGTGCAAACTTGCCTATTTTGTTTTAAAAATTGACAAATATAGCGCTTCTCGAATGGAAGCAATACACTTTGACCTCTCTCCTAAAAGGAGAGAGGCTTTGAATTTTACTCCCCTTCCCTTGTAGGGAAGGGGCTGGGGGTTAGGTCTGTATTGCACTCAACAGAGAAGCGCTATATTTTGGACATTCACCAAAGTAGGCTCGCTACTTTTTTATTAAATAATATATATTTTTAGTTGTTTTTAGCTAGTAACTTAAGCACCAAGTATTAAGATATTGTCGAATTTGAAAGAAGCCAAGCTTTCTGAGTCCAAGCGTTATTCAAGAAACCAACCTCTGGCACTTTTAATTCAAACGAATGAGGTGGCGATTGTAGCAATAAGGACGAACCTTTGTCATGAGCTTCAACTAAGTTAACTATCCAGGGAAGAAAGTCTAAGATTTCTTTTGGTAGCACAGTTAATTCAAAGTCCCACATCAAATTAAGACCTCGGCAAACTTGTCCTTTTCTGAATGTCGCCACTCTCCCAGCACTCTTGTTTATAGCTAGTCGAAGAATGAACGGACGGAATGGGACAAATTCATCAGGTGCGGTATAAGCGTATACATTTACATAGTTCAGTCTTTCCCTACGATCCATCCAAGATGCGATCGGGGAATTACTACTATAAGATGTACCAGTTATGATCACCGGCATATTCATAGAAGCAGCAAAGTTAGAGTAGAACTTATGCCTTAGTTCGCTAACTATATGTTTAGCTTCTGGGTTCATGGTTGCTACACCTATTACAAAAACGATACCTGCGGTAAGCTACGCTAACGCATGGCTTCAGAAAAGACAGTTATAATCAATTGCAGAAACTTCTCTTAGCCAGTCAAACAAAGCAAAAAAAGGCAGACGCTTTATCTGCCCTCAAGACTTCAGAGCTAAATTCTTAGCTTTAGACCTTAATAGCGGCGAGAGGAACCACCATCACCACCCCTTCTACCGCCAGAGGAGCCTCCATCAGTCTTGGGTTTGGCTTTATTCACTTTTAAGCTCCTACCCATCCACTCAGCATTATCAAGGGCTTCAATTGCTGCTGTTTCTTGTGCGTCTGATTCCATTTCTACAAAGCCGAAACCTCTCATTCGACCTGTTTCTCGGTCGATAGGCAATTGAACATTTTTTACCGTTCCGTATTCTGCAAAAACTTGCCGGAGGTCATCTTCTTTAACCTCATAAGATAGATTACCAACGTAAATTGACATACAATATCTCCAGAATCAGAGGGTGCAGAGATTTAGATGCGGAGAGGTCTGTAATACAAGTATATATAAAAACAAACTACACAGCCGAATTTAATCTTCTATGCATACTTTATCATAAATTGAAAACTTATGTTCATAAGCAACATTATACTTATTCTGTTGAGCTAAATACTCGGACAGTTGGCAAAACTCTTTGAAAATGAACCTACCAGCGATCGCACTAAATTGGAAGTCACGACAAAAATTCAATTACTGATACTTGTTTCTCTTCCAAAAGGATTAGTAATTTTTCAATTTTATTCATTCAAAATTTCGAGAGAGTGTAATTAAATAAAATCAGTGCGATCGCTTGTAACGTAAAATTAGTTTTCATCCGGCATTTGCTAACACCTTGACACCCATGTATTGCGACTACCTCATCCAAATCCTGACTGCCCGTGTATATGATGTTGCCCAGGAAACACCACTTGAGTATGCACCAAATTTGTCTGCGCGGTTGAATAATCAACTGCTGTTGAAACGTGAGGATATGCAGTCAGTATTTTCCTTTAAACTGCGGGGTGCTTATAACAAAATGGTGCAATTGCCACCAGATATATTAGCGCAGGGTGTAATTGCAGCGTCTGCGGGCAACCATGCTCAAGGAGTCGCCCTTGCAGCCAATCGCTTGGGAACCAAAGCAATTATCGTCATGCCAATAACCACACCTCAAGTCAAGGTGGACGCAGTTAGAATGAGGGGTGGAGCAGTCGTGTTACATGGAAACACCTACGACGATGCTTATAGCTATGCCCGTGAATTAGAAGTGGAAAAAGGTTTGACCTTTATTCATCCCTTTGACGACCCTCATGTAATTGCTGGACAGGGAACTATCGGGATGGAAATTTTACGACAATATCAGCAACCCATCCATGCAATTTTTGTCGCAATTGGAGGTGGCGGATTGATTTCTGGGATTGGGGCTTATGTGAAACGATTGCGTCCTGAAATCAAGATTATTGGCGTTGAACCAGTAGATGCTGATGCGATGTCTCAATCGCTAAAAGCTGGACATCGGGTGCGTTTGTCTCAAGTGGGGTTATTTGCTGATGGCGTGGCAGTGCGAGAAGTAGGTGAAGAAACCTTCCGTTTATGTCAGCAGTATGTGGATGAAATTATTCTGGTGGATACTGATGATACTTGTGCTGCGATTAAAGACGTGTTTGAGGATACGCGATCAATTTTAGAGCCAGCCGGTGCATTAGCGATCGCAGCTGCCAAAGCCTACGCAGAACGAGAACAAATTGAGGGACAAACCTTAATTGCTGTAGCCTGTGGTGCAAACATGAATTTTGATCGTCTCCGCTTTGTGGCAGAACGCGCCCAGTTGGGCGAACGTCGGGAAGCGATCTTTGCAGTTACAATTCCTGAAGAACGGGGAAGTATTCGCCAGTTTTGTGAATGTATTGGCAACCGCAATCTTACCGAGTTTAATTATCGCATTGCCGATGAAAAAACAGCCCATATTTTTGTAGGTGTGCAAATTCAAAACCGTGCTGATGCTGCAAAGATGGTAGAAACCTTTGAAGCTCAGGGATTTGAAACCCTTGATTTAACAGACGACGAACTAACCAAATTACATCTGCGGCACATGGTGGGTGGGCACTCTCCCCTGGCTCACAATGAATTGCTCTATCGTTTTGAGTTTCCCGAACGTCCCGGTGCATTGATGAAGTTTGTGACTTCCATGAGTCCAGACTGGAATATTAGTCTTTTTCACTACCGCAACAACGGCGCAGATTACGGACGAATCGTTGTTGGTATCCAGGTTCCTCCTTACGAGATGGAAGAGTGGCAAGCTTTCCTCGACAACCTGGGTTATCGCTATTGGGATGAGAATAAAAATCCGGCATACAAGCTGTTTTTGGGATAGGCGAGGGGAAGGGAGCAGAGGGGAAAGAGTAATTTTGTATTCTCCCCCTTGCCCCCTGCTTCCCTGCCCCCTGCCTCTTTCCCAATGCCCATTTAACGAGCCTTCAATATCAGATTGGAGTCCCAAGTATAGAAGCCGATTTCGTTAGGAACCCTAGAGAATCTGCCTGTCCGATAGCCTCTAGATAATTCATTCAACACCTTATTTTTGATCTCTCTAATTTGCTGAGAATCTAGTTCTCCATAAATTCCGGCGATGACTTCAGCAACGCTGAAAACTTTACCTGGATTTTCTTCAAACAGAGAGGTGAGAGCATCAATTAAGAATTGACCCTCAAAGGCTTTGAGCATCGGTACTGTTTTTGCCGGCGGTACAAAATTCTTATTTTTGTTTCTAGAAGCACCATTGCGTTTACTGGGGGCTACCAAATTTAAATCCAGAGTATAACAACCTGGCTCATCGGGAATAGTTACCCAGTAATTCCTTTCTCTACCTTGGGTAAGGGAAGATTGAACCCTACCTTTAACTACTTTGAATAAATTGGAATCTAACTCTCCATAAAGCGATCGCACGATAAAATCGATATGGCAGACGGTGCCTATCTGCTCTTGCAATAGCTGTTTGATGGCTTCCATTCGGGAGATTGCGTGATTATACTGGGGTAGCATGGGGATTTCTGCCACCCTCGTTGAACTATCGTTGTTCTCTGGGACTATCTTTGCATCTGGCGATGTAGTTGGAAGTTTTCTTTCTTTTGTATCAACAGCAGCAGAAAAGGAATTATCGATCTCAACCCGATCCGAATCTGTGGGTTCTGACTGTAGAGACTCCACCAAGTTGATTTCGTCGATGTCATCAAGGGGTGCTAAAAACAGCAGAGGGCTTTCTTGGGAAACATTTGAGGCTTCGTCAACCCCCGCCAGTCTTGATATCTGCTCGTTAGCATCAGAAAAAGACCAGTTAGACAACAACGCTTCTACATGATCGAGTTGCGATCGCGCCTGCACAAAAAGGCGTTCATACTCTTCTGTGAGGCGAGCATAATAGTCTCGTAATTCCAACAATGGGGAGAGAAAAGTGCCCGGAGGTGGTTCTAATTGTCCATTTTGAGTCATAAGGCTTCAATCAATTTAAATCGATGTCACTTTTGTAAGACATTGGTCTGGGTTTTGCTTTCTGAGATGTTGGTTGGGATTTCTTCGGTGCTTGGGGAGGGCGACATCTCTCACAATATAAAGGTCGAGGCCCGAACGTCTCGCGTTTTGTCAGATCGTTACACTCTTTACAGACAAACTGGAAAACACGAGTATGAATCTGTCTTTTGTGCGCCCTGACAGTGTATTCCCTAACATCAATGAATTTACTTGCCATAATCAGGATTGTGAATTGCCTTCGGATCAATGTCCAATATAGCTATTCAAGCAAATCAAACTGCATCAGTGTGTGTTTATGTAGAAGTTTTATTCAAATCAGTGAATTTGACATTGAACATAAAGTACAGACGAGCAACTTGAGAGTTAGCCATTGACTATCATCTCAGCATATAGTTGATGATCGGCAAAAACTACCACCATTCCTATGATGCTTGATTGTGAACATAATTCCCACTGCCTATAACTAGCTGCTTTTGCCTGACGTGATGCACTTTCGATATTTTATTGATGGGAAAATCAAGTTATTACCAGTGTGTATAATTGCCAATTATATAAAGTAGACCACTTTTAAGCCCTCTTCCCCATAGTAGAGGGGTGAGGAGTAGCAAAGCAATTTATGTATAAAGAAGAACCGCCTCCCGTTTTTCAGAAGGCGGTTCTCATTGCTAATCAAAATAGAAGAGAAAGTCCAAAACTCATGAATGTTTAATTGAATTAACCCAGATTGATTTTGACGGCTTTATGTTTTTCTGATTCCGCCTTCGGCAAAGTTAAGTGGAGAATACCATTTTTATACTCAGCTTGCACTTTGTCATTTTGAATTTGGGAAGGTAAGGGGATTACCCTCTGAAATTTACCATAACGGAACTCAGACCGAGTAATACCGTTTTCTTCAGTCTTGATTTCAGTCTTACGCTCACCGCTAATCAAAATTGATTCGGGAGTTGCTTCTACATTGATATCTTTTGCTTCTAGACCAGGTATTTCTAGTTTCAAGTGAATTGCATCATCAGTTTCTTCTAGTTCAACAGCAGGACTAAATATAAATCCAGACCTTTCACCACCATCAGTAGTTGGGATCAATCTGTCAAACAAGCGATTCATTTGCCTTTGCAAGGTGTCGATTTCTCGGAATGGTTCCCAAGGTTCACTATCCCGAAATGGTTCTAAACGTTCAATATCCCGGAATGGGTTCCAACGCATCAGTGCCATAATTCTTACCTCTAAGATGAACTATTTAGTCTTAGAAGGCTCAATCTCAAGCTTCTTAGGTTGCGAACAGCCGATCAAATGAGTTGTTAAGCAATCTGAAATTGCACAAAGCTTAATCTCAAGCTTCCTAGTTATTAGACTAAATCAACCTTCAAGTTGAGTAGGTTCGGTTTTATAGCAATGTGCGATCGCAATAACCGTACCTTCTAAAATGCTCACAAAAAATTAGGAAATCCTACATCCTTCTAGAGACATAACACTATTACATCTCTACTCCTGACTTGTAACAGGCGGTGCAGCAGGTTGCGATTGAGGTTGTGGGCGTAAACGGCGCAAAGAGTCCCGCAACTTGTTCTGGCTATTATCTCTTCGCCGCCGCCTATTTGCGGTTGGTTGTGGCTTTTGTGATGAATCGTTAGCAGTTCGCTCACGCCGGATGCGGCGTAAAGATTCTCTAGCAGTTCCTTGATTGCGATTTGTGCTAGCAGTACTTTCCCCTGTTTGAGGTTCCAATCGTCTACTAAATCCAGATATTGCTGGTCTTGTAGCTCTAGCTTCATTAGATGAAGGTGTCAACTCTCTACGCCTACGTTTTGGCGCTTCTTGTGTGGAGTTAGCAGCCGTTGTCTGTTGAGTTCTCTCTTCTGCTTCTCTTTGTCTTTTCCGTTCTTGAACTTGGCGCGATCGCCGTGAACCTTGTATGGCAAATTCAGTGGCTATTGATACCCCTTGTCTACCACCTTCTGCGGGTTTTAATTTCCACTCACGCGCTTGTCTGGCTGTTTCTTCGTCCAAATCCCGGTTTCCACTGGAGCGAGCAACCCGCACATTAGTAACATTACCTTGTGCATCAGTATCGACAGCTACTTCTACTCTGCCTTCAACTCCTCGCCGTCTTGCCGCCTCTGGATATTTGGCATTACATTCGCGGCAGGCTGCACGACCATTACCATTACCTGAACTGTTAATTTTTGGAGGTGTTGGCGCTATTGGCGCTGTTGCTACTGCCTGACGATTTCCTGTTTGATTGCCAATACCACTGCCAGTACCAGAGCCAATACCATTACCGATGCCACTGCCAATACCACTACCAGTGCCAATACCACTACCAGTGCCAGAGCCAATACCACCGCCAGTGCCAGTGCCAGCTCCTCCACCAGTGCCACTACCACTGCTTGTACCTACAGCAATACCACTACCTGAGCCTAAACCAACACCAGAGCCGCCACTGCCACCTCCACCACCACTCTGAGGAGCAACAGTTGTCACAGGGATTTCTGGTTTGGGAGCAATTTCTCTATTTGCTGGCTGTGGGTTTTGAGTAGTTTGTTGTGGTTGTTGTTGAACTGGCTGTGGGTTTTGAATAGTTTGTTGCGGTTGTTGTTGAACTGGTTGAATTGTTGATCTTTCAATAAATTCTTGTACTGGTTTTTGTACTGGTGTAGTTTCTATAGATTGTTTTTGAACAACTTCAGGTTCTTTTTTGGGTTCTTCTGGAATTTTTTCAACTGATTTTTCTGGTTCCGCAGTCGGAGAATCCACGATCGCTACTTCTATCGCTTCATCCTCTCCTTTCGGCACTCTCGTCAAATAATTACCTATGCCTGATGACAGTACGCCGATATGCAGCGCCAGTGAACCGATCAGACTGTAAGTCAGAAAAGACTTGAGAGCCTCAACTTCTTTGGAACGTTGCTCGACAGTAATGCCAGAAAAGCTCATAGCTATTGCCACCTATTCTCACTAACTTAGATATCTTAGAATGCAAGGTTACAAATATCAAGTAAACAATTAAAATTATTTGGAATATCGTTACGGAACCCTGTACTAGCAAGAATATCTGGCGTTGCATATTTGCAGGATGATTTTACTATTTTTGTGGGATGGGCAACATGAGCGTCTCTTGTATTTCCGGGCGGGCAGGATGCCCACCCCACAAGAATCATCCCTTAATTCAGCAACGCCGAATATCTTTTTGTATCATGGTTTTTGGACAAAATTAATTTTTATTTCAATTAAATTAATTTATATAAAACGAACAAACAATTAAATAAAAATCATGATATGCACATTTGAAAAAATTATCATTATATTTTATATTTTATTGAGAAAAAGTTTCAGTTTTGAACTAGATTCTGGTAGTCTGATTTTGTATTGTGGATGACGTGATAGAGGCACTACATGGGAATTCAGAATTTGTTTGCAGCAGGCGGTGTGGTCATGTGGCCCCTGTTGGCGTTTTCAGTATTGGGTGTGGCACTGATTATCGAACGGATCAGTTTTTGGGTACGGATTAATAAGCGTCAAAACCGGGTGGTGAGAGATGTTTTGAATCTCTACCGACTTGATAATGTTGTCGGTGCAATGGATAAACTTCAGAAAAATGCAGATTTGCCACTCGCCCGCATTTTTCTTGCCGCTTTAGAATTGGAAGAGCCAAATCCAGAGGAATTTCGTTTGGCGTTAGAAAGCGAATCGCAGGCTGAGATACCTGTGTTAAAACGTTTCCAAAACATTTTCGAGACAATCATTAGTCTGGCACCACTGTTGGGTCTTCTCGGCACAGTATTAGGATTGATAGCCTCCTTTGCTTCTCTAAATCTTGGTGACGTAGGAGGTAGCAAAACGACAAATGTTACCTCTGGGATTAGTGAAGCTTTGGTATCAACAGCATCAGGATTGATAGTTGCTATATTCATACTCATGTTTGCCAATACCTTCCGGGGATTGTATCAAAGGCAAATTGCATTAATTCAGGAGTATGGGGGACAGTTAGAATTACTCTACCGCCGTCGTTATGAAAGAGGAGAAAAAACTTATGCGTCTACCAGATGAGCCAGAACTTCCATTACAGATCAACATCGTGCCGATGATTGATGTGATTTTTGCAATTTTGACATTTTTTATCATGTCAACTCTGTTTTTAACTCGCTCAGAAGGTTTGCCAGTAAATTTACCGAAGGCCAGTACAGCGAAACAACAGCAAGTTCCCACTAAAATTACCATTACGGTAGATGACAAAGAACAGATAAGTCTGAATCGTAAACCAATTGCAGTTGATGATTTGACAGAGCAAATACGCGCTTTAGTTGGTTCTAACCCAGATGTGTTGGTGATTATTAATGCCGATGAAAAAGTTGATTATGGTCGAGTAGTAGCGGTAATGGATCGGGTTCGTAAAGTTGAAGGGGCAAAGTTAGCGATCGCTACCCAAAAATAAAAAGTAGAAATATTGTACATCAGAAGTTCAGAGAGTCAGGAAAATTCTATATTCTGACTCCTAACTCCTTTTTATCTAATGACTAAGTAAGTTATAGCAGTTCTCGTTCACGTGAGGTACAGCCGTAGGGGCAATTCATGAATTGCCCCTACACTTTGCGATATAATTTTGTACCGCATCTGAGTGGGAACCGCTATAGCGCGAAAAAATCAAGTTTTGTAGGTTGGGTGCAGCGATAGCGTAACCCAACATAAAATTTGGTGATAATGTTGGGTTGCGTTTCACTCCACCCAACCTACATAAATATATCTTTTAAAAAACTCTAGGTTTCAACATAGATGAGGTTTAATGACCAATGACAAAGGACAAATGACAGCCTTAGCCAGTTTTTAATTGCGCCGACCTACTTACTATCAGCTACGCTTACGCATCTGCAATTCTTGAGATATAAGTTTAAATAATAATTCTTGGTGTGAATGGATAAAAAAGTGGTCGCCGTTGAACTCATGTAATGAGAATGCAGCGATAGTCTGTTCTCTCCATGCTTGCAAAGCTTCATGACTAACGTCTTGGTCTTGCAAACCACCAAAAATAGTAATAGGAGACTCCAGTGGCTGCTTTGGAGTGTAAATATAAGTTTCTAGAACCGCAAAATCTGCCCGCAAAATCGGGAGAAATATCTGCATTAGTTCTTCGCTTTCTAGCACGGCTTTGGGTGTACCGTTAAGACTGCGTAGCTCGTCCTGCAAATCATGGTCTGATAGGATGTGGAGGGGTGGTTTGATGGGTGGCAATTGCGGAGCGCGACGAGCGGAGAAGAAAAGGTGAAAGGGAGCAAGATTATATTGAGAGCGAAGTAGACGGGTCAACTCGAAGCTAACTAATCCGCCCATACTGTGACCGAAGAAGGCGAATGGTTTGTCTAAGTATGGCATGAGAACTGGAGCGATCGCTTCCACAAGAGGTTCCAATCGCGTCAAGGGTGATGACTTAATCTGTCTTCCCCGTCCCGGATATTCCACAGCACAGACTTCGACATTACTCGGTAGATTATTAGGCCAAGTGCGAAAAATTGCCGCGCTACCACCAGCGTAGGGGAAGCAGAATAAACGCAAGTTTGCTTGCGGATTTGGTTGGGGACAGATAACCCAGGAATTGAAGCTTGATGTAGTTGTCATAATAGAGCTTAGAGTTGGATAATACGACTTTGCTTTAATTTTTAAACATATTTACTGATAATCTTATGACAGGAATAGAATCTTTCGCCGCACAAGCCGTTAGCGGTTTAGCAGTTCCGATTTTCCAAATCCTTTGGGGAGGTGGCGGTAAGGTTCTAGGAATATTTGGTAAAACCCTGGACGAAAAAACTAGGGAGATAATTTTTACCGCATCAAAAGAATATGTCCAGAACTACGAAAGACGGCATGGCATTCTCAAAGTATTGGGAATGCGTGAACCTGTCAAGCTGGAATCGGTCTATACAGCAGTACAGTTTTTAGGTGATGATGCTATCCGTAGTTTTGAATCTATTGAGAATTTAGAAGAAGTCTATCGCCAAGCTAAAAGCCGAAGTTTTCAATATCACGATGGTAAAAAACAAGCAGGAATTAAAGTTGCTAATGATAAGCAATATCTGATGGTGCTTGGTGGCCCTGGTGCAGGAAAATCTACATTTGTGCGGAAGATGGGACTAGAAGCGCTCAAAGGTAAAAAAGGAGGGTTTAAACACGCCTGCATTCCAGTTTTTATCGAATTGAAAAGGTTTGCATCTGGCAATATCGATATTAAAACGTTTATTGCTGAAGAGTTTCGCATCTGCGGTTTTCCATCACATGATAAATTTACAGCCAAAGCTTTAGAAGAAGGTAAGTTACTAATTTTGCTGGATGGTTTAGATGAAGTACCAACAAAAAATTTGACTGAGGCAATTAGCGAAATTCAGAACTTTGTTGATAAGTACAATAAAAATCGTTTCATTGCCTCCTGTCGCACGGCGGCTTATCGCAGCAGTTTTCGCCGCTTTAGCGATGTGGGAATGGCAGATTTTGATAACGATCAAATTCTGCAATTTATTTATAGCTGGTTTCATGGTGAAGCAGACAAACAGGCGAAAACAGGCGAGAAATGTTGGGAGTTACTGCAAAAGCCAGAACATGAAGCTGCAAAAGAGTTGGCGCATACACCTTTATTGCTGACATTTCTGTGTTTAGTTTATGACCGTTCCCAAAGTTTTCCAGATAATCGCAGTGTTCTTTACCGAAAGGCACTGCGGATATTGCTAGAAGAGTGGGCATCAGAAAAACGAATTCTCAGAGAAGAGATTTATCAAGGACTGCATACAGAATTAGAAGAGTTATTACTATCAGAGATTGCTTATACAGGTTTTGAGTCTGACAGGCTATTCTTTTCACAACGCGATATTGTTCAGCAAATTAAAACATTTTTAGCAAGTAATCTGAATGCACCTCAGCATTTAAATGGAGAATCAGTGCTGGATGCGATCGCTATTCAACAAGGGATTTTGGTAGAACGGGCCGAGGATGTCTTTTCTTTCTCTCATCTGACTCTACAAGAATATTTAACAGCACAATATATTGATGACCATCGGCAAGTTGAGAAGTTAGTTACTGAACACCTGACAGATCAACGTTGGAAAGAGGTGTTTTTGTTAGTAGCTGGGTTAATGCGCGGTGGTGCAGATAATTTGCTGTTGTTGATGGAAAAGGAAGCGCAAAAGTATATTAACACTCCGAAGTTACAAGCTTTATTAAGCTGGGCAGAACAGGTAACAGTTGGATCGCCAGGGGATTTTAAACCTGTGGGTAAACGTGCAGTTGCGATCGCCATCGCCGAAGCCAACGCCATCGCCAACGCCATCGCCAACGCCATCGCCAACGCCAACGCCGAAGCCTACACCAACGCCGAAGCCGAAGCCTACGCCGAAGCCTACGCCATCGCCAACGCCTACGCCGAAGCCTACGCCATCGCCAACGCCATCGCCAACGCCTACGCCTACGCCGAAGCCTACGTACGCCTACGCCTACGCCAAAGCTATCAACTACTCTCGTGAACTGGAAAAATTAAAAATCTTCAACAACATCAACTTTACTGTGCTGATTGCTCAACTAGAAGCACTTAAAGCTACACTTCCTGATGATAAACAGCCAAAGGAAGTACATCGAGCATTTGCTAAACGCCTTCAAGAAACCTTACTCAATGCTTTCCATCTCACCCCAGAAATGATCAACTTATCTGAGGAAGAAGCAAAAGCACTCGGCGATTATCTCTACGCAAATCACCTCATCATCCAGTGCAAACAAGCAGCAGTGCGGGTGTCGCCCCAAACCTGGGAAGCAATTGAAGCGCGGATGTTGTTGGTTCCAGATAGTTAAGCAACAATAGAAAAATGAAAAGATAGCCAGATAAACGCTCCATGAGTTCATTACAACAGGCTAAGGATACAAAAACTCTAACCTTTACAGCAATCTTGCACTGGGAAGAGGATGTTTATGTAGCTGAATGTCCAGAGGTGGGAACCGCCAGCCAAGGAGAGACGATAGAAGAAGCGAAGCAAATTTGCAAGAAGCAGCGGAACTTTATTTAGAAGAATTCCCACTTTCTGAGACAGCACCTCGTCGGTTGCTAACCACATTTGAGATAACCAGTGCTTAAGCTCCCAAGAGTTAGAGCTTCTGAAGTTATTAATGATTATTCTGGAACGCTTAGTACAGTTTTCCATATAAAGCGTAGCGTTTTTAATGCAGGGGGATGCATTGGCATTGCAGAAAGACGCATTAACAATGCATCGGAATGCATTGGCATTGCAGAGGGAGACATTAACAATGCATCGGGATGCATTGGCATTGCAGAGGGACGCATTAACAATGTATCGCGATGCATTGGCATTGTAGGATATTGCCAAATTTAATTTGCTAGGAATTAATGAAATGCTCTACTAAGTTCTGTCGTTATCACACTAAGTTTTGTGGTTAGGAATGCAAAAGCTGTGGTTTTTTCTCTTCACCCATGTATATGTCATGTTCTTTGTGAATGAACACTTCAGATAATGCCTGATAAGCTTCAGTCCAAGCTGCCATCACTTCTTCTGTAGCAGCTTCTCCCAAAACATCTTTCATGGCTTGCAGTAAACTTTCTCCGACAATAGGATATTGCTCTGGTGTAACATGAGTCTGCACATGGCGATGGGCAATCTTCTCTACCATCGACTTTAAAGCAGGCAAATTATCAATTTGGTTAGCATAGCTATAAACTGCTGTAGCTAATCTCGCAGGCTGAGAACCATCTGCTTGAGCAGACATACTAAATTGTTCTTTGATTTCTGGATGGTTTTGAAACATAATTTCATACATCCGAGTTGTGATTTGCTGACCGTTCTTTTTCAAAATAGGTACTGTAAATTTGACGATATCTATTGTTTGTTGGCTAACCATAGTTTTTTGAACCACTTAGAATGTTGATTGACTTCACTTTAGTGATTATTCCTATTGGTTACTATGAGCTAGCTCAGTTAACGAGTAATATCATTTAAAAAACTGCATCAAAGATGAAAATGTAAGAATGCAGGTATGTACATCGATAATTTATCAAGCAATAATTTAATATGCATACCATTAGCCAAAAGTCAATAACAAAAGCGTGGGCAGGTGCGATACCTTCGGTGAGCTTCGCTAACGCAGAACCAGCAAAAGAATTTCCCCCTACGCAACTGCCAATTATCTCTGGCAAAATCCCAGATGGCTTGCGTGGCACACTTTACCGCAATGGCCCCGCACGCCTAGAACGTGGTGGCATTTACACAGGACACTGGTTTGATGGAGATGGGGCAATTCTTGCTATAAATTTTACTGATGCAGTTGCAACCGGGGTTTATCGCTACGTGCAAACCTCTGGCTATCAAGAAGAAGCCGCAGCAGGTAAACTACTCTACGGCAATTATGGCATGACTGCACCAGGGCCAATTTGGAATCAATGGCAAAAGCCCATTAAGAATGCTGCCAATACTTCAGTGCTAGCACTTCCAGATAAACTTTTGGCACTCTGGGAAGGTGGTAAACCCCACGCCCTCGATTTACAAACTTTAGAAACTTTGGGCGAAGATGATTTAGGGGGGTTAACTAAAGGATTAAACTATTCTGCACATTATAAACGTGACGAGCAAACAGGGGAGATTTTTAACTTTGGCATCAGCCCTGGACAAAATGCAACGCTGAATATTTATAAAAGCGATTCGACTGGGCGAATTATCCAACAAGCCGCATACCAGCTAGATGGTGTACCATTTGTGCATGATTTTGTTTTAGCAGGACAGTATCTTGTATTTTTCCTTCCGCCAGTGCGGTTGAATGTCTTACCCGTGCTAATAGGGATAAACAACTATAGTGATTCGCTAGAGTGGCAACCTAAATTAGGAACTCAGATTTTAGTTATTGACAGAGAAACCTTATCTGTGGTGAGTCGTGGAGAAACCGAACCTTGGTTCCAATGGCATTTTGCTAACGGTTATGTAGATGCTAGCGGTTCAGTAATTGTAGATATTGCCCGTTATGAAGATTTTCAAACTAACCAATATCTCAAGGAAGTAGCTACAGGTGAGACTCACACCCCAGCAAAAAGTACACTAACGCGAGTTCATCTGCATCCCCAAACTGGCAAAATTACGTCAATTCAGCAACTATTAAACAGACATTGTGAATTTCCGAATGTACCACAGCAAAACGTAGGACAAGCTTCTCGGTACACATATATGTCAACATTCCGTTTAGAAACAGATATTAGCCAAGAAGTAGTAAATGCGATCGCTCGCTTCGACAACAAAACCGAAACCCTCACCGAAGCAGACTTTGGAGAAAACCGTTATCCTTCAGAACCCATCCACGCCCAAAACACCCAAAACCATTCACAAAGTTGGGTACTAACCGTAGTCTACGATGGTAATTCTCATAGTAGCGAAGTTTGGGTATTTGATAGCGATCGCCTGGATGCCGAACCCCTTTGCAAACTAGCATTACCCAGCGTCATCCCTCACAGCTTCCACGGCACTTGGAACTCAGCCTAACAAACCCTCCGCGTTTCCTCTGCGTTTCCCTTAGCGTTCCTTTGCGTTAAAAAAACAACCCTATTGATCAGACATAAATTTTTCGCATCTGGTCAATGCAAAATCAAAAATCCCAAAGAGCCTTGCCCTATGCAATTACAAGAAAAACGCCATTATTCTCCTACAGAATACCTAGAACTAGAAGTCATTTCCGAGTATCGTCATGAATATATAGATGGTCAAATTATACCAATGACGGGTGGAACACCAAATCACAACCAAATAGCTCTTAATCTGAGTGCAACCCTCAATTTTGCCTTAAAGCGACAACCTTATCGAGTATTCGTCACCGATCAACGTCTATGGATTCCCAAAAAGCGAATTCATACATATCCTGATGTCATGGTTGTTGCAGGTTCATTAGAATTTTCTGAGGGACGTACAGATACAATTACTAATCCCTTAGTGATTTGTGAAGTGCTATCCAAATCTACCAGAAGCTATGATAGAGATGAAAAATTTGCGGCATATCGCACCATCCCCAGTTTTCAGGAATATGTTCTGATCGATCAGTACAAAAATCATGTTGAACAGTATTCTAAAACTGACGAAAATAAATGGATTTTTTCAGAGCATGAAGAAGAGACTAGTATCTTAACACTATCCTCTGTTCAATTTCAAATCCCTCTATCAGATATTTATGATAAAGTTGACTTTGAGGCTAAAGAATAACCTCACTCTAACTGGTTAACTAAGCAACATGACCACTTCTAAACGCCATTATCACATCACTACCTTCGGTTGTCAGATGAATAAAGCTGACTCAGAGCGCATGGCTGGCGTTTTGGAAGATATGGGCTTTGAATGGTCAGAAGATCCAAATAATGCAGATGTGATTCTCTACAATACTTGCACAATTCGAGATAATGCCGAGCAAAAAGTATATTCTTACCTTGGCAGACAAGCGAAACGCAAGCATGAACAACCTGATTTAACCCTCATAGTTGCTGGTTGTGTTGCCCAGCAAGAAGGTGAAGCGCTATTGCGACGAGTTCCAGAATTAGACTTGGTAATGGGGCCACAACACGCCAACCGCCTCAAAGATTTGTTGGAGTCGGTGTTTGAAGGCAACCAAGTTGTTGCAACCGAGTCAGTTCATATTATTGAAGATATCACCCAGCCGCGACGGGATAGTAAAGTCACAGCTTGGGTAAATGTAATTTACGGCTGTAACGAACGCTGCACCTATTGCGTGGTTCCCAATGTGCGCGGTATCGAACAATCTCGCACACCGTCAGCGATCCGGGCTGAAATGGAAGAATTAGGACGGCAAGGTTACAAGGAAATTACTCTACTCGGTCAAAATATTGACGCTTACGGTAGAGATTTACCAGGAACAACAGCAGAAGGCCGGCATCTGCACAACTTCACAGATTTACTTTATTACGTCCATGATGTGCCGGGGATTGAAAGGTTAAGATTTGCTACTAGCCATCCCCGTTATTTTACAGAGAGATTAATTAAGGCTTGTGCTGAGTTGCCCAAAGTCTGCAAACACTTCCACATTCCCTTTCAATCTGGGGATAATGAGCTTTTGAAGGCGATGGCGCGGGGTTATACCCATGAAAAATATCGCCGGATTGTCGATACTATTCGGCGGTATATGCCAGATGCTTCCATTAGTGCTGATGCAATTGTCGGTTTTCCTGGGGAGACAGAAGCACAATTTGAAAATACCCTGAAACTGGTGGAAGATATTGGCTTTGATATGTTGAATACAGCAGCATATTCACCGCGTCCAGGAACACCTGCTGCTTTGTGGGAAAATCAACTAAGTGAAGAAATTAAAAGCGATCGCCTCCAAAGGCTCAATCATCTAGGAAACTTGAAAGTAGCAGAGCGATCGCAACGTTACTTTGGACGCATTGAAGAAGTTTTAGTAGAAGACCAAAATCTTAAAGATCAAACTCAAGTGATGGGACGGACTGGCGGTAATCGTCTGACATTCTTCAGTGGCGACATCAAAGAATTGAAAGGGCAGTTAGTGAAGGTAAAAATTACCGAAGTTCGCCCTTTTAGTTTGACAGGTGAACCAGTTGAAGTCAGACAATCCATGCCAGTATAAAAAAGACGGGGAAAGGTTAAGGGGGAAAGGGAACCTTATATTTAACCTTTTTTCTTTCTCAAAGCTACTTCACCTTAGCGCGGAAGCGAACAAAGCCGTAAAAATCTTTGACGAGATTGGGTAAATCTGGACTCCGCGTAATATTAACCACCACTGCTCCATTAGTGTTAGTACCGCAGTATGATGGGGCTGTCTCGTTAGCAAGATAAAAGCGTCCGCGATCGGCATCTTGGGCATTAGTCAAATAAACCGTAGGAGTGCTAGAACTAAGCCCAAGAGCAATACCTTGATCTGCTCCTGGTATCCCACCATCATTAGGAGTCATACCATTAAAAGCAGTGGGAATAAAAGTAGTATTGACAGGAACTAAATCACAGATTTGGACACTAGTTGCATTACCTAGACCATTGGAGAGGAAGTAGATAGTGTACTCTAACTCATCTCCTGGTTTGACTATCCCAGCGTTAATCAATCCGCGCAAGTAACTACTAGGCCAGGTGTTACTAGTATCATCATCAGTGTCACGTGGAGATGCTACGTAGTTAGCAGCATTAGGAGAAACGTCGCTGCGACCATCTACAATGTTAGTCAAATTCTGGCTGTTAATCCGGGTGATGCGTTTAACTAAAATTAACTGAGGTTTGCCAGCTAATGACGCAGTTAATGGCATAGTTACCGTAGCAGGTGTTGGATCTTCCTTGCGTGCTTTGTCTACTGCTGCTACAGTAAAAATAATGGTTGTAGCGCCATCTATATTCGGATCTACTGTTAATTTGGTCGGATCGTAATTAGTAATAACTTGATTCGCTGTCACAGCTACACCGTTGTAGTATAGTGTCCCATTAGTTGGCAGACTAACAATCTTGAAACTGTTGCCAGAACCAAGGTTCCCATCTTCCGGGTCAGTGCCAGATAGTGTTGGAACTTGTACAGTATTGGTTCCCCCTGGATTTGTTGTTGTAGATCCACTGACATTGTTAGTATCGGGCAACTGCTCAATTCCAAAGTCCTTACTAGAGATGTTTGTAGAAGTATTAAAAGTAGCCGTCGTTAGTGGGCTAGTGTTGACCCAGTTAGAGGGTAAAGATGGCGCAGGGGCAGTATTACCTACTGTACCAGTAGTTGTACTTAAGATAATTTTAACGTTGCTTTGATTAAAGGGAACATCGAGAAAAGTATAAGTCCCATCTGCGGCGACAGGTGTTGTTTTTAAGACCTTATTATTAGAATCCACCAGAATAGCATTTAATAACCCACCTGCATTAGTGCCAGTTTCCGAACCAGTATTGATATTAGTAAAAGTATTGTTAGCGCTATTATCGGCATCATCCCAAACCTTACCACTAAGGAAATCATCATCATAGATTGTGTAGCTAGAAGCGATCGTTGGGGAGCCACCACAAGTCGTTGTTGAACTGGCGAAAAAACTAGTTGAAGGTTCTATATTGAATACAATAGTCCTCACACCTTGAGGAACGTTGTTATTAATAACAGTAAAAGGAATGGTAAAGACACTAGTAGCATCACTGCCGTCGTAGTTGCCCGCAGGAATAGTGATATTAAAAGTGGATGTGTTTGATATTGTATTGTAGTCTGTACCCAAAACTGCTGTACCAGAGACAGAAATTGGAACACTGATCCCTCCAGTTGGCACTAAACCAACAATCCTAAGTTTGGGGGGGTTGGTAGTAGGGTTAGTTTCCGATTCTGCTGCACCACCCGAACTCGCTGTAAACTCAACCACTGGTTTCCCGGCGAATTGCACCTCATCAAGAAAGTTACCTATAGTATTGTCCCCGCCCGCTGTGGAAACAGCTGCAAATCCTACAGGCTGAGTGGCAGAATTACCAGTGTAAGGAACAGTGCCAGTGTATCGTACCCAGCCATTTCCGGCATTATTGTTACTTACAGTAGGAATAGTTGCACCATTCTGTGCAATTGGTTGTACCGTAACTGTCCCATCGTTAGTTGTTGAGAATCTGCCAAAAACAGTTGATGTTGGATCAGTATTTAGTCCAATTAAAAAATTGGTAACATCAGCCACAGATGAGCTTGAGCGCCCGCGATGTAAAAGAGAGAATGTGATCGTTTCATTTTTAATTAGGCATATATTCTGATACAACTCAGAAGCTTGTTCAGCATTTAACTCAGCAAATTGATTCCCTGCATTAGTGGCTGTACTAGCACCCAAAAATCCTGAAGTCCAAATCTCAATGAGCGGTACTAACCCTGGAGATGTATAACCAGTACAGTCACCTGTTCCTGCTTTTACTGACCCATGAGTCGTACTCCAACCAGGAATCAGGCTTTGATCCACTTGAACATAACATTGTTGACCAGCAGAACCAAAACCAGGTGACTCAAAGCCGGGATTTAAGAACGATCGCTGGATATATTGAGCTTGCGCTACTGTAGGTTGAAGTACTAATGTCGCACCGAGCAGTCCCCAGCTAAAAATATTAAAATTTTGCCATAAATTCTTCATTAGTAAATCACCATAAAATAACCTTTATAAAGATGCTGATTACCCTAACCATAATCATCAATGAGGGCTGATTAACCTCAAACAAATCTTCAGTCTTTAGCTTTCCCAAAGTCGTAGATAATCTACCATCTGTATTCAGATTCACTGTGGCGATCGCTTTTTAATAGATGATTTGTAAAGACGTTGCACTGCAACATCTCTACAAATAACTGTTTTATATTTCACGCTTTTGCATCCCCTTCGTTGCAGCCTTGAGTTTACCAACCAAAGTTTTCATTGCAGATTCCTGTGGCTGACGTGGCACTGGTTTTTGCTGTCCAAAGCCATCAAACAATTCATTGAGTTTGACGCTGATACCCAAATACGCCCCACCTGCGGAACGTGTCCCGGAAAAATCCCGGTCATCAACTTTACCAAATACATATCCAGCAGAAAGGCGCAGATTAGGCGTGAGGTAATAGCCTGTTTCTACAACAAAGCCTGTTTCGCTGTAGCTAGACTGACTAATTACACGAGCTTCACCCACCAAATCCCAGCTATATCCCAAACGATAGGTAGCGCGTAATTGACCCAGATTAACCATACTTGTACCAGCTAAATCGTTAGCTAAATAAGAAGTACTGTTACGCAAAGCATACTTACCGTAGAATTCCCATTGCCAGTTAGGGGCGTAAATAGTTTCTAAAGCAAAAGTATGGTCTTCGGAACCCGTACCACTACCTAAGAGGATGGTGTCAGGGATAGTTGATGGATTTTTACGATATTCATAACGCAATAAGGCATTAAATTTATCGCTATTAGGGTCACGATAAGCTAGTCCCAACTTCAAAGTAGCTGTATCTCCCAGTCCTGAAAGCTTTTGATTGGATGAACCAGCTTGTTGATAACGTACCAAGGCTGTGAGAGCGGGAGAAATTTTACCCGCAGCACCTGCGGTAATTACTGTATTGCTACCCCCAGAAGAAGAACGATGTTCGTAACGAGCGCTGGCTTGGAACTGCGGATTATCGCTGTATTCTAGCCCCACGCTGTAACTATCGCCACCATCAAATCCGATCGCAGATGCTGATTGACCAAAAGCGAAGGGTTGGGCATATTGTTGACCCGCCGCAGTTCGTCCGAAGAAGTTGCCAAATACGTGTTCATAAGCAACATTTAGCCGCAATCCAGAAGCAATAGTCCAACGGTTATTTAGACCAATTGCTCCTTGGGTAGTCATTTCGTTAGCACCACCCAAAATTGAGTAACGACCAGTCAAGGTGGTATCAGTACCGAGTTTGTGTTCACCGTTGACACTCAAGCTGGTGATGGAATTACCCGAATATTGACCGCCACTATAAAACTGTTGAGCTAGACTGACATTTACACCAGGAATTACTGCCCAATTCAACCCTAAGATAGTCCTATCTGGGTAAACAGTATCTTTTTGGGAAGATAAGCTGAGTTCATTTTGGGCTTGGAAAGTCAGGTTTTTAGCGATGGGAACTGTAAAATGCGATCGCAATTGATCGGAATTACTACTTAAGGCGCTGTCAGGGATGCGGTCTTCCCGACGACGATGAATCCAATCTACATCAATAGTGGCGCTACCCAGGCGTTGTTGAATCCCGGCGGAAATCGTCGTTAGGGAATTATCAACCTTGCTACCAGGTATGGACTCATAACGGGGTGCAAACAGTTCTTCAAAGGTATCTAAGGGTTGGGGAGCAATGCCAAAATTGTCTTCGTGGTCGTACTGCGCCCTAACATTGGTACTTGAGGTCAGTTTAGCTGTAACCTGCGCTCCATAACGGGTTTGTCCTGGGACAAAGCTGATGGTGGCATTATTAGCAAAACCTGTATCGGCAAAGCGATAATAGGCACGACCTTGAATCCCATTAGTAATTTGTCCCTCAGCTTCTAATCGGTACGCTTCACCACGAACCTTTCCCACAACATCAGAATCGTTAGTGGAATGGGCATATTCTGCGATTAACCTACCTTGATTACCCAAAGAAATCAGCGCATCTGCACCGTAGAGTTGAAAGTCACGCACTCCCTGATTTTCTTGGACATAAGTCGCTCCTATCCAACTTTCCTGGTTAAGTTTGCGGGAAAGGTTATATTGCAAACGACCAGCATAGATATTGCTATCAGAATCTTCGCTGTCATATTGATAGCTAACAATAATCCGGCGTACCAATACTTGTCCGGTTTGATCGATATCGGTACGAAGCATGGGTTCGCGGAATAATAAGGTACCGCGATCGTAGTCGATTTCATAGTCTGGGCCGCGGTTAAGCTGTTTCCGTTCTAGTACAGTCCCAGGACGATTGAGTTCTTCTAACTCAATAAAGACATTTTCACTACCAGGTTGTAGTATTCTGCGAGAGAGGAAGTAATAACCGCTAGTGCCATCGGGAGGAATAGTATCACGTTGAAACCCTTCTAAATGGTTGCCATATAAACCTGTAATTTGTAAGTTACCTATGTTGTAATTAGCTTTAAAACCGTGGAGTTGACGGGTGATAGAAGTAAATTGCTGCGATCGCCGCGCAAATTCTTGTGTGTTGTAGTCACCCCACATGGCATAATCAGGGTCGGAGCCAGGGATACCAGTTGAACGCTCAAGACGCAGATATAAGCTGTCAATGGAAGGAGCGACGGCATCAACTGTGGAACTATCGCCATAGACAGGATAATTTTGCTCACTAGATTGGTAAGTTTTAAACAGGCGATTATCACAGTTGCAATCTTCATTGAGGTTACGAGAACTGTTGTATGCGCCTGTAAATAACCATTCTCCGATCGCACCAGTGGCAAATATCGCTGAATGGAAATCTAATTGCGTTCCGTTATCTTTGTCAGGCGGGAGAAAATCACGGAAACTGCCGTAATAATCTGTACCTCTAGCACCCAAACGTAAATCTATTACCCCTGTTACCAAACTCGGACGCAGTGCCGTTTCAAATTGTAATTGGGTAAAGGCTTCTAAATTATTAGCAATGGCGCGAATTGTGACAGTTTCTGCTTTTAGTTGCGATCGCAACGTAGCTATAAATTGCCCCCCTTTTACCTCCACTTGAAATCCGGGTTCATCGGGTTTGAAGTCTTTCTCAACAAACTCGCCAGCAGTCGGTATCAAGGTGATAACAGCATCACGATTAGAGCGATTACCACTTGCATCGATGAGTTGACCCCGGATTGTAGCCGTAGAACGTCCATCTGCTGGGATACGGGACTCAACAGTTTCTAAGGTTAGTTTCTGTGGCGCTCCCCGGACTGCGACTTGCACCGTTATAGGGGGTTCTGTCCCTCCTACTACTTGTGCAGAAATGGTGTTATTACCTTCTTTTAACGAGACACCAACCCATGTCTGCGTTACTAAGTTAGTACTGGCATCGCTTTCTGTTCGTCCAACTAAAGAAGGGTCTACTAATACACCATTAGCCCGTAATTCTACTTGGCTTCCAACAGGGAATTGCACAATCACTGTGGTAGCAGGGACATCCACAATGTTGTTAGCCGTTGGCATCAGGAATTTTATTCCTGTGGAGATCGGGGAAGTAGGAGGAATTTTTTCAGTTGGCTGAACATCTGGAATTGAAGTATCAGTAGAAGTTGAGGTAAGTTCGTCGGAACTTACCAAAATATGGGGAGAATTTGAATCCATACTTTTTTCAAGCACTTTGTCCCGATCTGCTTGAACTTCGATCTGATTTTTCACATCATCTGCAACAGCCAAAGCGAAACCTAACCCCCTAGCCCCCTTCCCTATAAGGGAAGGGGGAGAATTCAAAGCCTCTCCCCTCTTAGGGGAGAGGTTTGGAGAGAGGTTTTCCAGATTCCTTGAAAAGTCAGGATCTTTGACATTTTTGTCTGCTTGCGAAGGCGAATCGGGTAAAAAAAGATTTTCATTTGTAGGTTCTGCCTTAACTATGGCAGGATACAAAACAAGGCTGAGAGCTAGCGGCATCACCCCCATCATCTTCAGATTAAAAATAGTTGCATGGTGCAGTCTGGGTTTCATTTCTTGACTGGCTCCTGGAAGGCGGGGGTAACAGCGAAATTCATGCGTACCAAGCCACCAGGCTCTAAACGCACTAGACGAGATTGGCTATTCCGTTCACGGAATTTTTTGTTAGGAGCTAAGGTGTAACCCGGTACACTACTGAGGTCTAGTACACCCGTATGACTTCCTGGTAAGGCATTGGCTAAGGAGAACAAACCATTAGGATCAGTGGTAATCCGGTTGCCGTCCTCCAGAAAAATCACTGCATTTGGTACTCCAGGCTCACCACGCTGTTGTTCACCGTCAAAGTTTTTATCAACAAACACGCGACCGATAATAGTGCCACAATCAGAAACGATTCCTGGACGAATTTTTAACTGGTGCGTTGCGGGGCCATCCTTGGTGCTAAAACGGTTATCAGTTCGTTGGGCATTCACGATCGCACTATTACGACCATTACCACGCACCGCATCGGCTGTTAGTTGAGCAGCGTAGACAATATTCAGAATTTTCTCTGTGGGAATCGTTACATCTGTGCGGAATGTCACTGTATTACCATTGCGTTCTGAGGTGATAGTCACTGGTTGACCGTCCAACTCTCCCCGCACAGATTTCGGCAAAAACTGGAATCCTAAAGGTAGGTTGTCGGTGACAAATACATTATTCAAACCAGCATCAGCAAGATTTTTTACAGACAGGCGGTAGATTACTGTATCTCCAGGTTCAGCAGCAGCGCGATCGCCTGTTTTGACGAGCTGCAACTGGTTGGCTTGGCACAAATTTGTACTAAATTCAAAGGCTAATAAGTCCAGTCCTACTACTTCTGCATTAGGAACTAAAACAACTGTTTGCTCTACCCTGGTTTCGCCTGTCACACTGATTGGTTGACCATCTAGAGAAGTAGCAACATATCGCACGACATTATTACCTTGTGTGCCAGTGCTACCAAGGATTTCAATCTTGATCCGCCGTTGTTTATAGATAGAATTTGGCGGTGCATTAACTACAAAAATATAGGTTCTACCTGGATCAGTTTGACCCTTACTCGGATCGAGTAAGAAATTATAGACACCCGCAGGATTATTTGTAACGAAATAGGGGTTACTATTCTCGGTATTTGGCGACTTACCGCCAGGAACGTTGTTATTAGGAATATCTGGGAACTCTGTTCGAGTCAAAACAACCAAGCTGCCTAATTCTGTTCCCGTTGGGTCGCTTGCGTTAGGTTCGTATACCCCAACCGAAAAACCTGTATAGTCAGGTAAAATAGTACCAGCGCAACCTAAAATCCGTCCCAATGGGTCAACTAATGGGTTAAGACTAACATTCAGCTGACTAGAGGTTCCTTGATATTTATCATTAGTAGCAGAGTCTGTATAAGTATAAGTAGCTTGATTTATTAATGGCAAAGACGCACCCAGACTGTTAGTCTGTTGCGCGATCGCTGGCATAGATATAGCAGTATGCAAAAAACTTCCCAGAAGAACAGTAGCTGTTAACCGTCGCCACCAGCTACTGCTAGAAGTAATTTGCTTTTGGTTTTGAGGACGGCTCACTGCACACATCTCCTCTGAAATGTCAAGCTTGTTGTTAATAAAAGCACTTATTTATTTGTGGAAATTCAGTTAAGCCAAAACTCTCTTAAAATCTCGTTTCCAGGCGAAACCTGCAAATGCGGTTCATTGCGGCTCTTTTGCGAGTCAGGGACGCGCGTGTCCCTGCGTCCCAATCAGCGCACTTGAGTTTGATAAGTCGCCTTAACTGTTGTCTTGGCTGCAACTGATGGAATCTGCAAACGGATATGGGTATAAGCAATGGCTGGCGCTGGTTTTGTTTCCACTTTGCCGCCAGGAAGAGTAACTTTAACAGTGGGATTTTCGACAAAGCTGCGTCCGCCATCAATGCTGTAAATAACTTTGGTATTGTTGGCGGCAGAAACGGATTTTAGTATGTACACCATTCCTTTGGGAATAGGTTGATTGAGAGTCAGATTTTTAACTGGGCGATCGCTCTTATTTTCGCCACTCAAGGTATATCGCAACACATCTCCAGGTCGCACCACAACTTGACCTTTCAAAGGTTCCCATTTCTGGCTTTGCTTACCTTGTTGATCCTTTACCAGCACTTGCTTTTCTGCTTCTAAGCGCAATTGAACTTGCCCTTGAGTTTTGATATTCTGAGCGACAGCACTTGTAGAATGCCAAATATTAGCCACTCCTGGCACTTGACTGACAAATGGTACTGTAGCAATGAGTGCGATCGCTCCTAAACCTGCAAAAGAAACACGCTTCATATAAATAACCTCAAAAAACTTTCACAATGTCGATTGTTGACTTATCTTTCCCTGTTTTTGCTAAGAAATAGTCACTCCCCCTCTTTGCTTACAAAGAGGGATTGGAATGAGGTCAATTGCTTAAGGCAATAGGGGATTTCCAAGAAATAAATTATCCAATCTTGTGGGGTGGGCAACATGAGCGCCTTCAGTTATTGGGCGGGCAGACACCCACCCCACAATAAATAATTGGATATTTTTTATTTGCAAGTCCCTAGCGCAATCTCTTTTCTACAAGAGACTGCGCTCTAAGCGTAGCTATGCCGCAGGCTTTACGAGTCTGCAAACGTCGGAGTCCCCAATCTCAGCGAATTAGTTCACCTTGCGTTGGAAGATAAATGTTCTTTGAATACCCGGTGCAACCTGTCCAGTCACAGCATTCACATACTTCGTCACATCTGTGTTTGCCGTAGTTCCAGTTTGGTCATTACCAGAGGTAGTGGCTGGATTACCACTGAAGAATTGAATAGTTGATGTCCCAGAATCCTTCGCTGAACTAACAATGTTGCTAGTATCAATTTGACTGTTGCTATCGTTGTCTTTCGCCCAGTTGTTGGGAGTTTGTGTACCATCTTCAGTAATCACAATCTTGTCAGCACTCAGAATTACATTTCCGGTTCCCACTTGAGGACTAGAAATATTTTTGTAACTAATCCGATACTCAATGATGTTTCCTGGGGCTGGTTTTTTGGGTGTAACACTAAATGTGCCATCCGTACTACCTGCTGGCAGCGCTGGCCCAGTTCCTTGTAAGACTCGTGACTCTTTCAGCAATTGTAAGAAGCCAGTGTATACACGGTCAATGCTGATGTTAGTAGCTGTGTCATCAGGTAAACCATTACTATTCGCATCAATAAAAGCGATGATTCGTGTGGGGAAGCCGCGTTCTATAGTAGTTGTGACAGCTGCACCTTGAGCAGTAGTATCAGTTGAGAGTGGCGTACCAGAAGGCAGGTCAACGCTTACACCATAGTTAGCTTTACCACCATTAGCTGGAACTGCATCAATTCGCACTGGATTAGTGGCACTAATTGGGTTCCCCCCGACAGTACCCGCACCACTTCCTGGTACGAATGTAAAGATTGTGCCATTGTAGCTGTAAGCGGCTGATAAACCTTGATAGGATACCGTCACCACTGTACCCGTAGGCAAATCACCTAGATTTGCTGGTGGTGTAGGTACAAGAGAAATATTGGCAGCTGCTATACCAGTATTCTGAACTGTGTTAGTGAAGGATACCGCAGCCGGATCAACACCAGTACCAGGAGCAATATTGGGTGGAATTAATGCTGATTTATTAGTGAAGTCATCATTGTTGTTGGTTGGCCCAACAGCATCAGGCAATCCATTTGGGCCATTAAAAAGAGAGATAGCACTGGGGACTGATAGGATAGTTGCGTTTAAAGCCCCTGTGGTACTATTGGTAGCAGTGTTATTATTTTGTGTGTCAGTCGTCGCACTAGTAATACCAGGGTCTGGTGCAGTAGGAAAGGTGCTATTGGTGGAGTTAAAGTTACCTGGGTTTTGGTCTCCTGAGTTGTCATAGACTTTGATGGTCGCGTTTCCAGCAGTTGTACCGGCCACTTGAGCGATGTTGTTAATGGTTACTGGGCCACTTCCAGTTGCACCAGTAGCCTGAACTTGGATACTAAAACCGTTAACAGTTGTCCCAGTAGCAACTGAAGAAACAACGGTAGTATCGTTAATAAAACCAACCCGTGTAATTAAATTCAAGGCTGGTTGGACAGTTGTCCACGTAGCTGCCTCAGCATTTGTACCAGTAGAAGTGGTGGTGTAAACTACTTTCCAACCCGCCGGAGCAATTGGAACACTCTTAAGGACTGTATTTGCGGGAATCGCATCAGAAACTAAGATGTGGGGGGATGAAGGTTGAAAATCAACGGTGATATTTGTACCAGCCAAAGCTGCGGGGGTAATACCAGTATTAGTAACGTCGTTACTCTCAACCCGTAAGCTCAAACCATAAGTTAGCAAGTCATCAGTTAAAGTACCAGAAGTGCCAGCATTATCATAGGCTGTCTTAGTTTTGAGGATAGTTGCTAACGCCCGACTTTGAGCAGTAGTTCCTACTTTAATCTGCTGGGTAGCGCTGGCTTCTCTCACACCATTGACTGGCGTTCCTGCTGGGTTGTTATTATCTACAGTGTAAACGTCGCCACCATCAGCAATCCGGGGTTGGTTTTGAGCATCACCAGGAGTTTGCCCTAGTCTGACAGTGATAGTATCGCCTGTTTGAGCGCCAGCTTGCACGGTGACTGGTACACGCACCAACACAGTACCATTAACTGGGATTGCGCCTGTAGTTAGTCCACCAGCAGGGATATTTGTCCAGGTTGCACCGCCATCAGTACTGTATTGCAAGTTACCAGATGTGGTACTACCAGGTAATAGACCCGAAACTGTGGCTGGGCCTGTTGTTGTCGCTAAGTTAGGAATCTGGAATTTTGTGAGGTCGTTACCGACGTTGGTTACGGTGTAAGTGTAAATCAGTGTAGTGCCAGGATTAGCAGTACCTGTAATCCCAGAACCTGTAACAGTAATACCAGCCACCTCTGCTACAGTCACGGTGACAGTGTTAGATGTGGAATTTATGGGACTCCCTGGCGCGTTGGGATCTTCGTAGGTTGCTGTCGCGGTGTTACTGATAGATGTACCCGCAGTAGTTCCGTCAGCCAATACAGGTGCAATAAATTGGAAAAAGCTACCAGTTAATAATGCTGTTGCTATTAGAGACTGATAGCACTGGCGCTGCTTGTTGAGAGATTTATTTCGGTTTACCATGAAAGTAGTTTGTTTATTTGCTGAACTTGTATCTTGGGTTTTGAGACAAGATAAAGTTCGGCAATTCCTTAAAGAATTACCGACTAGACTTGCCCAAAACCTAAATGTTTGGGAGGTATCTATCTGAGGAGTTAACTTATTGACACTCCTGAAAAACTAGATTGAGGCAATAAAAATAAATTGCCCGCTTGTTTTACACTTACGGTTGATTATCCAAAGCTAGCGATCGCAAATATGGGTTACTTATTATTGTGTCCTGCTGAATTATCTATGCAAGTAGCAATGTAGCTTTTGCAGCAAAAAAAATCTTCCGTATAAATAAGTAACTTCTCTAGCGATGAATAAGTGCATCAAAGCTGAAAAATTAACTTTATTTTGGCAACACGCATAGCAATTTTAGTGGTTTAATCCAGATCCTAACAACACCAAAACTTATATCTAAAAATACTTTTGAGCCTTTGCTGTCATATATCCATACTACCCTGTAGAGTCATTGTAGATATCAAAATAGCAGGTTAACGAAGTGATTTAGATCACTTGAATTGGATAGCGATTTACTTAAATGCAAATTCATCATATATATAATGCAATTTAATCATATTAGTCCTCAGTGTTAAGACTGAGTACCTGAAGCTCTTATCTAATTTTGCAATAAAGAAAATATAAGTGTAAATACTAAATATAACGATTACGGATATAAAAATTTTACAGAAATCATTTTTTTAAATACTAACAATACCCGACTATTTTTATCGGGTATGTTTGACTGGTATTTTTGCTCGTGTTAGTATCAGGCGACAGCCGACAGACAAACAGGGAAAGCTAGTTTATGACTCAGGCAATCAAAACCCAAACCCAAACTCAAACCAGCACTGCCTACTTTCAAGCCTTAAAGTGTAAAGAATGTGGTGCGGAATATGAACTCAAAGCCACTAATGTTTGTGAGTCATGTTTTGGGCCGTTAGAAGTCAAGTATGACTACAGCGCCCTCCGTCTGACTGTCACTCGTGAAACAATTCAAGCCGGGCCTAATTCAATTTGGCGCTACCGTCCCTTTTTGCCTGTCGCAACTGACAATGTTATAGATGTGGGAACGGGGATGACTCCCTTGGTTCCTTCTCACCGTCTTGCCCGTCGCCTCGGTCTAAATAAGCTTTATATAAAAAATGATGCCGTTAATATGCCTACCCTTAGTTTTAAGGATCGGGTAGTGTCAGTTGCTCTATCAAGGGCGCGGGAGTTGGGTTTCACTACCGTTTCTTGCGCTAGCACAGGGAACTTGGCAAATTCTACAGCTGCGATCGCAGCCCATGCAGGTTTAGACTGTTGTGTGTTCATCCCCGCAGATTTAGAAGCGGGTAAAATTATCGGTAGTTTGATATATAGCCCAACGCTGATGGCTGTCAAAGGCAACTACGATCAAGTAAATCGTCTTTGTTCAGAAGTTGCCAATACATACGGCTGGGGTTTTGTCAATATTAACTTACGCCCTTATTACTCTGAAGGTTCCAAGACGCTAGGTTTTGAAGTTGCAGAACAACTAGGATGGGAACTACCCGATCATGTAGTTGCTCCTTTAGCTTCTGGTTCACTATTTACAAAAATTTATAAGGGTTTCCAAGAATTTATCGAAGTTGGTTTGGTAGAAAACAAGAAAGTCCGTTTCAGTGGCGCTCAAGCTGAAGGTTGTTCACCCATCGCCCAAGCCTTTAAAGAAGGACGCGACTTTATTAAACCAGTGAAACCAAATACAATTGCGAAATCCCTAGCGATCGGCAATCCAGCAGACGGTATTTATGCTGTAGAGTTAGCTCAGAAAACTGGTGGTAACATTGAATCAGTCAATGATGCAGAAATTATTGATGGCATCAAGTTGCTGGCAGAAACCGAAGGCATCTTCACAGAAACGGCTGGTGGTACAACCGTGGCCGTGCTGAAAAAACTGGTAGAAGCTGGCAAAATTGATCCAGATGAAACTACCGTGATTTACATCACCGGCAATGGTCTGAAAACCCAAGAAGCAATCCAAGGCTATGTTGGTGAACCCTTGACTATTGATGCTAAACTAGATAGTTTTGAACGCGCCCTAGAGCGATCGCGTACTCTTGATCGCTTGGAATGGCAACAAGTTCTCGTTTAGTTAGCAGTTAGGAGTTATGAGTTTTTTATTCATGACTCCTAAGTTTTAACTGTATTCCTAACTCTTCACTTTGTACTTTTATGGCTGTAACAGTTTTAGTTCCTACGACTCTTCAGAATTTGACTAATAATCAAGCTACTCTAGAATCCAACGGTAGCACCATTGCTGAATTGTTGGATTCTTTAGAACAAAGCTTTCCTGGTATTAAATCCCGGTTGTGCGATGACGAAGGCAAGCTTCGTCGGTTTGTAAATTTTTACGTCGATAGCGAAGATATCCGCTATTTAGATGGTATTAACACAGCCCTAAAAGATGGCGATGAAGTAAGTATTGTCCCTGCTGTTGCTGGTGGTTAATACAGAAAACACCAATTGAAGAAGAATTCAGCTATTCTGAATGGGCTAAACGCCCCGCTATCGCTAACAGGGGCGGAGCCTTTAATAAAGTAGAAGACTTACTAGACAACCCTTTGAGAGATTACCTCGTTCCCAGTCTCAGAGGATGCTTGAAAAGTCCTTTTCTCGGTAGCAAAACGTTTTAGATCCCCCTAAATCCATGCCACCTGCTCATGGGGGAAACCACGCCAGATGCTCCACTACAGCGCTTCGCGCATCCTGCGGCGGGGGAGACCCCTGTTCCCGCAGTGGCTCCCCGATAAATTGGGGGACTTTAATTGCGGTTCCCCCCTTTTTTAGCAGGACTGTTTCATCCCCTAAAAGGCGCTGACTTAGAAGCGTTTCAAGTACAAAAATCAGGTGACTAAAAAATCTGATTGGATAATAAAATAGCGATCGCACTTAAATTTATTTGTTGAAGTGGTAATTTTTATTTTTCCCACTTCCCCAAATTTCCGCTTAATACTCTTGAGAAAATCACGTTAGAGAAAAGTTTAACGCACCCTAATTTATTACAATTTCAACTTCTCACCCCGAATTGAATAATCTAACAACTCCATCGGGTGAATAACTGAAATCTTCTTACCTTGCAACTGCAAATGTTTAGTAATTTGCAAAGTACACCCCGGATTAGCAGAAGCAATTAACTCAGCCCCAGTATTCAACAAATTCTGCACTTTTTGCTGGCCCAATTCCTCAGCAACTTCCGGTTGCAGCATATTATAAACCCCAGCGCTGCCACAACATAAAGCCGCATCTACTGGTTCTCTCAACTTCACCCCTGGAATTTGCCGCAATACCTGACGCGGTTGCACGCTAATCTTTTGACCATGCAATAAATGACAAGCATCTTGATAAACTAAATTCAAGGGTTTATCAGTCAGTGGCGACAGTTTGGCTGTTAATCCAACAGTTGCCAAAAACTCTTGAGCATCTTTAACTTTAGCTGCAAAATCCTTTGCCTTTTCTCGATATTCGAGGTCATCTTCTAAAATATGACCGTATTCTTTTAAAGTATGACCACAACCAGCAGCATTGATAATTACAAAATCGACATCAGTGTTAGCAAAACTATCAATCATCTGCCTTGCTAAAGCTTTCGCTTGTTCTGTTTGTCCTTGATGTTTGGGAAGCGCTGCACAACAACCTTGAGATTTGGGAATTACAACTTCACAACCATTTGCTGTTAAAACCCGCACCGTTGCTTCATTCACTGGGGAGAAAAACAGCCGTTGCACACAACCCAAAATTACCCCAACTCGATAGCGCTTCTCACCTTTAGCAGGAATGACACTAGGCAGATTATCTTGAAAAGATTTGAGGGTAATTTCTGGCAGAATTGATTCCATTGCTGCCAATCGGGGCGATATTTTATTGAGTAAACCTGTAGCGCGAAAGAATTTAGCAAACCCCAACTTTTGATAAACCAACAACGGAACTAATAAAACTCGTAAAAGATTGGGATAAGGAAACAGAGAAAATATCAGTTTACGAAAAAATTGGTCTGACAAACTGCGGGGATAATTTCGTTCAATTTGGTGACGAGTTGCAGAAATCAATTTGTCATACTGCACACCAGAAGGACAAGTACTCACACAAGCAAGGCATCCCAAACAAGAATCAAAATGTTCTACAGTTGCTGTATTTAAAGCAATCTCACCCTCGTTAATTGCATCCATTAAATAGATACGTCCTCTAGGAGAATCCATTTCCTTGCCAAGCACCCGATAGCTGGGACAAGTCGAGAGACAAAATCCACAATGTACACAACTATCAATTAACTTCGGGTCAGGCGGATGACTCTCATCAAACCCCTTTAAGTTCTTTAAACTAGCCGTATTATTAACAGAATTTTCTGAAACTTGCATAATTAATTCTTCTTTCCTCTTCCTTCGCGTGCTTCGCGCCTTCGCGGTTCGTTAAAACTAAATCCCACCTACAAACCGACCAGGACTTAAAATATTCTTACTATCAAACTGTTCCTTAATACGGCGCATTAGTGGCAAAGCGTTGCCAGTATAACCCCAAACATCTATTTGTTCTTTAACCGCCATTGGTGCTGACAAAATTGTTAAAAAACCTATATTAGCTTGAGTGCGTAGGCGCAGCCCGCCGTAGGCATCGCTTCCAATAGAGCGTAACTCATCCCGCACTTTCAAAACCTGATTTTTATCCTCTAATTGTAACAAACCTAAACCACTACTTATATGAATTAAACCCAATTCCACCTGAGTCAAAATCTCTACAGCAGCAGTAGGTAACACTCCTATCTTGCAGGTAATTACAGATTCTGTGACAGTAGTATGTATTCGTTCTTGCAATCTCTGCCATAGACTAGCCTCATCAACATCTGCAAAAATTGCCCCATTTAAACCTAACTTTTGACCTACTTCCAAAACTCGGTTTGACTGTTCTTTAACACTCTCACTAATACTTTGAAAGCGGGCAATTAATCCCAGTCCTTGACCCAAACCTAAGCTAGACACCAATTTAGTTGATAACAAATCAGCCTGAACTGGTGTTAATGCCGAACCTCGAAGGATATCAGCCGCTTGGGATACAGCCTCGGCACTACCAGTTAGTACCACCGTCCCCGATGCCTCTGATAGCGGATACACACGGAAAGTTAGTTGACTAATAAAGCCTAATGTGCCATAAGACCCAGTAAGCAACTTCATCAAGTCATATCCGGCGACATTTTTAACTACTCTTCCCCCAGCTTTGGCGATTTCTCCATCAGCACGGACAAAGGTAATGCCCAGTAACTGGTCGCGCACACTACCATAACGTTGCCGCAGAGAACCTGTATCACCTGTGGCGACAATACCGCCAATGGTTGCTGATCCTGGGGCTGCGGGGTCAAGAGCGAGAAATTGCCGCGATTTTGCCAAAAGTGCTTGGAGATCCGAGAACTTCATTCCAGCTTCTACTGTGACAGTCAAATCGCCAACAGCGTGTTCAATCAGTTGGTTGATGCGTTTTGTACTAACTACAACATCAACGCCCTTAGCTAAACCACCCCAGCTAAGTTTACTGCCACTACCACAGGGTAAGACGCGCCAGTTGTGACTGTGAGCTTTGGCGATGACTGCGGCTAGTTGTTGTTGAGTGCGGGGATAGACGATACAAGTGGGAGGTTTTCCTGAATCTATAGTCTGTTGGATACGTTTTTGCTGGTCTATTTCGATATTTTCCCAAAGGCAAACAGCATTTTCTTCGCCGATAATAGATGCAAAATCAGTAGCGCACACGCCTTGCGGCTTGTCGTTAGATATCGCTTTCATTGAGTTTATTTCTTTACGCCCTACATCTAATTTACTGGTTAAACTGACCAAAAAAGCGTATTCCTATTTGAAGGAGGCAGAAGGAGTGAAATCAGTAGGGGATTCGACCCCGGATGATTTAGAGCTACGGAACGAGAGTTCAGTGTTCTTGTCTTAAACCCAAGACCTGTCTCCTGCCCTCAGCATAGGGATAATGCCAAAAGGTCACTTGACGATTTGGGAACCAGCCTTAACTTGACAGGGTGGTTTCATACAACCAGAGAAAAACTAAAACTGGGTTTCAAAGCCTCTTGACCTTTCGGGAGAGGAATGGAAGCGGGTTTTATAGTATACTTAACGACTTTTTAAATATCCTCTTAAACCCATACTAAATAAGTCCTAGAGCAGCAACTAATTCAAAGATGCAGGGATACTCAACACTCTTTGCAAACGCTCTGTAAGAAGGCTCAGTTGGTCATAGGTTTGAATGAGGCGTTCGCCCTCAACCTCAACTTCTGTGGACGGATAATTTTGAATAATTTCAATCAATGAAACTTTATTGTCTTTGTTTGCTGATAAAACAAGAGATGAGCGCAAAGCTTGTCTGTTTGCTTGATTTGAAGGTGTATGAATTGACTGACTTATACGGTCTAGTAAAAATTCACCAATCTGGTTATTGAGTGCGCGATCTAACACAACAGGTGTCACATTTACCTCGCGTGTCAAGACATTGCGGACTTCTTGAGGTTCTTTTTTAGCTTGACTCAAGAAGAAATTGAGCCTTTGTGAAACTTCTCCTGTTTCGGCTAAAGATGTTAGTTCACTTACTGGTAAGGCTGCACGAAAGATACCATATTTGAAGACAACCTTTTCAGATGCGATCGCACTGTTACTATAAAATAAAACACTGAAAGTTGCGATTAAAAAGAAAGTACATTTAAGTATAGAAAGTTGATATTTCATTATTGATAAACCTTAACAATAAATTTGTCAGCTTAAATAAGTAAAAGAATATGCTTAAGAAGCTTTAAACACTTTCTTAAGCAAAATAATTTGTGAGTTATTTTTTTATCTTAAAGTATGTTGTCTCATAAACAATCTCCTGTAAGTTGTATTTAAAATACCACCTTTACTCCTTACATATATAACTTATGACTGCCGTAAAAAATAGCCAATAGCGGTTTTATCGCAGTAGTTAAGCTGTATTGACATTTAATTTTAAGGGGATTGCCACAGTACATTCAAGTAAGTACTCCATTAGATGTAATCGAGGATTTATATCTTAGGGTTAGTAAAAGTGAGAATAAGGTAGAGTACTGTTAAGGTATTCATCATTAACTCGTTCAAAATCAACCAAAATAATTTTTACCATGTTTCTTCAAGAAAAGCAGACTGATAAATTAATAGAAATACACGACATAGAGACATTGATTAGCCCTTTAAAACCTACCGTAATGGGTCAATATCAAGTAGGTGAGGAGGAACAAGATCCTGAATCTTTTGAAAAAGAAAACTTAATTTTTCCTTCTGGTGAAAACCTGCCACGCTGTTGGGTAAATAAAGATTAGAGAAATGCCTGATTTATTCAACAAAGCAGTAACTAGCAAGAAAGGCTGGTTATTGCCACCTTTGGCTGCTGGTTTAGCGTATTATACAGTTTTCTCCCTAGCACCCTTGCTTGACAAAAAAACCACAAAAGGAATGGTAGATATCGCCCTTTAACTTCTCCACGGCAAGATGCGGCTTCCAGAAAGTAGTCATTTTTCCCAACAAATGGAAGGTACTTTCAGCAATATAATTAATAGTTTGCAAGCTTGAGCTATGTAGAGTTTTTAAATAATGTAAATTACCTAATTGAGCGGTGTATTTGTAGAGAAATGAAACAGTTAGTAAAAACGTTATACAGTAAACTTATATATCTATTTCAGCAGGTACGAATAATTAGCATCTTCCGTACTCATAAGGGAAATAATATTGCTGAAAATGAAGAATTCCTGGAAAAACCGACTGCTCAATTAGCAAAGCAAATTCCTCTTAAAGACAGAGTTTACAAAGGTGCTAAAAAGTTACTGGCTAATAACCAACAGTATCCGGCGAAACCTCAACAATTTAAAAAAGCTTCCTTATTTCCTGACAGTAAAACTAGTGTTGCTGCGTTGTCGCTAGTTTTGCATGGAGTTGCTGAAGTCTTATCTCAAAAAATGAATCTGTCATGGGAAGGTCAAGTAAATAGTACTTTCAGCTACCAAAAAGAAGTTGAAAGTGGAAAAGGAAAAATCTTTTACTATGTAACAGATAATCCCGAAACTCCACAACCAGAAACTCTGGCAGAAGAGGCTGCTCTAGTTGTTATAGACCAATTTGATCCAAGGGCTTGTGCAATTCACCTGATTTATTGTGGCTTAGTAGCCAATTTAGATAAACCTTGGGAAGGCAACTTTATCATAGATGGTAAGCAATTACTTGAATACACAGGGTTTGTCAAACGCAGGGACTTATGCAAGCATGAAAAATTAAGTACTTTGTACGACTTGTTACGGCAACCGGCTCAGGTACTAGCCTGTATTGCATGGCCTAAACAAGGCAAAGTAGGAGCTTTTACTGTTGCTGATTTAAAGATTTGGGACATTAGTATAATACGAGATTTTGAAACAGATAAAGCTGGTAATAACAAGCTAGTTGGTTTAAAGGTGATAGGTAAACCAGGGGTATGGACAAAATACTTCCTCAATAAATCTAAATATCACTACCACACTGGAATTGTTACTAAGAAAACCGTACAAAAACTATTTAGTATTGGTAAACAAAATGCTGGCGCGGCTAGAATGCTAGTTTGGCTAACCTTCCAAATCCAATCGGAATTCCAGGATTGTGTAATGGGCAAGACTCTAATGGAGATTGCTTACGGCGCAGACAAAGTTTCAACAGCAGAGCAAGACAGACAGATTAGAAGGCAAATGGCTGATGATTTGGAAACCGATTTGAAAGTTGTCAAAGAAGCCGGATGGCAAGCGGAACTTGAAACTGGCCCAACTTGGTTAACAAGCAGCAAAAGCACTAAAAGACCTATAGGTTACTGGAGTGAAATACTGAATTCTAGATGGCGTTTTCATCTACCAGCAGAAGTACAGGAACGCTTGACCCCAGACTCGAATCAACTAAGCGCAAACAATATCCAGCCTTTATCAGGTAATGTTATCAGAGAAGCTAGAAAAGCAAAAGGCTGGTCTAGGGCATTTTTCGCTACAACGATGGGGAAAAGCGTTTCTTGGGTTGATGCAGTCGAGACGGGTACACGCAAGGTTTCTCAGAAGGACTTTCCTAAGTTGCTCAACACACTGAAACTAGACCTTAACAGGTGTTAATTTTAACTAAACTTTTAGCGTTTGTGTGAGGTAATTTTTATTAGATATTAGTAGGGTGTTTGCCAAGATAAAGTTTAATTGATATAGACAAAACAAGCTTTTTCTCTGTTTTTTGGAGTTATAGAACGCTTTTTTAGCAAGGGTTTCAGCCGTCGCGTGGCAGACAATTATTTCTTTGCCACTTTTACCATCACCATGCGGTTATGACATTATCTTATGAATCGTTACTCGTTAGCAAAACGATGTTTGGCGGAAGCTCTAGGTACAGCTTGGTTGGTTCTGATGGGTGTGGGTACTGCGGTTATCTCTGGTGCAGTCCCTTGGGTTGGAGTGACTGGGGTGGCGATCGCTTTTGGCTTAAGTTTGTTGACTGCTGCCTATACTTTTGGTTCTATCAGTGGATGTCACATCAACCCCGCAGTTACGATTGGTTTTTGGGTAGCCAAGCGGCTTTCTTCTAAAGACGTTTTGCCATATATCGGCAGTCAGGTTCTCGGCGGAATTTGGGGGACTACTATCTTGTTTTTGATTTGCCTGGGCAAGCCTGAGTTTACAACAGCCAACTTTGGTTCTAATGGGGTGGGAATTAACTCCCCTGGTAACTATAGCTGGTGGGCTTGTGCATTAGCCGAATTTACCGTTACCTGTGGCTTTGTGCTGCTGATCTTGAGCGTAACATCTTCACGCGCTCTCAAGGTGTCTGCACCCATTCCCATAGGTTTTGGGCTTACCTTGGCGCATCTGATCCTCATTCCGGTGACAAATGCCAGCGTCAATCCTGTGCGATCGCTAGCCACAGCTATCTTTACTCGCGGTTGGGCATTAGCTGACCTTTGGATTTTCATCGTGTTCCCAATTTTAGGTGGAGTTGTAGCGGGTATGGTCGCCCGATGGCTCCAAGAACCAGACATCTAATCCGAATCACAGGCACATTTTCACTAATTAAAAAATAGCGCTAGCCTAATCACAGGCTGGCGCTATTTTTTGATGTTAGTTCACAATAGTTAAATGAATTTAGTAAATTCCCTTCACTCATTATCCGGGATTTTGCTTTTATACTGCACTGCGATTTGTTAATAAATTCCACAGGAAAACCGCAACAATTGCACCAAGAACTGCTACTGCAATACCTGGAATGCTGAGAGTCGGGGCTGCTAAACTTAACGTTCCTGTACTGAAAAACACTCCTAGACTACCACCAACAAAAGCGCCGATGATTCCTAATAAGATTGTTCCTAAAATACCGCCACCTTGATGACCGGGGTAGATAGCTTTTGCGATCGCACCAGCAATTAGACCTAAAACAATCCAAGCAAGAATATTCATTGTTATTAATTCGCTAAACGTTTTTCACTCACGAATACATACTATCAATCTGGATATTTTGAATCCATCTACCATCAGAATTAATTATTAATATCCATAAGGAATAGTTTAATTGCAACTAGGCTTTTTTATATATGTCGCGCCTTCAGAGAGATAATCACTTAAAAAAAGTCAGTTAAAAAAAGCTCCTAATAGGTCTTTAATTAGGAGCCGATCAAACTATTGCTTGGTAATTGCAGTATATGGCTTTTTAATTAGCTCTCTCCTCTACTAGAAGAATTAAGCTGAGTTTTTAAAGACTGTCTCTAAAGTAATGCAAAGGACGCAAAATCAGGCAATTTCTACTAGGAGCGTAGTTTTAGCAACTTTATTACCAGCATTCCACACTTGGGCATCGCCAGGATACCCGTCACATCGCATTTCTTCGGGATGGAGGATTAATTATTAGTTTGGACTTACGATGAGTCACCGAAGACCAAAAGCACAGCGTCGAACAAGTTGGACATTGCCCACCCTAAGAAAACAGGCTGTCTCCCCGTTGTAGCAACTGGCGCGACACAGTGTAACTAATATGTATAAAGTGATCTGGAAAAACTTAGACTACTTTTTGATACTATTTAATGGTAAGATAATCGGTGTCTTGACCATCAATGCCATAAGCGAAAACCAAGCTAATAGGTATATGTTGCAAGAAAAACATTTGGGTCTTGGGAACCAGGACTCCTGCCCTTGGAGGGAATGTCAGACTTTCTAGTACTACGAAGTCCTGGAGGCTATTCCCAATGAATTGGGAAGCCCCGTCTGTCTATAGGTTGGGGTAGTTCACGACCGCACTCTTGAAATCATTGATTTAAGTATGAGCAAAGGTACCCTGTTTGATAAAGTTTGGGACTTACACACCGTTGGTACACTTCCCTCTGGGCTGACGCAACTATTTATCGGGCTTCACCTAATTCATGAAGTCACTAGCCCCCAGGCCTTTGCTATGTTACGCGAGAGGGGTCTAAAAGTACTGTTTCCAGAGCGGACTGTCGCTACGGTAGATCATATTGTGCCGACAGAAAATCAGGCACGTCCCTTTGTTGATAGTTTGGCAGAGGAGATGATTCAGGCGCTCGAAAATAACTGTCAAGAAAATAACATAACTTTTTACAATATCGGTTCTGGTAGTCAGGGTATAGTTCATGTAATCGCTCCAGAACTGGGACTGACTCAACCAGGAATGACGATCGCTTGTGGAGATAGCCACACTTCGAGTCATGGGGCATTTGGTGCGATCGCATTTGGTATCGGTACTAGCCAAGTCCGAGATGTTCTCGCTTCCCAAACCCTGGCCCTTTCAAAACTGAAAGTCCGCAAAATTGAAGTTAACGGCAGCCTGAACCCAGGAGTTTACGCCAAAGATGTCATCCTGCATATCATCCGCACCCTTGGCGTTAAAGGTGGTGTGGGCTATGGCTACGAATTTGCAGGTACGACATTTGAGAAAATGAATATGGAAGAGAGGATGACTGTCTGCAATATGGCGATCGAAGGCGGTGCTAGATGCGGCTATGTCAATCCAGATCGAGTCACCTACGATTACCTCAAAGGCAGAGATTTTGCGCCCATTGGTGCAGATTGGGATAAAGCAGTGGCTTGGTGGGATTCCATCAAGAGTGATGCTGATGCCCAGTATGATGATGTAGTCGTATTCGATGCTGCGGAAATTTCTCCTACTGTCACCTGGGGGATTACTCCCGGTCAAGGTATCGGTGTCAACCAGTTAGTGCCTCAACCAGAAGAACTGCTCGAAGAAGACCGATTTATTGCCGAAGAAGCTTACCGCTACATGGATTTATATCCTGGTCAACCCATCAAGGGTACCAAAATAGATGTCTGCTTTATTGGTAGTTGCACCAACGGCAGAATTAGTGATTTACGGGAAGCCGCGAAAATCGCCAAAGGTCGCCATGTTGCAGAGGGAATCAAAGCCTTTGTTGTCCCCGGTTCTGAAAGGGTGAAGCAAGAGGCGGAAACTGAAGGACTGGATAAAATCTTTGAGGAAGCTGGATTTGAATGGCGTGAACCAGGATGTTCCATGTGCCTAGCCATGAACCCCGATAAGCTACAAGGAAGACAAATCAGTGCCTCCTCCTCCAACCGCAACTTTAAAGGAAGGCAGGGTTCCTCATCCGGTCGGACATTGTTGATGAGTCCGGCGATGGTTGCTACTGCTGCAATTAGAGGCGAAGTCTCTGATGTGCGCGAGTTGCTGTAATTTTTTTGTCATTTGTCATTGGTCATTTGTCATTTGTAGAAATTAACAGGCTGTCATTGAAAAAATAGATAAAGTTTATGGTGAGTGAAGTTAAAACAGTTTCAGGGCGTGGTATACCCTTGGTGGGCAATGATATAGATACCGATCGCATCATTCCCGCTCGTTATTTGAAAGCCGTTACCTTTGATGGGTTAGGTGAAGGCGTATTTATTGATGATCGGACAGCACTTAAAGGTGAACATCCCTTTGACCAACCGCAGTACCAAGGCGCAAAGGTTTTAATAGTCAACCGTAACTTTGGCTGTGGTTCATCACGAGAACATGCACCCCAAGCGATCGCAAAATGGGGAATCCAAGCTTTAATAGGTGAAAGCTTCGCAGAAATATTTTTCGGTAACTGTGTGGCAATGGGTATACCTTGTGTGACAGCCGACGCTGTTACTGTTAAACAACTGCAAGAGTTAGTAGCCGCTAATCCTGAAGCCACTGTGGCAGTGAATCTGGAAACTTTGCAAGTGCAAATTGACGATTATACTGCCCAAGTTGCGATCGGTGAAGGTACAAGAAGCACATTTATTTCTGGAACTTGGGATGCTTGCGGTCAGTTGGTGGCGAATGCTAGCCAAGTTCGGACAACATCTGCAAAATTACCCTACATAGGTTGGGGCAATGTAGCCACGAGTTAGTAATAAGACATCTCCGAAAACGTTCAAAGCCTTTATCTGGCTAGGCTATAGTCCGTAAATGCAATCATCCTAAATTAGCTAGTTTGTACGACAGAATAAGGCTTTGAGATATTTACTGTTGATAATTAGGCAAAAACATCTAGTTATATGCATTAATTTTAACCTAATGACGTAGCAGATATTTCTAATGGTAATATTAGCGCTCTAATTCGTAATCTGACTAATCCACAACTTGTCAAAATAACTTGTTCATACTTTTTTGGATTTAACCTAAATCTGTCTTGAACAACTCGAAAGATTTTCACTGAACGGATTCGATGTTCGACAAATATTCGTTTAGAGGAAAATTCCTTGTTTGATTTTTTCTGGTCAGTTGTTAACTCTTTATTTCTTGGTTTCTTAATTGGAGTATCAATTAAATCTTCTCCTCTATAACCTAAATCTCCCTTAAAACTTTGTTTTGGGTCAAAATTATCACGATTTTCTCGGAACAAACTTATATCGCTTTTTGGACCTGGTTCTCCTGCCACAACATCAACGATATCTCTACCATCTGGCATGATGATTATAAGGCTAGTAAATGTATGATTACTTTTCTTGCCTGAAAAATATTTTTCTTGCTCCTCATTATCTCCAGGTCTTTCCCTGACTTGTTCATAGCTGTCTACAATTAATTCATCCTCTGTAAGTATTTCTTGAACTACCATCAAGTCAGACTCTTAAGTAAAGTGTAAGGTGGGCAATGCCCACCCCAAATTGTTATCCCATCACCTCAGCAGTCTTCTTCTTATCCAACTTGAGAATCAACACACCCAAAGGTGGCAAACACAAATCTAGCGAATAAGGACGACTGTGCAAAGACCAATCATCTGTCCACTTACCACCTAAATTGCCCATATTACTGCCGCCATACTTACGTGCATCACTATTGAACAACTCAGTATAAAAGCCCTTTTGCGGTACACCAATGCGGTAGTGAGAATGAGGTTGTGGTGTAAAATTGCAAACCACGATCGCAAAATCATCAGAATCCTTGTCACGACGCATGAAAGAAACTACACTATGGCGATTATCGCTACAGTCAATCCATTCAAACCCAGGTTCAGCAAAATCCTGGGTGTACAAAACTGGTTCAGAACGGTAGAGATGGTTCAAATCCTGGAAAAACGTTTTTAACTGTTGGTGTGCTTCATGCTGCAATAAATGCCACTCCAAATCTGCCCAAGCGTTCCATTCACTCCACTGCCCGAACTCCATGCTCATAAACATGGTTTTCTTGCCTGGGTGAGCAAACATATAGCTAAATAAACAACGGATATTAGCTAACTTCTGCCATGTATCCCCCGGCATTTTACCGATGATATTGCTCTTACCATGCACCACTTCATCGTGGGACAGAGCCAGCATGAAGTTCTCGCTGTGGTTGTACCACATACTAAAGGTGATGTTGTTTTGGTGGAACTGGCGGAACCAAGGGTCCATGCTGAAGTAATCCAGCATATCGTGCATCCAGCCCATATTCCACTTCAAGTTAAAGCCCAGTCCGCCTGTGTAGGTGGGCCAAGATACCATTGGCCAGGAAGTAGATTCTTCAGCAATTGAGAGAATGCCAGGGAAATAGCTAAAGATAGTGTGATTTACCTGACGCAGAAAATCTGCGGCTTCTAAGTTTTCTCTACCGCCGTACTGATTGGGCAGCCATTCTCCTGGTTCGCGGCAATAGTCGTTATAGAGCATCGAGGCAACAGCATCGACACGAATCCCGTCAATGTGGTACTTGTCAAACCAGAAGAGGGCATTGGCTGCTAGGAAATTACTAACTTCATGGCGACCATAGTTAAACACCAAAGTACCCCATTCTTTATGTTCGCCCTTGCGGGGGTCAGAGTGTTCGTACAAGTGGCTACCATCAAAGAAAGCTAAACCATGTCCATCTTTGGGGAAGTGACCGGGAACCCAATCTACAATTACCCCTATATCATTTTGGTGACATTTGTCAATAAAATACATGAAATCTTCGGGGCTGCCAAAACGGGAGGTGGGAGCATAGTATCCAGTTACTTGATAACCCCAAGAACCATCAAAGGGATGCTCCGCAATGGGCAGTATTTCTAGATGGGTGTATCCCAATTCTTTGATGTATGGAATGAGTCGGTCAGCTAGTTCTCGGTAAGTAAGGAAACGTGCGCCCGGCTTAAGTTCAGAAACGACAACTATCGGTTCAGTTTCACCATTTGGCAGTCTAGCAGGTTCGGCACTGGAAGCGTGTAACCAAGACCCTAAATGCACTTCATAAACTGAGACAGGTTGGGTAAGGGGGTCACTGCGCCGCCGCTTTTCCATCCAGTTTTCGTCATTCCAAGTGTAAGCATCTAAATCAGTGACAATAGATGCCGTTTTCGGGCGGGGTTCTTGCTGGAAACCATAAGGATCGGATTTTTCGTAAATGTGTCCTTCAAAATTTTTGATTTCATATTTGTAATGCTCTCCCACACCGATTTCAGGAATAAACAACTCCCAAACCCCGGTGGGCCCTTTACGCATCTGGTTTTTACGCCCATCCCAAAGATTGAAATCTCCTAGCAATGAGACATTCCGGGCATTGGGTGCCCAAACTGCAAAATAAACGCCCTTAACGCCGCCTATTTCCGTGGGGTGCGCTCCCAGTTTTTCGTATATTCGGTGATGGTTCCCTTCACTAAACAAATGCAAATCAAAGTCTGTCAAATTGGGAGAACGGAAAGCATAAGGATCATAAGTAACACGCTCATGTTCCCCTTCTTTAATCCGTAACTGGTAGTTTGCCAGTTCTGCGGTTTCAATGGTGCATTCAAAAAAGTGAGGATGATGCACTGTTTGCATTGGGTATTCTTTCCGTTGTTCAGGAAGAACAACCCATACTGCACTGGCATTTGGTAGGTAGGCCCGCACAGCCCAGACAGTTTTGCCGTCTTGTTCTATGGGATGAGAACCTAGTATTTCAAAGGGATCGTTATGCTGATTCCAAACGATGCTGTTAACCTGCTCAGGGGCAATCGTGGTCATGGACATGAAGCTACCTAAGTAAAATAACGTGATTAACTAAATCTACTTTTTTAAATCTATATATAGCTTTTCCTAATCAAATCAGGTACTTCATAGCCCCCTCATCGCTTGCGGGGATGGGGTTGGGGTTTTTGTACCTTACTCAACTGGGAACCGCTATATATTCTTTACATTTATTTGCAATTTTGTCGCCACCGTTATCCTACATCAGAATGGGGACTGGGGTATTGGGAATGGGGCATTGGGCGGACAACCAATGACCAATGACAAATGACAAATTTATCAAAAATTTAAAAATGGGAAAAACTGAAGTAACGTTTTACGCAGGCGAAGCAAGAAAATCTGTTCCCGAATTTTGGGGTCTAGTTTTGGTGGTGGGACTTTTTGAAGCTGCGCTTGTAATTGAATATATTCGGCAGCTGTTAGGAAGCTTCCATCAATTGGCGATCGCGCTTCTATGATAATCTGTGTCCGTAATATTTCTTCTGGTGTATCCTCTGGTGGCGGCAATGCTATGACTAGTGATGATCCCCAATAGCTACTTAAAATAACCAAAGTTACACTAATTACAACTAAGCTCAGTAATTTTATCGCCTTTATCGCTTTAACTTTCCCCATACCCCAAACTCCTTTCACAACGCCAGATGCAAATCTGTTTTCCCATGCCCCATTCCCCATTCCCAATACCCAAATTTATCCAATAAAAATCTGGCAAGATCAAGGGACATCACTAGGTCTTTCCTATTACAGGATAGACTACAGGGAACGCTCTTGAGCAATTGCCAGCGATCGCAATGAATTCTTTTGTCCTCTCAAAATTCAGGAGTTTAAGCTATTCCAAACACTAAATCGTGGAAGTATTTTGCCCACAAGATGGCTTAGATTTACGGAACTAAACTCATTTTTTACTTGGAATAAGGTTCGGTCAGGCGAGAATTTCAGGCGGACACTTGGTTGACGAGGTAATCCTCATCACCAGTGTCCTTTTATTGCTGCCCTACTTAGCTGATATTTGAGCAAACTTTAGGCTCTGAGACACCAACAGAAAGTTGAAGAATTCAGAAGTCAGAATGGGCTAAACCTTAGCTATCCGCTAACAGGAGCGGAGCCGGAGACGCTCCGCCTCCGGTCAGAATGAATCAGTGGGGGATTCAGACCCACCACTGTCTTGTTGACCACTAAATAAGCAGATTTAGTGGGGGTCTTAAACCCCTGGATTCATCCACTTTTTCGTTCAAAATTCATTCTGTTCGCGGAGCGTGCCGGAGGCATTATTCTGGCTCCTGACTCCTGAATTCTGTTTCGATAAAGGTTTCTAGATGAACCTCATTAATTCAAGCTATGTAGTGACGGGCGTTGTTGCTAAAGCTGTTTTGGGTATGATTTCAACTAAAGCTTTAGCTTAAGATGCCTTATTTAGGAGTAGCAGCAGGTGTCGTAACAGGTGTAGTAACAGGTGTAGGTTTAGTAGCGGGAGGTGCATCAGTTGGTTCACCTGTAGCAGCAGGAGTAGCAGTAGTACCACCACCATCACCACCGCCTTCACAGGCTCCCAGAATTGTAGCTAGACTTAAGATTACAGCCAAACCAAAGATTTTTGTTTTCATAACTCCTCTTTCACCAATTGTGGCTAGAAAAATTTTTCGCCTGTTCAATACGATACCGTATTTATTGCTTTTTTTTAAATACTGTGAGATTACATACTAAAAAAAAGAATCCTTTGGGATATTCTTTTTGACACTATGTATCATACAGCTATCTGATTAGTTTCTCTTAACTCAGAAGCAAAAAGGAAATTACCAAATTTTCTAGCAAACCGAGCTATCATAACAAAAAATTTTATTTTTTTCACAGAGTATTGCACCTTGCTGGCCCGTGTTGCCATACTTTAGGTGCTATGTCTAAAGGGTAAGCTGTCCAGTTGCTAATCGCTGATTGCAAACATTGCAATTCTAGAGGATGCAAACATTGGTACAGCTACCTATCAGAACAGTTAAAAGGGTGTAGTCTGTTATATGTGCTTGTTGCACAGAAGCAAGTTTTAACCCTATCAAAAACAGACAATCAAGAAAATCAATCTAAAGTACAGTATTTTTCATCTAAAAAAATTTATGGTAGTTGCTCGTAAATCTGCTATTTCTGGAAGGGGTAATTGGTTCTGGCGAGATTCTATGCTTTCTTTAGGGAGGCGACGCTCTGCACGTATAGAGTCGGTAGCACAGAGTTCTACAGCAGCGACCCAAGCCACACCCTTATCTTCTCAAAGACAACAGCGTTCCTCAAAAGATTTAGCGGTTTCTGCCACAAATAAGGCAGTTATGCCCAAATCGGTGAAAGAGTCGGGTAGACAAAAGTTACCAAATCTCAATGAGCAGTCCAGCGCGACTCAGAAGAGTTCAGGGGTAGATTTTCTTGGACTTCCCGCAATGCCTAATTCTGGAGCCGTACCTTTATGGTTGCTGCGCTTGTACACATTTCATCGTTATTCGACAGTTTTGGCGTTCTTGGTAGTAGCATCGACACTTGCTCTTTATGGCTGGACAGTATATTCTCAAGAGCTTTGGAGTAAGTCATATCGCAGACTGCAAAACCTTCAACGTCATGAGCGGTTGCTAACGACAACCAACGCCACGCTGACAAACAAAATGGCTAAGGAAGCAGAACAACCAACAGCAGGGCTAGGATCGCCAACCCCCCAAGGAATGATTTTCTTGTCTCCAGCACCTCATACTCCTAAGCCAGCATCGTCTAATAACATAACGCCAAGTTCGGAAACGCAACAGCAAACGCCCTCACCACTTGGATATTAAGAGAGACGCGATTCATCGCGTCTGTACGGGAGTTATGGAGTAACTAACTTTAAGTTTGGACTTTTGACTCCGAAAAGTAATTTGCTACTGAGTAGGCAATGCAAAAATTACCAAGCAGAACAAGATTAAGAAAGTTTCGGAATCCAGCATTCAAAAAGCAGCAGAAGGGTTCTAAACGAGGGTTGTTGGGGACACTTGCCTCTAATATCCAAAACCAAACATCCAATACCAAGTCCCGACTGTTCATCGTATGGGGCGTATTAATGGCAGCAGGATTGGGGTTAGGTATCAAACTGTATAACTTGCAAATTGTCAAGGGGCAAAAATTAACAGAGCAGGCGCGAAACCAACAAATGGTGGATTTGCGACCTTTTATGCCCCGTCGCCCGGTGGTAGATCGCAATAGTGAACTGTTGGCGATTGACCGTCCTGTGTATACTTTGTACGCTCATCCCAAGCTGTTTGATAAGTCTAATGAAGATATGGCAGAGCTACTTGCCCCAATATTGGCAAAAGATACTGCTGAATTGGTGAAAACTTTTCAAAGCAAAAGAAGCGGAATTATACTTGCCCCAGCCTTACCGGAAGAAATTATCGATCGCGTCACTTCTTTGCGTTTAAATGGCTTAGAGTTAATTCAAAAATACTCCCGATATTATCCGCCAGACGATTTGGTTTCTGATGTGGTGGGTTATGTGAATATTGACCGTCGTGGTCAAGCAGGTGTGGAATATTCTCAAGAGAAGTTGTTAGAACGTCCTGTGCAAACGGTGCGGCTCAGTCGCTCTGGGAATGGAGCCGTGATGCCGGATCATGCACCGGAAGGTTTTCTGCATTTTGATGATTTGCGGCTGCAACTCACAATCGATAGCCGTCTGCAACGGATTGCTAGCCTTGCACTCAAACAACAAATGGAGAAGTTTGATGCTAAACGTGGGGCGGTAATTGTAATGGATGCGTTGGATGGTTCCTTACTGGCCCTGGTTTCTCAGCCTACTTATAACCCTAATGAATACGCTAAAGCTAATATCTCGCTATTTAAAAACTGGACGGTGGCGGATCTTTATGAACCAGGTTCGACTTTTAAGCCTTTGAATGTGGCGATCGCTCTGGAAAATGGTGTCATCAAACCAGATGATATGTTTAATGACTCCGGTTCTATTAAAGTAGCTAATTACACCATCAAAAATGCGATGAATAATGGTAATGGGCGAATCAGCATCGCTCAGATTTTGCAATATTCCAGCAACATTGGCATGGTGCAAATTATCCAACGCTTAAAGCCTTCAATTTACTACAACTGGCTAGAACGCTTGGGATTAGGACAAAAAGTTGATACAGATTTACCTTTTGAAGTTGGCGGTCGGCTCAAAAGTCAAGAAGAATTTATTGCTTCGCCAATTGAACCAGCTACTACTTCCTTTGGGCAAGGCTTTTCTATGACACCGATACAGCTAGTGCAAATGCACGGTGCTTTAGCCAATGGCGGTAAATTAGTTACACCCCATGTAGTTCGAGGGCTGATTGATACCAAAGGGCAGATGCATGATTCACCCACTCGCACTATATCACGTCAAATTTTCTCAGCCGCAACAGCCCAAAAAGTTGTGGAAATGATGGAAACTGTTGTTAATGAAGGCAGTGGTAAGGCGGCACAAATTCCCGGATATCGCATTGCTGGTAAAACTGGTACAGCCCAAAAAGCTAGTCCTAATGGCGGCTACATCAAGGGTGCTAGAATGACGAGTTTTGTGGCTATTTTACCAGTAGAATCTCCTCGCTATGTAGTGTTTGCACTGGTGGATGAGCCAAAAGGAGAAAGTGCTTATGGTTCTACTGTTGCCGCACCAATTGTTAAGTCGGTGATCGAAGCACTGATTCCTCTTGAGGAGATTCCGCCCAGTAAGGCGATTGAGCAACGGACGGGAGTGCCATAGGGAGTGGGGAAGAGGCAGGGGGCAGCAGGGGGCAGGAGGCAGGGGGGACAGGGGGGACAAGGGGGAATTATTGAACAAGTCTCTCCCTTGTCTTCCCCCTCTTCCTTGTCTCCCTTGTCTCTTCTTCATGCCCAATTCCCAATTCCCAATTTCCCTTGCTTTGAAACTTAATCTTTCTTTATAACCAGGGAAAGAGGTACAGAAAGCTACTGGTGTGGAAACCTAGATATTAGAGGTGAAACTAATTTCTCACTTTTCCAAAGCTATCAAAGATTCCATGCAAAGCAATTTAGTGATATTTCCTAATGCTGGGACTGCGAAAAAAAGCACCCAAACAGAAGAAAGAACAATTACCAAGTACGACCGTGCTGAGGAGCAATTTATAGAACTGCTAGCAATGGAGGATTTGGATCGTAAGCTGGATGTAAAACCTGCAATAGCTAGTGAGTTTGAACAGGCGCTCTCAACAGCAATTCATGCCGCCTATAAAAACGATCGCTCTGATGAACAGGCTCACCGTTTTCTGCAACGGATACTTTATCGAATTAATCGGCTCAAACTGTTTTGGTATGACGATTTGCAGAATTATAACAATGAGCGATCGCTTTATTTATCCTCATGTCGTAATCAAATTGAGGCTGCTTGGCAAAACTGGGAACTGGCACAGATAGATTTACCGGCGCTGCAACAATTAGATGTCAAACACGCTTTAATTGAGCGTGCATCTGCCGATTTAATTCCGCCTTTGTCGGAGAGTAGCCGCTATATTCGTGAGGAAATGACTGAAGCTGGGTATCGTCACTTGCTAGCGATCGGTTCCTTTGATGGCTTGGTTGAAGGTAGTCGTCTTTGCTACGTATTGGGTGGTGCTGCTAATGAAGTGCAGTGTACGCTGGTGCGAGTACTACTAGAAGAATACGGCAATGGTCGTTTATCCCGCAAGCACTCGACATTTTTTGCCCAAATGCTGGCTGAATTTGGGATGAACACTGAACCAGAAGGATACTTCGATTTAGTGCCTTGGGAAGTTTTAGCTTGTGCTAATCATAACTTTTTGACCACCGATCGCAAACGCTATTTTCTCCGTTACAGTGGCGCGTTGACATTTTTTGAGGTGGCTGGCCCTGCGGCTTATAAAAATTATCTGGCGGCGGCGCAACGATTGGGACTGTCAGAGGCGGCGATGGGTTATTGGGAACTGCACATCAGGGAAGATGAACGCCACGGTCGTTGGATGTTAGATGATGTTGCTTTGTCTTTAGCAGAACGATATCCCAACAATGCGTGGGAACTGCTGCTTGGGTATGACCAGGAGAAACTAATGGGCGATCGCGCCGCTAATGCTGTTGTGCGATCGATACGCGAAGTAAAACAATTCGTCTGACTCGTATGTAAAGAGAAATCCCAAAAATTAGAAATTAAAAATAGCAGGTTATTCTTAGCATTTTAATTTGACATTTTTAAGTCATTTTATATGTAATTTTCTTGCAAAAAGATTTCTTTAGCAATACCTTGCTAAAGGAATAGTTTCTTATTGCCTTAATACAAGGTAATAAATAATTTCTTTCGTGTTTAATATACATTACCAAAATGAAAGATATCTTTTTTTGCCCTGAAGAATCTAATTTCTACTCAAACTGTTTAGAAAGCTTTGTAATTAGAAATTGTAAAAACTCCGAATCTATTGTGGAGTTTGGTTCAGGAGATGGCAGCCCTGTAATTAATTCTTTATTGAGAAACAAGTTTAATGGCGTAATCCAGGGATTTGAATTAAATACTTCTGCATGGAAAGTTGCCAATTCAACCATTGATGAATACAATCTCACAAATAAATATATAATCCATAATTCATCTTTGTTTAATTCTTCTCAACCCGATGCCGAGTATCTTGTAGCCAATCCACCCTATCTACCCGCACCAGATGACGATATTTATATACCACTTTTATTTGGGGGCGTAGATGGAGCCACAGTTACCAACGATCTTTTGTCGTTAGATTACGAAAATGTCTTGCTTTTAATATCTAGCTTTTCTAATCCAATCAATACGTTGAACATAGCAAAACAAAATGGGTATTGTGTTCAAAATTTCATGGTGTTACCTTTGCAGTTCGGCTACTATAGCTCGGAGCCTAAAGTAAAAAAACACATAGAAGAACTCCGAAAAAACAGAATGGCATTTTATTCTGGCGATTATTATTTTTTAGCTGGGGTTTTATTTACAAAATTCCAGGATTCTGTAATTGATTTATCTAATCAATTAGCTCAGGTTCTAACTAGTTTGTGAAAATTAAGAGTTCAGATTTCCGACTTCTTTGAGAAGTCGGAAATCTGATTTTTCATGACTAAAACTTTATCTGTATAAGTCTTAGTAAAAGCGATCGCTAATCTCAACTAGATCAATCCTAAATCCCCCTTAAAAAGGGGGACTTTGACTCCGGTTCCCCCTTTTTTAAGGGGGGTTAGGGGGGATCTAAAGGCTGTAAGGCAACTCTCAAAAACTTGTGTGTACACGGTAGCCTAAAAGGAGAGAGACTTTGAATTTTCCCCCTTCCCGCGTCGGGAAGGGGGTTAGGTTTTTCGTAGGCTTTTCCACATGACGTGAAAAGTCAGGTTCAAGACTGGCGATAGCAGGCAAACTCCATTGAAAAATTAGCCATGCCAGAAGTGAGCGATCGCAATTCTGTAGAATACCCGAACATTCGCGCCAGTGCTACTTCTGCCCGAATCACTGTGTATCCCTGCATTGTCTCGGAACCTAACAACAAACCCCGACGAGAGGATAAGTCACCCTGAACTCTTCCCATAAACTCGTTTGGTGTTTCCACCTCTACAAGCATGATCGGTTCGAGGATGTAGGGTTTGGCTTTAGCGATCGCACCCTCAATTGCTTGATGGGACGCTGACCGGAAAGCCAATTCTGAAGAGTCAATTGGGTGATAAGAACCACCATCCAAAACAACTTTCACCCCAGTTACCGGATAACCTTCTAGCTTTCCTGATTGCATCGCCTCAAGGAAACCCTTTTCGCATGCCGGGATATATTCTTTAGGAATCGCACCCCCAACCACGCGATTTTCAAAGACAAACGGCTCATCTGTGGGTTCAATCCACCCTGTAATATGGGCGTACTGACCGGGGCCGCCTGACTGTTTCTTGAATCGATAGTCAAATGTAGCTTGTTGTCCAATGGTTTCTCGGTATGCCACGGCGGGATTACCAACGTAGACCTCGGCATTATATTCCCGTTGGATGCGTTCGAGATAGATTTCCAAATGGAGTTCGCCCATCCCAGAAATCAAAGTTGCACCTGATTCAGGATCGATACTCAACCGAAAAGTAGGATCTTCCCTTTGAAAGCGATTGAGTGCCTTAGAAAGGCGATCGCTATCTTCCTGCTTTTTAGGCGTAATTGCCAGTGTAATCACTGGTTCCGGCACAAACATCTTCTCTAAAGATACCAGTGGTTCCCCAGAACAGAATGTATCACCAGAAGCACAATCCACGCCCAACAGAGCCACAATATCCCCTGCTATGGCAACTTTTACCTCTTCTCGCTTATTGGCGTGCATTCTCACCAAGCGACCAATTTGCACCCGTTGTTCAGTCCGTGAGTTGTAGACGCTATCACCTGGTTTCAATGTCCCAGAGTAAATCCGGGTATAGGTCAACTGCCCAAAGGACTCAACGGTGAGTTTAAATGCCAATGCCACCAAGGAAGCATCGGGGTTAGGGTAGACACTCACCAACTCTACGGTTTTTACCACTTCTCTATCTATGGGAGATGGTAAATAGAGGACAACTGCATCCAATAAGTTTTGCACTCCTTTATTTTTGAATGCCGAACCCAGCAGTACAGGTGTAAATTCTAGACTCAAGGTTGCCTGTCGGATGGTTTCCCAAATTAATGCTTTGGGAATCTCTTCACCCGCCAGTAGCATCTCAGTCATCGGTTCTGAGAACAATGACAAAGCATCTAGCAACTTCTCCCGTGCCTGTTGCGCCTCATCCCTAAGAGCTTCGGGAATTGACTTTTTCACGCAGTTTTCACCGTTTTCACCCTCAAAGTAGTCAGCAGTCATTTCTACCAGGTCAATCACTCCCTGGAATTGGTCTTCACTGCCGATAGGATACTGGAGCAACATTGCATTTAGTTGCAAGCGATCGCGTATTCCCTGTACTACACGAAATGGATCTGCTCCCGTCCGATCCATTTTATTGATGAATGCCAAACGCGGCACACGATAGCGCTTCATTTGCCGATCCACCGTAATGGACTGGGACTGCACACCCGCTACAGCACACAGAACCATCACTGCCCCATCCAATACCCGCAGGGCGCGTTCCACTTCAATCGTGAAATCTACGTGTCCTGGTGTATCAATCAGGTTAATTTGGGTATCGTCCCATTCACAGGTAGTAGCAGCAGAAGTAATGGTAATGCCATGTAGTTTTTCCTCCGGCATAAAGTCCATCGTTGCACCCTTGCCGCCTCCCCGCACTTCCTCAATAGCGTGGATTCTGCCCGTGTAGAAGAGAATTCGCTCTGATAGCGTAGTTTTACCAGAGTCAATGTGGGCAGAGATACCAATATTTCGGATACGTGTTCGGGGAATCATAAAATTTCCTTTTGTTTAAGCGACAAACAGTCACTACCTGAGTAGTGATATATCTTGTATTATATATGTAATACAACTAAAAGACAAGGCTGATAATACAGAAAAACCGTTGATTGTTGCCCTAGCTGACGTTTAAAATAGGTATTCAAGCGGAGAAAATAAAAGCTTGAAATTAATATTGGTAGCTCCCGACTCTTTGTTATGTGCAGCCTTTCAACAGAATTTTAATTACTTACCCAATATAGAAATAGTGAATAACTATTTCGAGTGGTTGCCAGATTTTGATTGTATAGTCAGCCCTGCTAACTCTTTCGGCATGATGGATGGTGGCATAGACGCAGCAATTATCCGTTTTTTCGGTCGGACTTTAATGGCAAGAGTCCAGCAGCGTATTCTTGAGGATTATTTGGGTGAACAGCCTGTGGGAACATCAATGATTGTGGAAACAGGTCATCACAAACATCCTTTTTTGGCTCATACACCTACTATGCGAGTTCCCATGATTATTGCTGGGACAGATATTCCTTATATTGCGATGTGGGCGATGCTGCTGACAGTTCGCCACCATAATCAACATAGGCAAAAAATTAACACAATTGCCTGTCCTGGATTGGGTACAGGAATAGGACGAGTGCCATATACTGAGGCTGCTAGACAGATGGCTTTAGCTTATGACCATTTTCTGTATCCACCCAAGCATCTCAATTGCATAGTTGCAGCTGAAAGACAACTTCAGATATGGGAAGGAGGAGATTGAAAAGAGGCAGGGGAGCTCTTAGCTGGGAGGAAGGGGGATAGAACAGAAAGGGGATTCGACCCACCTGAACGAGAGTTACTTAATAACTTAATAGAAGTGGGGCACTCAGACCCATGTTTCGCTCTGCTCCACGGCTCTCGATTGGGGCCATTTCCCCTGCTTCTTCGTTGGAGTAAAGCAGGACTTTGGATAATAGTCTGAATTCATTCCGGGGAAAATATGGTGTTCCCTATGGTGTGAAAAATTTAGATGCAATTTATCAAATATTTTTGGAATGCAAAGAGAAACACTATTAATTAAGGGATCGTTATGTCGTTATTAAACTTCATAAAAGAATGTTAATTTTTAATACAATAAATTGATTATATAAGTCTCAATTCTACCAATTTAAGCAGCATCAGTGAGTGACAAATCCTTGATTTTTTAGGGTTTGGAATTTATCGCAGATCGAAATGGAAAAACATGAGTATTTGGTTTTATCATAATTTGATATAACTAAAAATTTAAGGAATACACACATGACTTCCAGCATTCCAGACAATATCCAAAGACATACTCCTTTAGGAGTAGATGTGAATAACAAAAACCGAATTGCTTACCAAGCGAACCGCACAGCGATCGCCGCATTCAATGCAATCGTAATGGCAGGAGCAGAAACTTATATCAATGGGCTAAAAATCCCCGATCCTCTGCTCAAATCCCTTTTGAATCTCTCCACGCAAATCAGCTACAAATATTTTCCTTCTCTTTTAGTTCCCTATGAATGGCTGTTGCAAGAAAGCGATCGCCTTGCAGAAGGGTCACACGAACTAATGAAGATTCAATACGACCTACCCGAAGAAATGTTCAGTCTGATGTTAAAAGAGACAGAACTTTTATATCCCAAATACACAATGGCTTTATGGGAAAAAGGAGCATCCAACCTTGAGCAAGCTCAAATGCAGATGCTTGATGATTTGATTGCAAAAGCAGGCATCGAAGACGGAGACGAAATCTTAGATTTGGGATGCGGTTGGGGTTCTGCATCACATTACATTCTTTCCCGGTTTCCGCATGTAAAAGTAACGGCTCTTAATTTGAGCCACAAGCAATGCGAATATATGCGTAAAAAAATGCAAGACCCCACCAGTTACCTCCATTCAGATAGATTCACTTTATATGAAGAGGACTTTAATGATATTGATTTTGAGAATAAGTTTGATAAAATTATGGCGATCGGCCTGTTTGAACATGTAGGTAATTTAACGAAATCATTTCAAAAACTGGCTTCTCTCCTCAAAGATGATGGCCAGGTCTTAATTCACATAATTACGACCAGATTGCCTTATAATATAACCCATCCTTTTATCAACAAATATGTTTTTCCAAACATGCGGGTGTGGAGTTATGATGCCATCCCAAAGATTAATAAAGACCTGAAAACTATTAATCAATGGTATTTAAATGGTGCTAACTACTCAAAGACCCTGATAAATTGGTTGATGAATTTTGACCAAAATCAAGCAAAAGTCAAAGATTTAAATTATGGCATGAACTATGGCAAGTTCTGCCGGATGTGGAGACTTTATTTGCTCTTGTGCATTTCGTATTTTGACGGCTGTGATGGTGAAATTCTTGGCAACGGTCAATACTTGTTGGTTCATGCGTAACCTTTGTAGGCAGGGGAGCAGGGGGACAAGGGGGAATTATTGAACAAGTCTCTCCCCTGTTTCTCCCTTTTCCTTGTCTCTTTTTCATGCCCCATGCCTGACTGGGTTTCAGAGCAAGTAAATTTATTTATGCCCAGAAGTAAAAATATTTATTACAGCTATTTTCAGGTAAATAGACCATACAGGTAGTCGTCTGTCCCATTAATTTTGCGGGGATCTAGGTATACTTATAAAGCTACTAGCAGCGATTCGATTTCTGAAGATTTCAAATCACGTCCGATAAAAACTAAGCGCGTTTGCCTAGCCTCTTCCGGTTTCCAGGGGCGATCGTAAAATTTATCAAATCGAGTTCCCACGCCTTGCATCACCAAACGCATGGATTTATTTGGCACTGCGACAAAGCCTTTAATTCGGTAAATTTCTTGTTCTTGTGCTAATTTTTCTAACTCCTGTTGCAGCTTTTCTGGATCAAAGGTACGATCCAAAACTAAATTAGTAGAAGTAATTTCTTCGTCGTGATTGTGGTCTTCTTCAGTATCGTGATGACTAGGACGAGAATCTAAATTGTCTTCGACTGCGGCTTGGAATCCTAATAATATAGATGCGTCTAGTTGAGAATTATCGCTCTCGACAATCTTCACCACTCTGGGTAACTCTTGCTTAATCAATTCCTCAACTCTGGCTTTTGTCTCGGCATCTACCAAGTCAATTTTATTTAACACCACCAAGTCTGCACAAGCAAGTTGGTCTTCAAACAGTTCTTGTAAGGGTGTTTCGTGTTCTAGATTATCATCTGCTTGTCGTTGGGCTGCGATCGCATCTGGATCGCTAGCAAATGTCCCTGCTGCTACCGCCGCACAATCTACCACCGTAATTACCGCATCCACAGTGGCGGCGTTGCGAATTTCTTGCCAGCGAAAAGCCTTCACCAATGGTTTTGGCAACGCTAAACCAGAGGTTTCAATCAAAATGCAGTCGATACTATCTCGCCGCTTGATTAACTCTTGCATCGTCGGGTAAAACTCTTCCTGCACGGTGCAGCATAAGCAGCCGTTGGTTAATTCAAAGATATTAGTGTCGCTACTACCATCTTCTGGGCAAATTTGACAAGATTTTAACAATTCGCCATCAATACCGAGTTCGCCAAATTCATTGACTACAACGGCAATGCGTCGTCCTTGGTTGTTTTGTAGCAGGTGGCGAATTAGGCTGGTTTTTCCACTACCTAAGAAGCCTGTAATCACTGTGACAGGAATTTTCGTAGCCATATTTTTGCCTGATTTCCTCAGTATGAGAAGTTTTACGGGTTACAAACTTAAATACTGGGATTAAGCTTGGTTTGAAGATTGACTTAGTTATTTTAAGCTGAAAGTCTATGGTTAGCCTGAAAATATTGCCGTTTTTGAAGCAGTTGCAATTTATCGTCAAGCGAGTAAAAATGATCCCAAAAATGAGGTTTATTATGAAAGGTTAGCTGAACTCTCACTAAAGCGCGGTTTTGTGAACGAAGCGATGCCTGCGGCAAGCCGCTTCGCGTCTACGCAGCCTACCGCCAACTAATTAAAATTGAGCCTGAGCCTTCAAGGTATGTAGAACTGGGTGATGTGCTGATGACACAAGAAAAACCAGAAGATGCGATCGCTCTTTACCGCCAAGGCGTTGCCGCAAAACCCACTGATTATTATTACTGAACCGTATTGCGATATAAACCTCATCTAAGTTGAGAACCGTAGTTTTCGCCCTCACCCTAAATCCATCTCCCATATCTAGGAGAGGGACTTTGAAATTCTAGCTCCCCGAATCCCATATCTGCTACGGTGTACACACATCTTTCTAGAAAACCAAAATCGTAGTAGATCCCTCTAAATCCATGCCACCTGCTCATGGGGGAAACCACGCCAGATGCTCCACTACAGCGCTTCGCGCATCCTGCGGCGGGGGAGACCCCAAGACCGCAGTGGCTCCCCTTTTTAAGGGGGACTTTGAGAGCTTTTTGCCCCCCTTAAAAAGGGGGGTTGGGGGAATCAAAAGCTTATGGGGCAACTCTCAAAGACTTGTGTGTACACCGTAGCCCATATCTGGGATTCGGGGTTGGGGGATGAGGGCAAATCCTTATTCATTAGAGTTGAACTACAGGTTTCAAGATAGACGTGGTTTAACTATGAATAAAAGTTGGGTTTTGGCAGTTCATCATTTAATGCCCACTTTCCTATCTCTTGAATTTTGTAATCTACAGGATCGTGCAGAGTGAATGTACGGAGATTACGCCAATAACGGTCAAAGCCATATTTTGCATTTGTAGCGCGTGCGCCCATAACTTCAAAAATGCGGTTTGTAATGTCTAAACCGACTTTAGTTGCGAAGACTTTGGCAGTAGCAACCAAAAGCGCACATTCTGCTCGTTGTTCGGCGGTAAGTGACCATTCCCGCTCCCAAGCTGCTTGTAGTAATTCTCCTGCCTGCTCAGTAAGATATACGGCTGCTTGGAGATCAACCCAGATTTTACCATAGTGCTGAAGGATGTAAGGATCTTGGGTTGCACTCTCTACACCTGATGTCAGCCAAGGTTTAGTATTAGTGGAAGTATATGTTTTAGCAGCTTCAAATGCTCCCTGGGCAATTCCCAGGTAGATATTAGCAAGATTCAATTGAGTTAAGCAGGCGCGAATAGTATTGAAGGGTTGATTGGGCTTGTCTCTACTACCAAGAATTTCTTCAGGATATACCAACACGTTTTCAAAAGTAACACTACCACTGTCTGTTTGGCGTTGCCCCATATTATTCCAATCATGATGAACTGTAACGCCTTGCTGTTGGGTGGGAATTACCAAAATATTCAATTCACCAGTTTCTTGATCAGTAGCAGTAATTGGCAATATATCTGAGTCTTGAGAGCCAGAGCAAAAACTTTTAATCCCGTTGAGACGAAAATAATTATTTTCTGGTGTGAGAGTAGTTCTTTTATCTAATGGGTTGAGGGCATTACACCAAAACCAATTGTTGTGGATAGTTTCTGAGTAATATCGCTGTTTTTGTTCTGCCGAACCAAAGATATGAGGAATAACGACACCTAGATGGTGGTAAGAAAAGACGTGAGCAATGGAACTATCAACTTTGGCAAACTCGCGGGTAATTTGCAGAACAGTAATCCAGCTTTGCCCTAAACCACCGTACTCTATAGGTATAATTAGTTTTAGCAAGTTGCTTTGACGCAAGCGATCGCGTTCATGCTTTGGTGTTCCCCCTTGAGCATCCCGCTCTACAGCAGTTTGGGCAAATTCCTTTGCTAAAGACTTAGCTAAATCAAGATAATTTTGAGATTTTTCAGTTTCAATTAATTGCATATATTGCAACTTCTCCCGCTAACCCTCTGTGAGGAGCGACTATAAATTTGGCTGGAAAATTTTTAATCTACAGTGTGTTGATATAACTACCGTACTAATAGAAATATAATTGCACATTTTAACTAATAATGCAAGTTTAAATTAAATTAATTTTGATAAATCTATAGGTTAATAGTGCAATATAAAAAAATATTTGGTTGAGAGTCAAAAAGAAAAAAAATATTCTAATCTACTTGTTTTTCAAGAACATATATGCAATATTAATAAGTTGAATCCACTAATCTACTTTAACTGGATGGGTAAACAGTGGATAAGTGCTAATGGGCAAAAAAGTCTAATTTTTGTCTAAAACTAAAATATTTTTACAGATAGATATTTCCTTAGCAAATAGACCAGCTTGTATAAGGATTATATTTTTGTAAAAACAAATCTTTTCTCCACTGAAATATGCAGATTCAAATGCCAGATATTCACTGATGTATCTGGAATTATAACGATATTAGTGCGAATTTCCGAGTGTTAGAGTAAATCAACTTTTTTCAGAGCTAGCCATAATTTTCTAGCTTAACAAGTCATTGAAATATCTGATGACTTGGACTAAATTTTTCAAACCAAAAATGTGAGGAGTGATAGAAATGTTCAATCGTCCATTTCAGAATTTATTCATGGAATCGATGATTGTGGGGGCTACTTTGCTAGCCAGCACATCAGCTTACGCCCAAGAAAGGAATTTAGCTACTGAGACTCAAACAAATATACTATCTTTGGCGCAGCCCGCCGCAGGCATTGCCACTGTCCCACAGCCAAACAGTATGTCTCAGGTAACTTCTGTATCTCAGTTTTCAGATGTGCAACCAACTGATTGGGCATTTCTTGCACTCCAGTCTTTAGTTGAGCGTTATGGATGTATTGCGGGTTATCCAAATAGTACTTATCGGGGAAACCGCGCCATCACTCGCTATGAATTTGCAGCAGGTTTAAATGCTTGTTTATCTCGGATCAACGAGCTAATTGCAACAGCTACATCTGACTTAGTTACCAAACAAGACTTAACTACTGTACAAAGACTGCAAGAAGAATTTACTGTTGAACTAGCAACTCTACGGGGTCGCGTTGATAGTTTAGAATCTCGCACTGCGGAACTAGAAGCCAATCAGTTTTCAACAACTACAAAGCTTTCTGCGGAAGCCATCTTTGTGATTACGAATGCTTTTCAAGGCTCAGTTAATGGTGATAACACAGTTTTTCAAGATAGAGTTCGCCTCGTTTTCAAAACTAGCTTTACAGGTAAAGACACTCTAAATACTCGTTTAAGTACTGGAAACACTACTACTTTGCAGCTTCCTGGTGGTTCAGCCGAAGGTTTGCAAACCTTCAATCTTGCTCCTAGTAACAACAACCTATCCGTAGATTGGCTCTCTTACTATTTTCCAGTTGGTAGCAAAATTGATGCTTACATAGGAGCAATAAACGGAGTATATTTTGATTTTGTTCCGACTCTGAGTCCCTATCTTGATAGTGCCACAGGCGGCGATCGCGCTTTGACAGAATTTGCTTCCTCTAGTCCTATCTACCGGATTGGTGGTGGTGCAGGTGGGGGATTCAATTATCGATTAAGTGACCAGTTGGTATTGAGCTTGGCTTACTTAGCAGGAGATCATGCCAGTCCTCAGCCAGACAGTGGTTTTTTTAATGGTCAATATAGCGCATTTGGACAAATAGCATGGAACCCAAACAATAACTCTGGCATTGGTTTGACTTATGTAAATGCCTACCAAAATCGGGGAGCAATATTTGACCTGGGTAGTGGTTTTACACTTGTGGGAACACAACAAGCCAATACTCCATTTGAACGGACGATTACCAACTCTTACGGAGTTGAAGCTTTCTATAAATTTAGTTCTCGATTTGCAGTCAATGGGTTCTTTGGCTACACCAACGTCAAGAATCTGGCAGGTAGTGGTAGTGCAGATATTTGGTACTACGCTCTGGGATTGGCATTCCCAGATTTAGGTAAACAAGGCAACCTTGGTGGTGTTCTTGTGGGTGCAGAACCTTATCGGGGTGGTAATCCAGCACCTGCAAACGATTTATCCTTACACATTGAAGGCTTTTATAAGTATCAGCTTACAGATAATATTGCCATCACCCCTGGCGTAATTTGGATTACGGCTCCTGCTCAAAATAATGACAATCAAGATGCGGTAATTGGCACTGTCAGGACAACCTTCACCTTTTAGATAATCAGCAAAGGTACAAAGAATAATTCATCGAAAGTCGGCGAGTTTTTTATGCTTATAATCAGCAATGCAGATATAAAAGCTAAAAAACTCTCCCACTGCTAAGAGGACAAAGGAAGCGAGATAACAGCATTACAACTAATTAATAATTCGTAATTCGTAGTTAAGAATTACGAATTACGAATTACGAATTATTCTGAAAAAGTTTCCTAATCCAAAATCTAAAATCCAAAATCTAAAATTGATTGACTCCAATAAAGAATGCCACAATTACAGCCAAGGATGGCGTGGGGGGTAGACACCATTGAGGAAGTAGTTACCAACAGCGTAGTACTTCCAACGTACAGGATCGTGGAGTGTGTGAGCGCGAGCATTTCGCCAGTGGCGATTGTAGTTGAATTCCTCCAATGTGGACTTAGTACCTGCTAGTTCAAATAACTTGTTGGTAGCTAGGATTGCTGCTTCAGTGGCTAATGCTTTGACTTCAGCAACTGCGATCGATGCTTCAACTACTTTGGGTTCTTCTAAACCTGACTCGTTGGCGGTGTCAAGAAATTCGCCTGCACGACGTAGCAATGCTTCTGAAGCGTGAACCTGAATTTGGACATTGCCTAAGTTGTACAGTGTCAGGGGATCTTCGTAGCCTTTTTCTAAGTTGCTGTCAACCCAAGGGCGAGTATATTTACGGACAAAGTGAATGGTATCACGAACTGCGGCTTTGGCAATTCCCACATCTACGGCGGCTTGGATGATTTGCGCGATCGCACCCATTGGTGTAGCTCGCTCAAAGGCTAAGTAGTGCGGAATCACGTGTTCTGCCTTAACTTTCACATTTTCAATAATGGTAGTGCCGCTAGCAGTGGTACGCTGTCCGAAGCTCGTCCAATCATCAAGTAGGGTTAGTCCTTCGGCATCTCTCTCGACAAATGCCACCACTGTTTTACCATCTGGATTGCTGGCAATGACGGGAACCCAATGTGCCAGTAATGCTCCAGCAGAGTAGTATTTGCGTCCGTTGAGTACGAAGTCAGATCCATCTGATTGTAACTTTGTCTGCACATCATTGACAGACTTAGTGCCTACTTCCGAGAAGGCATTACCAAAGCGTTTACCTTGTAGAACCAAATCAAAGAAGAACTTTTTCTGTTCATCAGTGCCATCTAACCGAACTGCTTCCACCATGTAGAGGTGGTTTTGGGGAATTTGACCGAGGCTAGAATCGGCTTCGGAGATGATTTTAATTACTTCTGCTAGGGTTGCATTGGATACAAAAGCCCCGCCATACTCTTTCGGGACTGTAATCCCCCACAATCCACTCTGGGAAAACTTTTCCACTTCCTCCGCAGGCAAACGCCGAGTTTGATCGCGTTCTGAGTCTCCCTTGGCAAACTCAGCTGCTAGTTCGTGAGCGATCGCGATCGCTTCTTTATCATCCCGAATAATATGCGCCTTCTGTTCTGTATTAATTACTGATGTCATCGTAAAATTCCTTGATTGTGATTAAGTGACTCATAATCGCCACTCCTATGAGACAACGCAAAATACTCATTTGAGGGATGGACATCTTGACCTATCAAAAGTTGCTAATGCACAAGATGGCCAAAGGGTAAAGGATGTATTCAAAACCTTTCCCCTTTAACCGAACCGTATTGTCTACACTCCAACCAACTCATCAGCTGTCCGACGATTAGCTTTCAGTTCACGCACAATCGGAATTACTGTCTTACCAAATGCAGGTAAATCATCCGAGTAGTGTAAGAAGCCACCGAGAATTAAATCAACTCCCGCTTCATGGAACTGGCGAATCTTTTCAGCTACTTGTTCAGCCGTACCAATCAAGCCTGAACGGAATCCATCGTTGTACTGCACCAAGTCTTCAAAATTGGAATTCGCCCACATTCCCTGACGTTCACGAGTAGAAGATCCCGCTTGTTTCACTGCTTCACCAAATCCTTTCACCGCCTCTACATCGGCTTGGGCAATAATATCGCGCAACACTTCATGGGCTTCTGCTTCCGTATCTCGCACGATGATAAAGGAATTCAAACCAAACTTAATTTTGCGTCCTTCAAGACTCGCTAATTCAGATACCTCTGCAATCTGCTCTCGCACCCCTTCTATGGTGTTGCCATTCATGAAATACCAATCAGATACGCGACCAGCCATGCGCCGCGCTGCTTTGGAGTTACCACCTTGAAATATCTCCGGGTGTGGATTCTGATTAACTGGTTTAGGCTTCACCCAACCGCCGTTAATGCGGTAAAAGTCGCCTTTAAAGTGAAACTCATCTTCAGTCCACAAACCTTTGAGAACGCGGATAAATTCTTCTGAACGACGATAGCGTTCGTCATGGTCTAACCAATGTTCACCATATATAGTGAATTCATCTTTAAACCAGCCACTAACTACATTCAGAGCAAACCGTCCGTTAGAGAGAAAATCAATACTGGCACCGATTTTGGCTACTACTCCCGGATGCCACAATCCAGGGTGAACTGCTGCAATTAGCTTCAATTTCTTGGTGACTGGAGCCAAGGCTGATACGGTTGTTAATGCCTCTAACTGATACTCAGCGCCATAGCTGGCGATAAATCTGGCTTGTGCTAGTGCATATTCAAACCCGACTTCTTCAGCCGTCTGAGCTAGTTGAGCATTATATTCATAAGTCCAATCTGTGCGTTGGGGAATTTTACTAACAACTAACCCACCGCTAACGTTAGGAATCCAGTATGCGAATTTAATATCTACCATAATTGTGTGTTTGTAATTGAAACTGCTTGGTTATAAGAGAAGGCAGGAGGAAATATGATGCAACAAAGCCTAATTTGTCATCATTAACTAATCAACTAAAACTTAGTCAAAATCTAAAGCTTGAGAGCGTCTGGAAACTACTCTGAGTTTACAAGTAGACAATTTCAGGTTCTTATGGTCGTAATATATCACAAGCCGACCGTGTTACCGTAGTTTTTGATGAATCAGACTTTATCACGAGAATTTTTCTAATGTCGTGACTCGATATACTTAAATTCCATTTCCATATTCCAAAATGGAATACTGCCCAATTTTGCTGAGTATTTAATTATTATTTTATATTTGCTGGGTATCATCCTGATTCAGTTAGAACAACCAGAAATCACCACTTAACAAAGTTTCGACACTATTCCAGATCGTGATAAGCAACTGATTTTCATGTGTCATCTACAACTATGCACAGCAGAAATAAATGTGGTAGTGTGAACTACTAAACTACGAAAAAAAGATATAGATACCGTAGTTAAATAGATGTCTCGTAAAAAAAGGCACAGGAAAAAGATTTATGGCACTTCAGTTTGGAATTTGGTCGCCGATCTGTGGTGGATGGTTGCGGGTTGTCAACCATGAGGCTAATTTATCCACTCAAGATTTGGTAAAACTGGCAGTTCAGGCAGACGAATTAGGTTATGAATTTTATTACATTCCTGAACATTACTTAAATGCAGTTCATGGGCCTAACTATAATGTCGCTGATGCTTGGATTACAGCAGCTTTAACAAGTTTGAACACCAAGAAGATCAAGATTGTTGCGGCTGTACAACCTGGTTTTAAATTGCCTGCGGTGGTTGCGAAGCTGAGTGCAAACATTCAAAATCAACTTAGTAACGGCAGATTTGCTCTGAGTGGTATTGCAGGTTGGTGGAAGTTAGAAGTAGAAAGCTATGGAGATATCTGGCTACCCCACAGCGATCGCTACGTGCGATTAGAAGAGTACATTGATGTAATTAAGGGGCTATGGACAGTCGAAGACTTTAATTATGTTGGCAAATACTACAATATTACGGGTGGTATTCTCGCAGATAAGCCGACACCAACACCACCCATTTTCATTGCCGGCGAATCAGACAGGGCGATTGACTTAGCGGCTCGTCAGGGAGATTATCTATTTATCAATGCTGATGAACCTGAAAAAACGGCAGCATTAGTGCAGAAAGTGAAAAGATTGGCTAGCGATCGCTACCAGCGTCAGATTAAAGTAGCAATGAGTGCGTTTGCGATCGTTGGCGAACATACCGCCGAAGCCGAAGCCAGATTAGAAGCGATTTATCGTTCTGCCAATCAGCAGCAAATCGAGTACTTTCAAGAACAAATCGATCCTAACGTCGTTGCCCACAACAAACTAGATATTAGTCAAACCATTGAAGCCAACCTCGGTTTATCTGCTCAACTCGTTGGCGATCGCTATACTATTATTAACCGCCTGAAAGAATACGAAGCTGTTGGCGTTGACTTAATAATACTCAAATTTGAATCTATGTTGGAAGACACTATTCGCTTCCACAAACTAGTGATTTCTGAATATACACAGCAGAATAGCTTAATTCTGTTGTAATTAAAAATCCTGCCTAAACTAGCATGAATAAGATTAAACTCGAAGATATTACCCTAAACCACATCAAAATTTTAAAAGCAGTAGATGACTGTGGTAGCTTCTCTAAAGCAGCACAAAAATTAGGTTATAGTCAAGCATTAATTAGTAAAAAAGTCAAACAAATAGAGGATTATTTCGGAGTAATTTTATTAAATCGCTCTCCCGGCTCTATATGCTTGACTAATAAAGGCAAGAAATTGATTTCCCAGACATTTAATGTCGTAGAAACTGTAGAAAATCTGCAAGAAGAATTTCAGGCAACATTTAGCGCTGAAGGTGAAGATTTGATATTGGGGGCTACTAATTTAATTTTAGAAGTCTGGCTAAAACAATATTTGCAGAGATTTCAGCTTTGTTTTCCAGGCAGAAAGCTCAAAGAAATTGCGGCTAAAGATAGCAGATTTTTTTCCAATTCTCACCTCATAGAAATCGATCTACTGCTCAACACTTGCTCTGGATATAAGGAAGAACACCACTGCACTAGATTAAAAACTCATAAAATGCTGTTGTTTTCCTTTGGAGCAAGTAAATATTTAAATGAGCATCGCTTAGTTCAAATAAATGATATTGATCTGGCTGATATTGTGCTTTTAGATGAGGTTTATCAAGAACTATCTAAAAATGGATTTTTGAAGAATAAATTAAGCGGGGTACACGTGCTAAACAGTTATCAAGATGTACTAGATTATGCTTCAAAAAACCAAAATCTAACGATTCTACCTGACTTTTGTCAAGCTGAAATAATAGCTCAATACCAAGTTTCAACTCTGACTATTGAAGATATTAATGAATATGGTATTTATCTGCATGTTCCTCGCTTTAGCGAGTTGTTAATATCCGCAGAGGGTTTGGTGAGAAGCTTTAGACTCGATCAAGACAATTTAGAAAGCTTGCCTAATATAAACCTAATTTTAGGTAGGTATTCTCCCAAAGAAGAAAATATTCTGAGGATCGGTATTCAGAGGGATTCCATAGGACAATTTATTGCTGGGTATGGGACTAAGTATATTTCTGATTTACAGAGAGCATCTTCATCATTTGAACAGGCTATTTCCAAAAATATTGAAATTAATCGAAATTTCGAGTTACAAATTCTGCCGTTTGACTCTGGGGAAAAAATGAACCGACAGATGAAGCGGGGAGAGCTAGATATTTGTATTTTAGATGATATTTCTCTCTTAAATAATGGTAGCCAATTCTTTGATGATTTAAGTTTTGGTTCTAAATTAATCGGGATTGCTTCATATAATCTTTTAGGTCAAGATATAAATATTGTTCTGCATAAAGATTCTTCCATAAATACTGTTCAGGATCTAAAGGGGAAACGAATTTCTACCTTATTTGGTTCCAATGCTCATAGGTTCATCATCACTCTTTTTGACCTCTATAATATGGATGTCAGTAAAGATTGTAAATTAGTGAATGAAGATCCTCGTAAAGCAAGTAAGAGTTTGGCAAATAAAACTATAGATGCTTACGTATGCTGTCACACTTTCGCCTCAATTCTAGAAGCTTACGCTTTTGTTAGAAAGCTGCCTTTATCTCAAACAAGTAGTTTAAGAATTCCATCAATCAGAGGAATTGTCTGTCGCTCACAGTTCATTAAAGAAAACCCTAAAATTGTAGTTGCTTATTTACATGATTTAGTAGTTGCTAACTATTGGTTTAATTCATCTCCAATCAAGGCAGCAGATTTATTAACTAAAGTGATTGATGTGAGAACAACTCAAGTAAATCAGTTTTTTCATCCTGTATTTGGGAACCGCATCGATCCCACCCTCAAACCTCAATGGTCTTGGTTACTAAAAACTTTAAATCGCAGGTTAGAAGGAAAATATGGTATTTCACTATTTGATGTAGATTTCTGGATCGATGATTATTTTTTAAGACTTGTCTACAATTTGCTGAATCTAGATTATCACTTTCACCAGGTTTCTTTTGCAAGTGAATTTTCTAGCAGCTATTTTGTCGAGGAACAGTTTAGCCGACATATAAAAGTTCTCTATGATAAATATGATTTACCGCTACAAGATGAAGATAGCAATCACAAAGCAATATCCAGTTTAGGATGAAAATCGTGCAGAAACTACCTAATTTTGAATTGCGGATTGAAAGAAAACCTTAAAATCTAAAATCCTAAATCTAAAATTGAATGACTCCTAACTCTTTTGATCAAAATTGAGGGGCAATTTCCCCATGCTTGCTTTCACGAATAGAAAACAGTCACAGGGCTATTGCCCCTTAATATTTTGATTTTGAGCTTGCTCGCTCTTTTTTCAGAAACACCTATGAATTATCTTTCATCAAGCTATCTAGACTTAGACTCCACACACCATACTCCGCAATGTCAATACCGTTACTCAGCAGTGACGAGTTCAGTGCTGCCGCGTGTCCGTCGCCGTGTGAGGCTGTTGTACAACATTACGCCGATCGCTTTAATCAAATTGCCTTCCAATTCCTGGAACAGCTTCATGTTCGTCCCAAAGGCGGCGTTTGCTTCATCAACAATGCGATCGGTTGTCGCATCGTCAAGGGGTAATTCATCCAAAATTTGGCGATATTTCGCTTTAAATCCCTTCTCATCAGTAATTTCTGGAAACTCATAAAAAGCTGTTCCTTGCCCATCAGACAAATTCATCGCCGTTACAGCAATATTTTTGAGAATTTGTCCCCCAGATAAATCGCCCAAGTAACGAGTATATGAATGAGCGATTAACAGTTCTGGTTCTGTGGCAGAGATTTCTCGGATGCGCTTTACATAAGCTTCACCTGCGGGAGATAGTTTGATTTGCTCTTTCCAGTTAGCACCAAAGTAATAACTTAGGTCTTGCTCTAAGGTATACTTGCGGTTTAGCTGGGGAAAGTTGATTTTAGAAAGAATTGGGTGCTGGCGGTGCTTTTCCATTTCTTCTTCCATCGCTGAGTAGACGAAGTAGAAGTTAGCAACTAGTTTCCGGTAAGAGTTTTTTTCTACTACTCCTTTTAAAAAGCACTTGACAAAACCTACATTTTCTGCCATCGTGTGGGCTTTCTTAGTGCCTACACGTAATTTGGTTGCTAAATTGCTGCTCATGCTAAATTTCTCAACTTTAAAAAGTTAACTGCCGGAGTTTTAATTCACTAACGGCTAAAAAAGCCATTAAAACGTTACCTTAAAACTATTTGATGAGAATTTATATTAAAATTTTTTAAGCTGCGATGATTTTGTAGTTTTTTACACAATAGCAAAACTATAAGAATATAACTTTACATACTGGTGTTTTGATTTTCTGTTGTTAAACCACGTTTATCTTGAAACCTGTAGTTCAACTCTAATGAATAAGGATTTGCCCTTATCCCCCAACCTATCCCCCATATCTGGGATTCGGGGAGCTAGAATTTCAAAGTCCCTCTCCCAGATATGGGAGAGGGATTTAGGGTGAGGGCGAAAACTACGGTTCTCAACTTAGATGAGGTTTATAAGCTAACTTTCGCTTTCATTCTTGGTTGTCCTAAAAAATATTCATGATGAAATCTAGGTAATATTTCTTACATTCTATTTTTTGTTAATATAGCGGTTCTCGAATGGAAGCAATACAGTTTGACCTCACTTCCATTCCTCTCTCCTCTTAGGAGCTACGGTGTATACACAAGTCTTTGAGAGTTGCCCCATAAGCTTTTGATCCCCCCAACCCCCCGATAAATTGGGGGGCAAAAAGCTCTCAAAGTCCCCCTTTTTAAGGGGAGCCACTGCGGGAACAGGGGTCTCCCCCGCCGCAGGATGCGCGAAGCGCTGTAGTGGAGCATCTGGCGTGGTTTCCCCCATGAGCAGGTGGCATGGATTTAGGGGGATCTACTACGATTTTGGTTTTATACAAAGATGTGTGTACACCGTAGCCTAAAAGGAGAGAGGCTTTGAATCTTACTCCCCAACGCTACAAGGGTTGGGGCTGTTCTTGTTAGGTCTGTATTTCACTCAACTGAGAACCGCTATAGCATTGCAAAATGTGAACTAAATACAGTTGAAGAAGAATTCAGAATTCAGAAGTCAGAATTCAGGAAAGGTCTTCTGACCGGAGGCGGAGCGTCTCCGGCTCCGCTCCTGTTAGCGGATAGCAAGGGTTTAGCCCGTCCTGAATTCTGTTCGATAAAAATCAAGACTCAAGTTAAGGGCATAAAAGGAATAATTAGCTAAAATGTGGAAACTTTACTAAGAATGTAAAAACTAATACTGGCTTCATGAAATATTTACAATTAGAAAGTCAGTGATTCAGTATAATTACGTAAAAATGGCTTAATTTAGAATGAATTTCTAAAGAGAAAAAGCATGTCAAAATTGCTGAATAAAGTCTTAAGTGCTATTTTTCAGTGTGATTGTGTGGAGTGTTTAAATATATGGTTTCATCTATAACTCGGATACCAGGCATTCCTGGGGATTCTGCTTCGGAAGTTGAAGGATTGGGCAAAGGGATTGAAAGCAGTTTTGGGCTAAATTTAATCTCACTACCAGCAAATCCTTTATTTGGTACAGATGGGATTCGCGGACGAGTGGGAGAATTGCTGAGTGCGCCCTTAGCATTACAAGTTGGTTTTTGGACGGGGATTGTTTTACGTAACCATGCTACTCAAATAGGCCCAGTCATTCTCGGACAGGACTCTAGAAACTCCAGCGATATGCTAGCAATGGCTTTGAGTGCAGGGTTAACAGCAGCAGGATTAGAGGTTTGGTATTTGGGATTATGTCCCACTCCTTGCGTTGCCTATCTCACCAGTATCAGTGATGCCATCGGCGGAGTAATGATTTCTGCCAGCCACAATCCCCCAGAGGACAATGGAATTAAGATTTTTGGTGCAAATGGTGGAAAGTTACCGCAAATATTGCAGGCAGAAATAGAAGCGGGACTGCGTGGGAAAATATCACCGATCGCTAAAGTCAGTAATTGCGGACGGCATTACTCACGTTTTGAGTTAGTGGGGCATTATAGCGAGGCGTTGAAAAAACCCTTAAACAGTGCCCTCAATCTTCAGGGAATGAAAATTGTTTTAGACTTGGCATGGGGTGCAGCAGTCGGGTTAGCACCGTCAGTATTTACAGAAATGGGGGCAGAGGTGATCTGCTTGCATAACGAAGCAGATGGCGATCGCATTAATGTTAACTGCGGTTCCACTCATTTAGATATTCTTGCCGCCACAGTCCAAGAACACAACGCCGACATCGGCTTTGCCTTCGATGGCGATGCCGATCGCGTCTTAGCAGTAGACAATACTGGCAGGCAAGTTAACGGCGATTACATTCTCTACCTGTGGGGACGGCATTTACAACAAAACCAACAACTACCAGACAACCTGATTGTATCTACAGTCATGGCCAACTTAGGCTTTGAAAAAGCTTGGCAACAAATTGGTGGTAAATTAATTCGTACCGCAGTTGGCGATCAATACGTGCAAGCCGAAATGCAGCGAACTGGGGGAATGTTAGGTGGCGAACAATCAGGCCATATCCTTTGCCGTCATTATGCCGTCACTGGAGATGGCTTGTTAACAGCCTTGCATATAGCAGCTTTGGTGAAAGAAGCGGGTGTATCCCTAGCAGAATTAGTAGATCAAAGCTTCCAGACATATCCGCAAATATTGCGAAACGTGCGAGTTACAAATCGCGATCGCCGTTTGGGATGGCAAGATTGCGAACCGGTGCAACAAGCGATCGCCCTTGCTGAAGCAGCAATGGGTGATTCTGGTAGAATCTTAGTTCGCGCCTCTGGTACAGAACCAGTAATCAGAGTCATGGTAGAAGCCGCCAATGCCGAACTTACCAACTACTGGACAAATGAATTAGTTTTAAAAGTCCAGCAACATCTGATGGACTAAGTTAGCTATTATCTCAGCTTTTAACAAACGCCAATTTTCTGTCACAGCTTCTACAAATTAACCATTGGTTATCTGTAGAAGCTGTGACATTTGTATTTGTATTGTTATATAATGTCTGCCTAATTACTTGTCAAAAAGCTCACCACGTCATGACATCAGTCTGAACGTGTTATTATTTACCTCAAGATTCTTAGCTATAGGACTCATATTTGATTTTTGAACAAACTCAGCAATACTCAAAAATGCTTCTTTGCCTATTGCCTCTTACAGCACTTTTCATGTATTTGAACCACATTGGTTGTAGGGGCAATTCATGAATTGCCCCTACCTGCATGGTCTATTTACCTGAAAATAGCTGTAAGTCAATTAACTTCAAAACTCAAAGCAGATTCCTATACTTGATCCAATGATAATGTCATGCTTGTTTTTGTTATCCCACTTAAAAGTGCAAAAGTTTCCAATTCCTGGGAACGTGTTACACAATTATTTGAAAGATGCATTAAATCAGTTTGCAATCAAACCTCACCTAACTTTCATGTTATTGTTGTTTGTCACGAAAAGCCAAAAATAGAATTTACCCATTCTCATATCACATACGTTACAGTTAATTTTTCTCCTCCCAACGAGACTAACCCTGTAGCTAAAGGAGATACAGATAAAGGGCGCAAAATATTAAAAGGATTAATTTATGCTCAACAATTTTCTCCTACTCACACTATGGCAATTGATGCTGATGATTGTGTTAGCAAAAAATTGGCCCAATTTATTCAACAACATCCTGATTCTGATGGATGGGTTATTAACAAAGGTTATAAATATCAAGAAGGCAGTAAATATGTATATATTAAAAGAAGGAATTTTTATAAAATGTGCGGCAGTTGTAACATTATTCGTTATGATTTGAACTATTTGCCCGAAAGTGCAGAGTATAATCGGGGCTACGGATACTATCGATATTATATAGATCACGGCAAAGTTAGGGATATTTTAGAGAATAAAGGAAAAGATATTAAATCATTACCATTCCCAGGAGCAGTTTATATCCTGGATACAGGAGAAAACCTTTTTGAGAATTCAAAAAGATTAAGATTTAGCATTTTTAATCGCAAATTATTAAATCAATCAGTTAAAGACGAATTCGGATTGTACAACTTACAGCAATCCCAAAAGATTTGTCAAGTATAATGTATTACCACGATTGCTGATAGGCGACAGCCCTACTATGCCGAAAATAAAGTCAAAATCCAAGACATCTAAAAAGCAGGCTTCTAAGGAAACTTCTACTCTTAGCCTCAAAGAACAGTTAGCCCAAAAACGCAAAGCAGCCCTAGCACGTAAAGAACTCACTAGTTTACTCACCACCGCCACTTTTGGCGGTATCTTCATTGGCATTGTGCTTTTTTTCGTAGGTGGAATTAAAGCAGCAGTCCCCGGTGTTTTAGGGATAATCATCATCTCCCTTTCTTACAAATACCCGCGCCAAGCGCTATATGCCTTTATCATTTACGTACCTGTTGGGGGTACTATCACCTACTACTTGGGCAGTAGTCCCATACTCCAATTAGCTAAAGATGCCTTTTATGTTCCAGCGCTAATTGGACTTTGGCAAACTTGTCGAAAGCAGGGATTACCTTTAATCATTCCCCAAGGCATTAAAATTCCACTTTATATTGTCTTGGGTTGCAGTGTACTAACACTATTATTTGTCAATGGTGGACAGCAGTTTAACCCGCCTAGTGTAGGACTATTAGAAAAAGTAGAGAAAGAAATACCTTTAGGTATGGGAATTTTAGGGCTGAAAGTATTTTTAGGCTATGTCCCCCTGATTGGTTGTGCTTACTATCTAATTCGGGATAAGCGGGATTTTCTCTTTTTATCGCGCCTCCAGATTGTTCTCATACTGTTTTGTTGTGTATTGGGATGTATTCAATACCTCTTACTACTAACTGGTATATGTCACGGCACTAGAGGTCTTGAAGGAAATGCCCTATTTGTCACATCACTAGAAGCCCGGTGTTATTTTGGTGGAGCGCTCTTATATAGTCCCGAAGAAGGAGTAATTCGTCTGCCAGGAACATTTGTAGCCCCTTGGCAATGGGCGTGGTTCTTAATTTCCAGCACCTTTTTTACCTTTGCCACCGGCTTCACCGACCCGTCTATAATTTGGCGGCTCGTCGGTTTAGGTTCTTTAGTGACAGTCTTTATCAATGCTGTAATTTCTGGACAAAGAATCGCCTTAGCCTTAGTACCAATTTGCTTCGGGATTTTGCTATTGCTGACTGGTCAAATTGGCAACCTTAAACGATTTATCCCCATAGGTATAGGACTGGCTATAGTTTTAGGAATTGTGATGGTAACTAACCCTACCGTCGTCCAAGAGAGAACCGAGAGCTTTACCAGTCGCTGGGACGCTTCACCACCTCAAGATTTTATCGTCCAGCAATTTGAAGAGAATTGGAAAAACGTAGATGGGCCTTTAGGAAGTGGCTTAGGTCGAGCAACTAACTCTGCTCGTGCAATGGGTAAAACTAAGCTGGTGGAAACCTACTACCCCAAATTACTTTATGAAGTTGGAATTCTTGGAGTACTAGCTTTTTTGGGTTTGGTAACAACTTTAACAATTATTGCCTTTAAAACCTATCGTTCCATAAAGAACCGTAATTTCCGCAGTTACGGAGCAGCTTTATGGGTGTTTATATTGTTTATTAGCTACAACACCTACTACTATCCTCTAGATGTTGACCCGGTTGCTGTCTATTATTGGTTTTTTGCGGGAGTTCTTTTTAAACTACCAGAACTAGAGAAACAAGATATAGAAGATGCCAACCCTGAGCAAAAAAACAAGAGAAAACGTCTAAAAACAATTTAAATGAAATAAAAATGGCAAAAGTTATTATATGTGGTCAAAAACACCTTAGCATTCCAAACCTACCTCGAAATTCTCGGCATACACTCATCCACCCCAAGTCTTTCCCCACAGGCAGATATCCTATAGAAAAAATTTGGTATCCTTTAGCCAGTTTTATGGCTTGGCAACCTGTATGGCAAAGATACCAAGCAATTCATTCTTTCAACAGAATTTTATACACAAATAAACCTTGGTTTCTCACCTTTGAGGATCATCGTATTTTATATAGAAATCCTCACAATCAAGTTGAAGCGGCAATTTATGAGTTATTAAATAATCGATTAGCACTAGACAATTGTCAAAAAATTATTGCAATTTCTGATTATGCCAAGTTGAGATTAATCAAGCGAATAGAAGGTTGGAAAATAGAAGAAAAAGTAAGTAAGAAAGTGGATGTTATTCATCCAAACTTCCCAATAAAAGTTAAGCAATCGAAACTTTATCAAGAACAACAAAATCTCCAGCTTGTATTTATCGGAAATCACATTGCCCGTAAAGGTGGAGTTGTTGCTTTAAGACTAGCCAAAAAAGCTGAAAAACTAGGTTTGCCTATTACTGTACATATAATATCGGGACTGGAACATGGTTCGGGAGTTCCAACTGATTTCCCTGACCGCAGTAGATATGTAGAAGATTTAAAGTTACTAAAGTTAAATAACGTTGTTTTCCATAGAAATATTCCTAATGACAAAGTTATTGAGCTATTATCGCAAAGCCATTTTCAATTAATGGCGACATTACATGATACTTATGGCTATAGTATCATCGAAGGTTTTTCTGTTGCAACTCCTGCAATTACGACAAATGTATGCGCCTTACCAGAGTTTGTTCGTAATGGTGAAAATGGCTATATTTTAGAGTTACCAATTAATGAAATTAGGCACTGGAGCAATTGGCTACATGGAGATAAAACTAAAACTGATGAATATTGGGAAATTGTCGATAGTACTTATGACTATTTAGCAGAACAAGCATTGCAACAAATCATGCAATTTCTTGATAGAAGTGATAAGCGAGAACATTACGAATTTTTAAGTGCAGGAGCATTAGCTCAGGCGCAACTTGTACATAACTCCGAAAAGCAAAATGAGTTATTTGATAATCTCTATGCAGCAGTGTGAATCTTGAGTTTTCAGATGTGCAGAAAAATCAATAAAGACCTAACTCCCCTAGTGCGTGTTTTCAAAGTCTTAGATCCCCCTAAATCCCCCTTAAAAAGGGGGACTTTAAGAGACTCTTTGCCCCCCTTTTTTAGGGGGGTTGAGGGGATCTAAAAAGTTAGGAGGCTAAACGAGCAGTTTGAAAACACGCCCTAGCCCCTTCCCTAGTAGGGAAGGGGGAAAATTCAAGGCAATAATAGCTTAGTGAAGTTAATGAAAATTAATTTGTATAAGGCTATTATCAAAGTAGAAAAATTACTTAATAAAAATCATGAATAATTGGCCATTAATTACTGTCGTTATCCCGACTTATGGTAGAGAGGAAGCGCTACGAGATAGTATTGTAGATGTCCTGAAACAGGATTATCCAAATTTTGAAGTTTTAGTTGTAGACCAAACCCCAACGCACCAACCAGAAATTCAAGCCTACCTAGAAGAGATGGCAGGGGTGGGTAAAATTAAATGGTTGCGATTAAATTGGGCAAGTTTGCCAGGGGCGCGAAATTATGCTGTGCGGCGGGCTTCTGGTGAAATAATATTATTTATTGATGATGATGTTCAGCTAACCCCAGAATTGTTATCAGCCCATGCGAAAAATTATTTGCAAAACCCAGAAGTGGGGGCTGTCGCCGGACGGGTGTTTGACAGAATGAAATTAGGTGATTCTGGAGGAGATTTAGAGATTGAATATCTGCCTCCCGAAGCTATGGACCCAGGAATTGCTTGGTATCATATTGATTTAGTACATACCATCAAACCTCAGCAAGTGCTGACAACGAGAGGTTGTAATATGTCATTTCGCCGCGAAATCTTTACTAAGTACGGGCTGAGGTTTGATGAGAGGTTTCGCGGTAGTGCGGTGCGCGAAGAGTCAGATTTTTGTTTACGGGTACGAAAGACGGGATATAAGATTTGGTACGATCCAGAAGCTCATTTGGTGCATTTAGGCGAAGAAACAGGGGGTTGTCATGATATTAGTATGCGATCGCTAAAATATCAACTCACTTTCTACCACAACCATTTCCTACTAGGGCTGAAAAACCTGACTGTGACTCAAGCTTTACGCCTATACGGCCGTTTATTTGACTGTCACGTTCTGGGACGACCACCTTGCCATAAAAGCGGTTCCCCCATCAAAATTGCCACTCGCGCTATTTTCTACACTTTGGGTTTTTTCAAAGCCTTGGGTAGTGTCATCCAATCACTATGGAACGATGGTCAAATTTACAGTCGATTGGATGAACAAGTCTAGGCATTAGTCATTTGTCATTGGTCACTTGTACTGAGCGACTTGTGCCGAGCGAAGTCGAGGTAAGTCGAAGTATTGGTCATTAGTGAATAACAAAGGATAAATGAAAAATGAAAATCTTAGTTGCTAGCCACACTTATATCGTAGACCTCAACTGTGAGAAATTACGCGCTTTATCTCAACTAGAATCGGGAGTTGAAGTGACAGTTGTAGTCCCAAAACGTTGGAAACCAGGCGGTGTACAAAACAGAATTATTGAAACTGAATACCGTGATGAAGGTAAATTTAGAATAGTTCCTGTTTCTAACTTTAGTCAAAATCATCAGGGACTCCTTACCTTTGGCGCTGATTTGATATCTTTGTTAAAAGAATTTCGTCCCCAAATCATCCAAGTTGAACAAGGGTCTAGGGGACTAGCTTATACTCAGATGATTGTCTTAAATCAGCTATTAGGAATCAAGGCAAAAAATGTATTTTTTACCTGGTGGAATTTACCATATAATCTGAAATTACCAGTTGCTTTGTTAGAAAAATATAACCTCAATCACAGCCACGGCATTATTTCTGGCAATCAAGATGGGGCAGAAGTTTTGCGACAACGAGGATATAAAGGGGCAATTAAAGTCATGCCACAACTGGGTGTAGATGAAAGTTTATTTACTCCCAAAGCTCAACCAGAGTTAGCAGCTAAGTTTGGCATTAACAAAGAAGACTTTGTGGTAGGTTTCGTTGGGCGATTTGTGCAAGAAAAGGGTTTATTAACGCTTTTACAAGCCTTAATTACATTGAAAGATAAACCTTGGAAATTACTGCTATTGGGACGAGGAGAGTTACAAAGCGAATTAATCAAAATCGCGGCAGAAAATGATATTCAAGAACGGTTAATTTTAATAGAAAGTGTTCCTCATGACGAGGTTGCAAATTATATCAATTTAATGAGTACTTTAGTATTGCCTTCAGAAACAACTTATAAGTTCAAAACCTTAACTTCTGCTGGCTGGAAAGAGCAATTTGGTCATGTGCTAATTGAAGCGATGGCTTGCCAAGTACCTGTGATTGGTTCCGATTCTGGTGAAATTCCCTATGTAATTGGTGATGCTGGTTTAGTATTTCCTGAAGGTGATGTTCAAGCTCTTGCTAATTGCTTAGTTCAATTAATGGATAAACCAGATTTTGCTCACACTCTGGGTGAAATGGGTTATCAAAAAGCAATGATTAAATATACAAATAAAGCTTTGGCTAAACAGCAATTAGAATTTTATCAAGAATTGGTTAATAGTCATTGATAGGATGTTTTAAAAGTCTAATTTATTACTAGCCCTGGCGACTAGAAGTCGCGGCTACACAGACAAAACCCACCTCCGTGGGTTAAAATCCCTTGATTAATGACAAAAAATGAAAATATTACAAATTGTCCCCTCAATTTCTCTAATTTACGGCGGGCCTAGTCAAATGGTACTAGGGTTAGCTCCGGCATTGGTAAAAGAGGGAGTAGAAGTTACAATTCTGACAACTGATAGTAATGGCGATAATGGTCAAACACCTTTGGATGTTCCTTTAAATCGCCCAATTAAACAAGATGGTTATGAAATAATTTACTTTCGTTGTGCGCCGTTTCGTCGCTACAAGTTTTCTCTAGATTTACTAAACTGGCTAAAACTTCATGCTCACGAGTTTGATATAGCACATATTCATGCTCTATTCTCCCCAATAATTAGTGCTGCTGCTATTGTGTGTCGTCAGCAAAAGCTACCTTATATTTTCCGTCCTTTGGGTACTCTCGATCCGGCTGATTTACAGAAGAAAAAACAATTAAAACAGCTTTATGTTGCAATTATAGAACGTCAAAATTTAGCTGGTGCGGCAGCTATTCATTTTACCAGCGCTCAAGAAGCTAAAATATCAGAACGATTTGGAGTATCTACACCAGATTTGGTGATTCCATTGGGTGTGATTCCCCGTCAATCTTCTATTAAAAATGTATGTAGTCAGTTAGAAATACCAAAGGATGTACCGTTGGTACTATTTATGTCACGAATTGACCCAAAAAAGGGGTTAAATTTGTTGATTCCGGCGCTAGAGAAACTGTTAACGGTTGGTTACAAGTTTCATTTTGTCTTAGCTGGGACAAATCCTCAAGATCCAGATTACGAACAAAAGATAATATCCCAAATTCAAAATTCACCACTGCGATCGCACACTACAATTACTGGCTTTGTGACTGGTGAACTCAAAGTTAGTTTACTACAAGCTGCTGATTTATTTGTCTTACCTTCATACTACGAAAATTTTGGGATTGCTGTAGCTGAAGCGATGGTTGCAGGTGTACCTGTAGTCATTTCTGACCAAGTACATATTTGTCAACAAATACGTGATAGTCAGTCGGGTTGGGTAGGCGCAACAGATGTGCAAGCACTGGTAGAGTTACTACAAGAAGCTTTGCAAAATCCCGCAGAACGCCAGCGACGGGGATTAAACGCCCAAAAATATGCATTGGAGAATTTTAGCTGGGATGCGATCGCAAAGCAAACAATCCAAGCGTACCAAAAAATTCTGGCGAAGGAATGAATTTAACCCAACGCAGACAACAGCAGTTTTTGCCAAATAGGTGCTAGAACTGCTTTGACAACGATATCCGCAATCACAAAACCAATCCCAATTAACATATAAGTTTTCGGAAAGGAAGACTTCGGAACTTCGCCTCTGATGCGAGTTATTAAATTTAATCCTAAAGCAGCTAAAGCTACCCCAGTGGCGATAAATCCGATGATTCGCAGAAGTGACCAAGGATACCATCCTAAAATAGCTGCTAACCAAGGTTTAGCACTAACTTTTACCAGTTCTGCAACATAAAAATTCATGTAGTTCAGCATCCAAGTGCCGAATATCAATGCCGCACTACTTAAGGTGACAACGCAGAGAATACAAAAAATTCCGTATTGCAATAAATGGTCTGGTAAAAATAAACGGATTGTTCCTTCCATACCTTCTCCCGTGCGAATCCAGTGGAACATCTCTGTAGTGTATGACTGTCCACGGAGAATGACTTTTGCTGCTGTTTGTGGTGCGATTGTTGTTGCTACAATTACAGCAATACTCTGCAAAACTCCCCACAGTAACATCCACCAAAAAGCACTTTTATATTGTTGACGACGTATTTGTAAAAAGAAAATGGGATAGGGAACAGTAGTACCTAAAATCGGCATTAACCAAGGAACTCCAAAAACAAAACTTGCAGTTGTGCTGAGGATAACACCAATAACCAAAAAGATTACTATCATCATTAATTCAAAATTCAAAAATAATAAACATATTTGTAGTCTTTATTCTCATTACTTGCTTTGTGACAATTAAATTTGTCATAGCTTATAAATTTCTCATAATATTGCATCTATGCGAAGAAAATTTATCGTAATTTTGCAATAATATGGAAATATGGCACCTCAATAAGCCTATACGTGCATTAGCTTGTAGTCAGCTATTGCCCTGATGCTTGCAATCCTCTATGTAAAGAAAAACCTGTAGGGAAAAAATAATAACTTCAAGCATATATTTGTACTTTAGTCAATAGTTCTTACCTCCTTTTTATCCCTTATCTGAGAGTGTTGACAACTTAAAATTTTGTTTCAAACCGCTAAACTCCGATTGGGAAATCGGGGTTTTATGTCATGATGGCATACTAGAATATATATGCCTTTCTAACTACAGGGAATCTCACATGGCTCTCCGTCTAGGTGACACAGTACCCAACTTTACGCAAGCCTCAACACACGGCGACATCGATTTTTACCAATGGGCAGGTGACAGCTGGGTTGTGCTGTTCTCTCACCCTGCTGATTTTACACCTGTTTGTACAACAGAACTTGGCACAGTTGCCAAGCTAAAACCAGAATTTGACAAGCGCAATGTCAAAGCGATCGCACTCAGCGTTGATGATGTAGAATCTCACAAAGGCTGGGTGGGAGACATTGAAGAAACACAAAGCACCACCCTTAACTACCCAATTTTGGCGGATGCGGATCGGAAGGTTGCTGACCTTTACGACATGATCCACCCCAATGCTAATGCAGCTGTGACAGTGCGATCGGTTTTCGTGATTGACCCCAATAAGAAACTCCGTCTCTCTTTCACCTATCCCCCCAGCACGGGACGCAACTTTGATGAACTTTTGCGAGTGATTGATTCTCTGCAATTGACTGATAACTACAGCGTGGCGACACCAGCTGACTGGAAAGATGGAGAGGATGTTGTAATTGTCCCCTCACTCAAAGATCCAGAAGTACTTAAACAGAAATTCCCCAAAGGTTACGAGGAAATCAAACCCTATCTGCGGCTAACTCCTCAGCCTAACAAGTAAATCTGAAAATGATTTCGGATAAAAAAACAAAGACGCAAAGTTATATCTTTGCGTCTTTGTTTATTTGGGTGAGAATATAGTCAGTGGGCTAGCATCCGAACCTGGAGGAAATCCCTATGTTCTCATCCCCTTTGGTTTTGCAAATTCCGTCATCAATGCAAATGACAGACGAACAATTTTTTGAATTCTGTCAGGTAAATCGTGATTTACGTATTGAACGAAATAAATTTGGAGAATTGGTAATTATGCCTCCTACTGGTTCAGAGACAGGAAACCGAGAAGGTAATATATTTGGGCCGTTGTGGGTTTGGTCGGAACAAGATGGTACAGGTATAACTTTTAGCTCTAGTACCGGATTTAAGTTATCAACAGGTGCAGAACGCTCTCCAGATGCCTCCTGGATTAAATTAGAACGGTGGAATACTCTATCTCCAGAACAACAGCGAAAGTTTGCTCCCATTTGTCCAGATTTTGTAGTCGAACTCAAATCTCCTAGTGACAACCTCCAGACTTTGAAGGAAAAAATGGAGGAATATATGAATGAGCCAGGAATACAGTTAGGCTGGTTAATTGACCGTAAGCAGCGTAAAGTTTATATTTATCGTCCTGGATTGCCAGAGGAATGTTTGGATAATCCTACTAACGTTAGCGGCGAGTCGGTATTACCTGGGTTCATTTTGAATATGAGTAAAGTTTGGTAAGATAAGTTTTATTTAAATTTAGGCTGGCGACGATACAGCAATTTAAATTGGTAAATTGGCGTGACATCTAAGGGTAATTGAATGGTAAAAGTGCTGCCTTTGCCTAATTGACTTTGCACGTTTAAATCACCTTGGTGTGACTGAATAATTGCCTGAGCGATCGCTAATCCTAATCCAGAACCGCCAGTTTTACGAGAGCGATCGCTATTTACTCGGTAAAAGCGATCAAAAATCCGAGTCAGTTCCTGATGTGGAATACCAATACCTGTATCTTGAACCTGAATCACAGCATAATTTTCACTACGATCTAAGACAACAGTCACTTTTCCAGATTGTGGCGTGTATTGAATTGCATTGATAATTAAATTAGAAACCAGACGATAAAGCTGGTCAGAATCGCCTACGATATTTAGAGGTTGCTCGACTCTGATTGCAGATGTCAGTGTCACTTGAGCAGAAAATGCGATCGCTGCAAATTCCTCTATTAAGTCGTTGACAATATCATTCAAGCAACATTCATGTCGTAATGGGATATGTTGCCGATCTAGGCGAGTTAAAAGGAGCAAATCTACAACTAAAGTAGTGAGTCGATGATTCTGACGCTGTATAGTTCGTAGAATGTCCCGTGCTTCGATTTCATCTAATTTCGGCATTAACAAAGCTGATTCCACCGTTGCTTGTGTTGCAGCTAAAGGTGTTCGCAACTCATGGGCTACATCTGCGGTAAACTGTTGAATTTGTCTATAAGATTGATAAATAGGTTGCATTGCTAATCCTGCTAACCACCAACTAGCAACACTAACTACAACCATCGTTGTAGGCAATCCCACGGCTAAAATTAATTTTACAGCATCCAGATAACTATTGAAATCCTCAAGACTTCGTCCAACTTGGATGTATCCCCAATCACGATTATCTTGAGTGTGCAGTCCAAAAGAAATTTGGTGGTATGGCTTGCCTTTGCTGTCTTTTATCGTTTGCCAAAGTTTTTTGTTAAAGACTAGAGAAAGTTTTTCTGGATGAGAACCTGCGATCGCAATCAAGCGTCCAGAATTATCAAAAAAACGTACATAGTAGTAGCCTTGATGGATGGCACTGAGAATATGCTTTTTAGAACTTGAATGCTGTTGAATACAGCTTTCTCCAAGTACACAAATATTTGGTAAAAGCTGTTGTACAACTGGTTCAACACGTCCAGGTTGCTTTAGTTTCAGTTCGATACTGTCGTGTATCGTTCCGGCAACAGATTCCAATTCTCGGTCTAATGTTACCCAATGGGCATGGGATACGGCTTTGTAGACACCGAATCCGCATAGGCTTAAAATCACAGCCATGACGAGTGCATACCACAGAGCTAAACGAATGCGGGTTAAGTTAAAGAGTTTATTTTGATTCATCGGTGAGATTGAGACGATATCCCACACCATGCATAGTTTCAATCGGGTTTCCGCAGCCACTATTAGCTAATCTGCGGCGCAGCAAACGTATTTGAGCCGCCACCACATTACTAACGGGTTCTGCGTTCACCTCCCAAAGCTGATTGCGAATCTGTTCAGTTGTGACAATTTGGTGCGGATGCTTCATAAAATACTCTAGTAGCTGGAATTCTTTATGAGTTAAAGGAATTACCTGTTTATCCCCTTGATGGTTGTGACTAACAACCATACTGTTGCTGTAATCGAGAGTCAGGTTGCCAACAGTTAACTCCTTGGATTGAAATTGGGGCGATCGCCTCTGCAAAGCACGCAACCGCGCCAACAATTCCGCCATACCAAAGGGCTTCACCAGATAATCATCAGCACCGGCATCCAATCCAGCAACTTTATCTTCCATTCGATCTTTAGCTGTCAGCATCAAAACTGGTAGAGAATTACGCCGTGTTCGTAGCCGACTACACAGTTCTAACCCAGACAATCCTGGCAACATCCAATCGATAATAGCTAGGGTGTACTGCGTCCACTGGTTTTCTAGATAATCCCATGCCTCCTCACCATCTAAAACCCAGTCAACTACATACTTTTCCAGATTCAAGGTGCGCTTAATTGCCGAACCCAAATCTGGCTCATCTTCGACTAGTAGGACTCTCATATAATTTACCTCCTAGATTGATATCCTGAGAAGCATCTTTACCTCCTCAAGGTTTAAAAATCTATCAAAAGTAGATCCGAAACTGGGCTACACCTACGGGAATTTCTGCATCACTACCAACAAATTTAGCAGAAACTCGGTAGAGCCAAGCATTTGAAGTTCCCCTTCGGTTTACCCTATTCATATCAATATTGAGTATATTCGCAGGGGCGACAACTTGGGGGAAAGCGATCGCAATCTTGTTACCGTTAACAGTGGTATTTGCCTGAATTTTTCGACCAGATTGATCGGAAATACTGAAATCATTTTTTACAGTTAAACCTGGTGGAACATCGATATTTATCTGGGTAATAGCACTGCTATTTTGAGGAATTTCCAATTTGAAACTATGCCGAACAGTTCCCCATTTAGTCTGAGGAAATTGCACTGTGCTAAGAATATGAGGAAAACTCTTATTAGCTGGTGTCTGACTTGCATGGACAGCAGAAAGTGAAGCTGTAAGTGTCAAACTAACCGCAGTTATAAAAATGAATTTTTTCAGCATTTTAAATCTCTAATAAATCAATCTTGTTAATCTAGTCTCAGACTCATTATTTTAAATAAATCTGCTATTAACTAGCTTGACAGAGACAGATGAAATCAAGATGAAATTTGGGTATGTCCTAATACGGTTTAGTTCAGGTTGAAATTCTTTGTTAAAGTGATTTTCTTTTAACGAACTGCGTACCCCTACCTGACAATTCAGGTCATGTGGAAAATACTACGAAAAACCTAACCCCCCAACCCCCTTCCCGATGCGGGAAGGGGGAAAATTCAAAGTCTCTCTCCTTCTAGGAGAGAGATTTAGAGAGAGGTTTTCCAGATACTGTGAAAAGTCAGGTATCCTTACAGGGAAGCAAGCTACGTGCAGCGTCTCCTAGAGAAGGACGCAAAGAGAAGAAAGCAAATGCTTACAGATTTACTTATTAAAATTAAAACGACCATCTACTTTTTTGCCATCAATATCTACAAGCATCTTCACTTGATATTGACCTGAAGATTTTTCTGGGAGCAAAACAGTATAGTGTTTACCTTCTTTGTCATAAGCAAGGTTTAAAGTTTTCTGCTTTCCATCAGGTGTCTGAACTTGAGCCTTCACTTTAGCATTAGATATTGTTTCGTGATTGTCGCCTTTTAGCAAATAGAAATCCATGTGAGTTCCATTAGCTTCTTTCTCAGGTACAAATTCTAAATGATAGGCTCCTGTCTCCACAACTTGACCTCCTTTAGATTCACCATGCTGTTGAGATATTTGAGCAGCAGGCGAAGCTGATGAATTAGCACTTGAAGTAGAATTCGCAGGACTTTTTTCGGTATTAGCTGCTTGATCACTGTTACTACAAGCTCCCAAAAAAAGCAGCCCTGCACTTCCTATAACAATCAAGCTGGATTTTAGTGAAATCATTGATTTACTCCGCATTCAAACAATCAATAACTGAGATGTAAAAAATAGAAAAGCCCATTCATTATACTGGGTAATTGGCTACATCAATATTTTGTAATAATATAGTATTGTTAGGAACTAAAAACTTCCTAAACTGAGAATACAAAGCTGGAATAACTAACAGTGTTAATGCTGTAGAGGTAAATAAGCCACCCAATACTACTATCGAAAGGGGTTGCAAAATTTCTTTACCGGGGCCACTGCCAACTACTAATGGTGCTAACCCTAAAGCAGAGGTAAAAGCTGTCATTAAAATGGCGTTTAGCCGTTCCATTGAACCTTTAATAAGTACTTCTTTAAGAGGCATCCCTTCCGCAAATTTGGTATTGTAGTTATCTACTAGTAGCAAACCATTACGAGTGGCAACTCCAAATAGAGTGATAAAGCCAACTAAGGAAGCAATAGAAATCACACCATCTGTCAAAGCTACTGAAAATATTCCTCCCACTAATGCTAAAGGTAAGTTAATCATAATCATGATGGTAGAAGGAATAGATTTGACTGAAAGATACATAATTACTGTGATGACGACAAAGGCGATCGCACTGGAAATTAAGATATTTTGAGTGGCTCGTTCTTGCGCCTCAAATTGCCCTGCATATTGAATATAGTAACCAGAGGGAGGATGCACTTGTTGGTTGACCTTATCCCGAATTTCGTTGACAATAGAGCGCAAATCTCTACCGCTAGCATTAGCAGAAACAACAATCAAGCGGGAAACATTTTCCCGGTTAATTGTATTTGGGCCTGTGCCATTATGAATTATGGCAACTTGTGATAAAGGAATTTTTTGACCGTCAGAAGTATCAACTAATAAATTGCCAATGGTATCTAAACTTTGACGTGCATCTGGTTTTAACCACACAACTAAGTCAAAAGTTTGTTGTTTATCCAATATTTGGGAAACTACTTTTCCATTGAGAGCAGTTTCAACAATTTTAGAAAGTTTTCCTGCTGTTAAACCATATCTAGAAGCAGCTTCACGGTTGAACTTAATTTGTATTTGTTCGACTGGTACTTGAGGCTCAAGTTGTAAATCAACAATTCCATTAACGGTTTTCATTACTTCATTTACTTGGCTGCCAATGATGCGGAGTTCTTCTAATTCTGAACCGAAAATTTTGACTGCGATCGCACTTCTCACTCCAGACAAAACCTCGTCCATTTGGTGAGAGATAAAACCACCAATATTTGGCGCTACTCCTGGTAATTTAACAAATTCTTCCCGCAGCTTTTTAATAGTTTTCTCCCTATCTTCCATCGCTGCTTTGCTCAACTCAATATCCAAATGTCCGAAATTTACCCCTGCTGCATCTGCATCACCAGGCGCACGCCCAGAACGCAACTGCACGTAAGGAAATCTAGAGTCTCCCTTCAGCGCATCTTGAATTGCTTCTCCAGCTGCATTGGTAGCTTCCAAAGATACACCAGGATAAAGAGTGAGAGTATTCACTAAAGTTTGCTCTTGAAATTCTGGTAAAAACACTCTTCCAAAAGAAGGAGCAATCACAGCAGCTGCTACTAAACTGGCAGCAGCTAGGGTTAAAATAATTCCAGAACGCCGCAGAGACAATGCTAATAGGGGATGATAAAGCTTCTTAAAAAATCTTGCAATCCAAGGCTCTTTTTCTGGCAAGTTACCGTAAGGTAATAAGATTGCACATAATGCCGGAGTTACTGTCAAAGCTGTGATACTAGAACCGATAACTGCCGCTATATAGCCTAATCCCATTGGGATAAAAATACTACCTTCTACACCAGCTAATGCAAAAACTGGGGAGAAGACAACTAGGGTGATTATAGTGCCTCCAAAAAGTGAATCACGCACTTCTTGGCAACCGTAAAACACCACATCTAAAACTGGACGCGGGTTGGGAGAGTATTTATTTTCTCTGAGGTTACGATAGACATTTTCGGCATCAACAATGGCATCATCAACGGCTGAACCAATTGATACTGCTAATCCTCCCAAAGTCATGGTGTTTAAACCTTGTCCTAGCCAATTTAGTAATAGTAATCCTATTAGTAAAGATAAGGGAAGAGTAGTTAGGCAAACAGCTAGATTCCGCCAATTCATCAAAAATGGAATCAAGATAATTGCAACAATAATACTGCCCTCAATCAAAGCTTCTCTAACATTGTCAATGGAAGAATCAATATAGTTTTCTTGTCGGAAGGTAGGGGTGATATTAATATCTTCGGGTAAGCCAGATTTTACTTCTGACATCGCCGCTTCTATGGCACGGGTAACAGTAGGAGTATCGGCTTGAGGCTGTTTATTAATCATTACAATAATTGCCTTTTGACCGTTAAAGCTGCCATCACCTCGTTTGATAGCTGCACCAATTTGGACATCAGCTACATCAGATATTTTTATAGGTGTACCGTTGCGGGCAATAATTACTGACTGCTGTAATTCTTCGATAGATTCAATCCGTCCAATACCTCGAATTAATTTTTCGCGATCTGGAGTAATTAAATAACCACCCGGTGCATTAACATTGGCAGCAGATGCAGCTTCCTGCACATCTTCTAAAGTGACATTAAAGGCTTGTAATTTGTCCGGGTCAATTAATACTTGATATTGGCGAATATCGCCGCCATAGGCTACAACCTGACTAACACCTGGAACAGCCAAAAGACGATTTGTTACTTGCCAATCGACAATGCGCCGCACTTCCCTCAAAGGAGTATTTTTAGAAGTAAAGGCGTATTCCAGTACAGTCCCGATGGGGGAACTGGTGGGAGAAATTTGTGGCGTTTCCACTCCTTCAGGAAGCTTATTAGAACTCTGTTGCAATCGCTCTGTTACCAATTGGCGAGCTTGATAAATATCGCTTCCCCAGTTAAAAATTACTTTGACAACGGAGACTCCCGACGCACTAGAAGAACGTACTGCGGTGATTCCTGGAGTACCGTTAATTGCGCTCTCAATTGGTAAAGTTACTAAAGATTCAACTTCTTCTGGTGCTAGTCCTGGTGCTTCAGTTTGAATTTCAACTTGGGGTGGTGCAAAGGTAGGGAAAACATCTAACGGCATTTGGATGATTGTCCGAAATATCCAAAGCGTTAGGACAATTGTACCCAGAATGATTAACCAACGGCGGGCGATCGCCCATTTAATAATCGCACTCAGCATTATTTGTAATTCGTAATTCGTAATTCGTAATTCGTAATTAAGATGGTGTAAGGGTTTTAGACATTTCAAATGGGTGGTTTATTTACGTTGTGCTGTGCTAGTTGAAGTTGATTGGTGCGACGACTAGACCAAAAAGCACCTGCGATAAAAGCGATCGCGGCTAATGCTGCTCCTAATCCCAGTAACCACAGTGGTGCTGGCTCTCTTGTAGCCTGTATAGGGGTTTCTGTGTGTTCGTCTACTTTTGGCTTAGTATCACCACGTAAAGACTGAGCATAAAGTTGAGGCGATCGCACTGTCACGATCAAATCCTCCTCAAATAAGCCAGTTTTGACCTCAACCATATCCCCAGAGGTGTAACCTAAAGTAACTTCTACAGGCTGATAGGCGTTGCCATTTTGTACATAAACCTGTTGTTTGCCATTAGCTTCAACTACAGCCGCGCTCTTAATTGCTAATATGGCTGATGATGTTTGGTTTGTAACAACTTCTAATTCTGCAAACATTCCTGGTTTTAGCACTCCACCAGAATTTTCCAGTTCAGCTTGCACTGGTACAACTCGCGTTTCTCCTTCCACCACAGAACCAATGCGGGTAATTCGTCCGACGAAGGTACGGTTAGGTATAGAAGCAACTTTCACCCTTACTTGTTGACCACTTCTTACTTGATTCAAATCTTTTTCATAAATATTCGCGGTGGCAAAAACGCGACTGTCATTGATAATTGTCATCAACTTCCCACCCGCATCCTCAAATGATTGACCAAGGGTAACTTCCCTGTCGGCAACTTTGCCGGAAATTGGAGATATTATAGTAACAAGTCCTTGAGCATTGGCGCGGGTTCCCAATTGAGAAAGCCGAGTTTGATAAATACTATTACTTAGTTGGATACGAGATTTTGCTACCTGAACGGCTGAATCAGCGCGTTTTAGCTGATTTTCTGCCTCAATAACGTCCCGACGACTAGCGGCTTTCGCAAGATCGGTTTTGGCTTGAGCTAACTGAGTTTCGGATTCAAGAGCGTTACGACGTGGTAAAGCGCCAGCCTCAGCTAATTGTCGATCCTTGTTAAACTTTTCTTGAGCATAAGCCACTTGGCTTTGTGCTTGAATTATTTCAGCTGCGGCTATTTGTTGATAGCGATCGCGGTTTTGTTGAGCTAGTCTTAAATCAGCCTGCGCTTGCTGTAAATCAGCCTGACCTTGAGCAAGTTTTTCCTGAGAATTAACCCGCATTTCCACCAGTTCAGGGCTGGATAAAACGGCAACTGGTTGACCTTTTTTCACCATGACACCAGGTTCCACCAATAACTCAACCACTTTTGCTTTAGAAATTGGCGTATTTACTTCCGCTTTTTGGCTGGGTAGAGTTTCAATCTGTCCGGTAGTTTTAATCCCAACAGATAACTGCTGGCGTTTGACAGGTTCAACTTTAATTCCTAGCCGTTTGGCTGTTTGGGCATCAACTTGAATAGAATTAGTAGCACCCGTTGTTTCACTTCCTCCTTGAAACTCATTTCCGTGTCCGGCGTGAGCCAAAACAACTGCGGGACTAGCAAGTAACAAAACACTGAAAAGTGTCCCAGAAACACAGCGAATAACTGTAAGTGGTTGGGAATAGGAGTTAGACATCGCTATCAAAAGTCTTTGGATACAGAGGCAGAGAAAATACAGTGATTCCGTCTCACTACCCAGTCTTTCATTAAGAAATGAAATTAGGATGAAATTATGCTGCGTAGGCGTAGCCCGCACTTCGGCATGGTTCGACTCCGCTCACCAGCCGCTCAGTGAGCATCGTAGACATCGCTTTTAAAATAACCAAACACCTATCCCGAATTACGAATTACGTAAAGCCTGCGGCATGGCTTCGCTTAGAGCGTAGCGCTAGCAAGTCCGCGTACCCCTGGAAGCAAGCTACGCTTTTAGCGTCTCGTAGAGAGCGTCATTACGAATTACGAACTTGTACTGAGCGTAGCCGAAGTATTACGAATTACGAATTACTTGTTGTACCAAGCTTTTCGCCACTGCTGCATTTGTTTAATCTCTATATCTTGGGCTTTAACAATTTCTTGGGCTAATTTCTTGATTTCAGGGCGTTTAGACTTACTTAAGGCATCTTGCCCCATTTTTACAGCCCCTTCGTGGTGAGGAATCATCGCATTGATAAAGCGCAAATCAAACTCAGCATCAGCCGCACCTAAATCCTGACTCATCATCATGCCTTTCATTTGGTCAGATGACATTTCCATCGTATGACCCATTTGGCTGTTGTAAGCCATTGGTTTATCTCCCGCCTTGGGATACCAAGCTTGTCGCCACTGCTTCATCTGAGTGATTTCTTGGTTTTGCGATTTGATGATATTGTCTGCTAGTTTTTTGATTTCAGGACGTTTTGATTTCACCTGTGCAACATTCGCCATTTCCACAGCGCCTTGATGGTGCGGTATCATCGCGTCGATAAATCGTAAATCAAAATTAGTATCGGCTGGGCCTAAATCCATTCCCATGCTGTGATTCATCATGCCACCACCGTGATTCATCATCTGCTTATCGTTAGCATTGGTGGTAGTTGCCTTTGGCGCTTGGCTTTGGATCTGGGAAGCAGTACTAGTACAGCCTGTCATTAACCCACTGGCTGAAGCGATCGCACTAAAGGTTAACACCAAAAAGCCATTTCTTAAAGATAGCAGTTGCATAAGTCTCACCTCATAGTTTCCTAATTTTATATTTACTCCTTAGCTTGGCAGCCAGAAATGAAATTAGGATGAAATCTCAAGATGAGAAGTTGGGTATCTAGTGGTTCATATCATTAATTTTGATAGGTGAGGGTGAGCAGATCCCCGACTTACTTAAGAGAACGAACCGCGAAGACGCGAAGTACACGAAGGAAGAAGGAAAGAAGATAAATTGAAGAACTTATCTACTCGTCAAAATTAATGATATGCAGCTATAACAAACACAATCCGTGAGAGTGAAATATGGAAAATATTGCTCAATGGGTAGGTATTGATGTGAGTAAAGCCACATTAGATGTTTATATCCGTCCTCTGGGTAAAGCAATGAAAGTGGCAAATACAGAATCAGAAATATCAAATCTAGTGGAGCTACTCTTATCCTATAGTTTAAATCTGATTGTACGATTAATGGCGGTCGCGCTCATGTTCGTGCCACTCTTTATATGGGTGCTGTTGTTGCTATGCGTCATAATCCGGTTATCAAGGCCTTTTATGAGCGCCTTGTCGAACGTGGTAAATCGAAAAAATTAGCTCTTCCTGCTTGCGTTCATAAAATGTTAGTTATTCTAAATGCAATGGTTCGAGATAATTTGCCTTGGCGTGTAACTGACAACTTACAACCCATTGCCAACGCTTAATCACAACTCAACGTTTTTATACTTTGGAATAGTCCCCCCGATGATCCCATTGCGGCATTTGGGTCAACTTTTTATGCTCTTTTTTATCTCCACGGGAAATCCAGCAACTGGGGAAGATTCTGCAGCGAAGCGGAGTGGCTGGTGCGGGCTGCTACCATCTTAACCAAGAGCCACAAGTCTTTTTGCCCGTACCAGCCACCGCAGAATCTAGCGCAGCGTTTCCCAGTTGCGTCAATGTTAAGAGTCCCGGTTTTTTGTTAACGATCGCTTGACTTTTAAGACAGTCGCTACAAATCTTCTTAACTGGCATGATCTGTAGCAAGGGATTCCATTGACACTGCGATCGCATCTCCAAATCACAGTAACTTTTATCACTCTTTTTTTCAAAAGTTTCCTGATATACACCAACTTTGTCTGTCAAAAGAAGTATTGGTGCAAGTCAAATGAAATACCATGAGTGATATTAGTCTACTGATGGCGGGTGTGCTAGCAACAGCGCCAATCTCTGCCCTTAATTTACCAGAACAGCCCGTAATTACGGCAGATAATCTGGTGCAGCAGTCAACACAAGAAAATTTATCTCAAGTTGTCTCGCCTGCTGAAATTACACCGCCTGAATTTGTGCAGCCAGATATAACTACTTCATCAGCTATAAAGCCTAAGTACGAAAATATACTTAGAAAAAGTAGAGAAAAAATTCAATTTATAAATTCCTCTAATTTACCTGAGTTAAAAGATACTCAAGCTGTAATCAAAGTTGCACAGAACCAGGAAAACACAGAAGAACCCCAGCCCCCAGACTCATACAACCAAATGTCTCAAGTCACGTCGGTGTCACAACTTAAAGACGTGCAACCTTCCGACTGGGCTTTTGATGCTTTGCAATCTCTAGTAGAACGCTATGGCTGCATTGCGGGATACCAGGATGGGAATTATCTGGGAAACCGCACTATCAGCCGTTATGAATTTGCGGCTGGTTTAAACGCTTGTTTAGAGAAGATTAACGAAGCGATGCCTGCGGCGGGCTACGCCTACGCTAACAATAAAGTTAATACTGTTAATAGTGAAGATTTAATCTTGCTGCAAAGGTTGCAAAGCGAATTCAAAGCAGAGTTGCAGCAATTACAACAGCGTGTCGAGACTATAGAACAGCACACTACTGAATTACAAGCCAATCAATTTTCTACAACTACCAGATTATTTGGTCAAGCCGTTTTTAGCGTTCAGGGAAGCAATAGCCCCGATGTGGATTTGTTTCCTAGAGATGGAGTCCCTGAACGCCAGGGAAAAACCAATCTGACTTTCACAAGTAGCGCTCAACTAACCTTAGCAACTTCATTTACAGGGCGAGATTTGCTGTTGACAGGTTTGTCTGCTGGTAATTTGGGTTCTAATGCATCATTGCTATCTACCAATATGGGGCGGTTGGGTTTCGAGTCAAATACAGACAACAATTTAGTTGTTAGTGACTTATCTTATCGATTTCTCGTCTCGGATAACTTGGGAATTGTCGTAGGTACGGCGGGAGTCAACCCCATCAACACCTTTCGCGGTATTAGCCCTTTAGAAGGTTCTAGCGACGGTGCAATTTCTCTATTTGGTCAGCGTAACCCGATTTTAAGTATTGGCAACGGCACTGGTGGTATAGGCTTTGATTGGCAAATTAGCGATCGCATCAGTTTACAAGGCGTTTATAGTGCAGAAATCCCCAATTTTTCTGGCAACATCAACCAGGGCGGACTATTTGGCGGTAGATTTACTGCTGGCGCTCAGTTAAGTTTAGCACCCACCAATAACATCGATATCGGCGTACATTATCTTTATTCCCACTCCCCAGATGGCTTACTGGGAAGTGGTATCGGCGATTCGCAACTGATTTCGCCTTTTGCAGATGCAACAGCTTTCGATACTCAAGCCATTGGCGCTACCGTTACTTGGCGAATTAACCCTAACTTGCAGTTGGGCGGTTGGGGTGGCTTTACTTCTTCCAAACCATTCAACCTTCCTGGAAGCGTAGAAACTACAAACTGGATGGTGTTCGCGGCCTTTCCCAATTTGCTGCATCCTGGAAATTTAGGGGGCGTTCTCGTCGGACAACCACCCAAAATTACTTCGAGTACTTTACCCGATGGCTTCAATTTTCCCAACTTTTCTGACGGGGGAACAGCAGGCGGACGTAATGACACATCAATTCACGTAGAACTTTTTTACCGCGCCCAACTGAGCGATAATATCGCCCTGACTCCGGGCTTATTCGTCATTTTCAATCCCGATCACAATGCTGCTAACGATGCTTTAGTAGTTGGAGCATTAAGAGCAACTTTCCGGTTTTAATTTTGTACTGATGTAAATGTAATAAAATACGCTATTTCCGTACTGTCTAATTCAGTATGAAATGCTTTCATCACCCGATGGGATAAAGGATAGCCCGTGCGTATTTTTTTTGATATGTGATTAAAGGAGCAAATTTTTCATGAAATTACATTCATCAACTAAGTTAGCTTGTGTTGTTCTTAGCAGCAGCAGTTTAGCCGCAGCCATCATCGCTTCATCTGGAACAAGTGCTTTTGCTCAAATCACAATTCAAAGCACTGGTACATTATCAGGTACTATCCAACTTCCCAGCATTAATCCTAATTTCAATCGCAGTACGACTCGTGTTGATACAGATGACACTGGGACTTACTCACGGAACTTAGGAACTAAAAACAATCCTAATTACGTTCCGGTGTACAAGTCAGACTATGTAAAAGTAGAAACACGCAAAGATGGAAGTTTGCATTACTTTGTTGACTTTAAAGGCATTCCGATTGTCTCCTTTAATGGCATTCTGAATTCGCCGATTCTCTCTGGCGGTGAGTTAACACCCTATAAATACCAGGGAAGATTGGCAGGAACGACATTTCAAGGAGTAGTTCAGGATGAATTTAATCTCACAAAAGCCTTATACACGGGTACTGTCACCGATCCAAACACTGGAAATCAATATCAGGGAACTTTTGAAGTGAGCGGATATGGAGTGCGATATAGCGATCGCAATGGAGGTGCAACCCCCACAGTCTTTGATTTCAAATCCGATCTCCCAGGTTCGCCAAAGGTAACTTCTTTGGAAATGACTAACTCCCCCCTGGCGAGGATAACAATCAAAGTACCTGCAAATGCAACTCTCATAACTCCCACACCAGTTGGTGGTAGTACGCCAACTCCTGCACCCATAATCAGTGGTGATAGTACACCTACTCCCCCGCCAGTAATTAGCGCTGGTAGTACACCTATTCCTCCATTGGTCGTTGGTGGTAGTAGCACAACCACTTCTGAACCCGTAGCTAGTGGTGGAAGCACACCTACTTCTGAACCCGTAGCTAGTGGTAGTAGCACACCTACTCCTGAACCCGTAGCTAGTGGTGGTAGTGCGATCGCTTCCCCAACACCTACAATCTACACATCTGCCTCTAATTCTCCATCCCCTTCTACTACACCTAATATGGAATTCAGTAGCGGTAATTCGCTGGAGGTAAATCAAGTAGTGGTTAACCCTGCAACCCTTGCTCAACCTGCTTGTTCACAGGATTCTACCAATAGCTGCACAATACCAGCTTCACCCAAACAAGCGATCGGCCCCCGTAGTCGAGTACTAGTACGTTAGTGATTTGAGAGCTTCTTTTGCCCCCCACACATCTTTAGTACAAAACCAAAATCGTTGAAGATCCCCCTAAATCCATGCCACTTGCTCATGGGGGAAACCACGCCAGATGCTCCACTACAGCGCTTCGCGCATCCTGCGGCGGGGGAGACCCCAAGACCGCACTGGCTCCCCAAGACCGCAGTGGCTCCCCTTAAAAAGGGGGACTTTGAAGGGCTTTTGCCCCCCTTTTTAAGGGGGGTTGGGGGGATCAAAAGCCTGGGAAACGACTCTAGAAGAATTGTATTTACAGCATAGCCCTGTAAACTGAGAGAGTTTAGGGATATGGTCTTGGCAAAAGTTTTAAGGTGCTTCTGGAACTCTAGCAGGACAAAATGGAATCAATATGATAGCCAAGACAGGGGCGACATTGCAATTAAAAAAGTCCACTAGAAGTTATTCGCGGCGTTTTAGTTGCTCAGGCTTGATTTCGGTGGTAGATTTTACCCTGATGACTTTCTGGCTATACTAGTGATTTGAGCTGACTGATTGATAAATTTCATCCCCCACTATGAAAGACATAAAAACTATCAATTTCAGACATAATATTAAGTGTGCATTTCCTTTTAACTGACACAAAAGCCTTGTCTGCTCTGAAAGTAAATAAATTTCCTTGGTGGTAAAAAATTTTTATCAGTCAATCACTGAGGTTATTAACACTAACATTACAGAGTCAATCTAGAACAATCAAACATCTTCTGAGTTAGCACCTATGAAAGAAGAATTGATAGCCAGAATTATACAAGTATTGCAAATTAATATGAGGTGGATGACTTGGAATTTATTTCTGGCTTTTATACCTTTGGCTTTGAGTGTGTGGCTATTTCGCATGAGGCGCGGTGGCACTTGGCTTTGGTGGCTAGGATTCTTAGTTTTCTATGCTTTCTTACCAAATGCACCGTATTTGTTGACCGATGTAATTCACTTGATAGATGATATCCGCACAATTCAATCTGTGTGGATGATTACTTTAGTACTAATACCTCTGTATTTACTAGTAATTATTGGTGGATTTGAAGCTTATGTAATATCGTTAATTAATTGGGGTTACTACTTACATCGCATTGGCAAGAGTCAATGGATTTGGCGCGTTGAGTTGATTACACATTTTCTCTGCGCTGTTGGTGTTTATTGGGGGCGATTTTTACGTTTCAACAGTTGGGATTTTATTACTCAACCCGATGCCGTACTTACCAAAGGGGTAGAAGAAATTATCGGAAAACAACCCTTAGTAATCATTGCTATCACCTTTGTGGTACTTGCAGGTTTGTACTGGATTATGAAACGAGTAACTTTAGGTCTTAGCCAACCAGGTAGTAGAATTGGGATCAAGTCAGAAAGCACTAACTCTAACACGCCAAACATTTGATGTTCCTGGCGATTTTAGATTTTAAATTTGGGGTTTTCATTAGTAATTCCATTGATGAATATTGCCTATCAAAAGAAAGATGCAATTCAATACTGCTCGGTTAAGTGGAAAAAGCTTAAAATTCGTAGGTTGGGTTGAGGGACGAAACCCAACATTTCTGAGGCTTTGTTGGGTTTCACTTCATTCAACCCAACCTACAAATATTCTTAACCGAGTAGTATTGAGATGCAATTAAACCCTCCTTAAGGTGAAATAAACTCAGAAGCAAACGGTTGGACTTTGACCGCCACCATCTGAGAATAACGTCCGATCAGATCGTTGAATATCGATGGTCTGATCTGATGTTTTCGATCGCATTGATAGGAGGGGTATCTTATGGAATTAATCTCTAGAGAAGAAATAAAGACATTAATAGAACAGCCAAAAGGAAATTGTGTTTCAATTTATATGCCAACGCACCCAGCCGGGCCAGAAGTGCGACAAAACCCAATTCGCTTTAATAAATTTATTGATCGGGTTTTCTTTATGCCCCTGTGCCTATTGTTGATGTCGTGCTGCTGCTAGAATTATTCGTTGTTCAGCACGAGCGATCGCCTGATATGTTCGTTCAACTGCTTCTGGTTCAACGGAAATGGAAGTTATGCCCCATTCCACTAATTTATCGATGATTTCTGGATAGAGGGCTGGTGCTTGACCGCAGATTGAACAAGGTATACCGGCACTTTTAGCCATTTGGATCAGTTGAGCGATCGCACTCATAACTGCGGGATGACGTTCATTAAATACTTTTGCTAGCTGTCCTTGTTCTCGATCCACTCCGAGCAATAATTGGGTTAGGTCGTTTGTACCAATGGAAATTCCGGCTGCACCTGCTTTCACATATTCCGGCAGCAAAAACAGTACGCTTGGCACTTCCGCCATCATCCACAATTGAAACTGCGACACCTGGGTTAAAAGAGCTTGCTCAACTTTGCGACGGCAAAAGACAAATTCTTCTACAGTCCGCACAAAGGGTAATAGTAGGTTGATATTGCTGTAACTAGCTTGCTGTACACTCGCTAAAGCTTGCAGTTCTAACTCAAATACTGCGGGATTTCGTAAATAGCTGAAAGTGCCGCGTTCACCCAACATCGACTGGGGCAAAGATTCTAAACTATCACTCAATGATGGTAAATCCTGCGATCGCCAATCTAAAGAACGATAAAAAACTGGTCTTGGTGCAAAAGCACGAGCAAATTGCATAATCTGCTCAGACCATAGCTCTAATAATTCTGCCTGCCGGCCACCTAAAATCCAATTATTGGGATGTTGTCCGTCTAATATATTTAATACCATCAATTCTGAGCGCAACAATCCCACGCCATCCACAGGGAAGCTTTGCACTTGTTCTATTAAACTGGACTGACTCAAGTTAACCAGTAGTTGGGTAGCAATCATGGGTAGATGAGAAGTAACAGTAGGATGGGGTACTTTCGGGTTGGGGTGATGGAGGGAAAGAAGTTTTTCTTCTCTCTCTCTCTCCATGTCCTCCTTTGAGTCTCCTTTGATGCGATAAACTTCTCCTCTGTCGCCATCAAGCAGTAGTCGTTCCCCTGTTTGGATTAAGGTTGTGGCAGATGTTGCGTTTACTACTGCTGTAATACCTAATTCTCTAGCAAGAATTGCAGCATGGCTAGTTAATCCGCCTTGTTCTGTGATAATACCAGCAACTTGGTGTAGTAATGGTAGCCAATCAGGAGTGATTGTTGGTACTACTAAAATCACACCCTTGGGTAGTTGTTCGGGTTTGTGTTGCGAATTAGTAATTACTAAGGCAGTGGCTACAATACGTCCCCCTGCTGCTCCTAGTCCCGTGATGAATTTTCCGTGGGGAATTACAGATTGCGGAGAACTAACTTGTGTGATGTAGAGCTTGCTAGATGTGGTTTGTTGAGCAATAGTCCATTTAATGGTAAAAGTTTTACCTAGTTCACTTACTAGTTGAGTTCCCAGAGCAATTATTTGTTGTAAATATTCTTCTTGTAAAGCGTACTGTTTTTGTTGGGTTTCCTGAAGTACGTAGGTACTTAGAGAAGTATGATCTGGTGTTAGCACTGAGTTAGTGCCGGGTTGCGAAAAAGTTTCAAGTGCTGCATCATCCACACCATAAGCCAGCATTTTATTGCCCAATTGTTGCTCAAGAACAACCCCAGTTGCCTGTTGAATGTAGTAGATATCTGGCTGGACTTCACCAAGAGCGATCGCAACTCCTAATCCCCAAGTAGCCTCAATTTCCCAGCCAGAGGGATTGGCTTTAAGCAAACCACTGGCGATCGCATTCTCAACAGGTTGCACCAAAACTGCTAGATTTATTTGTTGCAGATTAATTCCTGCTCGTTGCCAATATAGGAGACTTCTGGCACGAAATATCTGGCTCCAGGTACGCTTTAGGGCAAAAGCGATCGCTTCAGGTTCGCACTGGCAAAACACCGACTCCAGCAAACCAGATATATTCTTCATACTTGGAGTAGCATTTGATATTGCTAAGGTAGGTCGAAGAATCAAACAGCTAGTTTGCCATTCTCTAGCTGCTTGAAAAATTGTACTCACCCACTGCTGCGGCACAGTTGCAGTAAGAATTTCTTGGCGCAAGCGACCAGCTACCTGCTGAAGTTGCCGCCAATTAGCAACATCTAGATGTAACGAAGAATGGGGTAAGTCAGCCACTAATGACTCTGAACTATTGAGATTTTCAAGAAATTGCCGCAAATTTTCTGCCGAAATCACAAAACCAGGCACCACCGGATAGCCACGCTGCATGATTCTGCTCAAGTAAAACGCTTTATCACCTACTTTGGCGCGGTCTTGTAATTTAATTTGGTCTAGCCAGTAGAGTTTGTCCACTCAATTTGTTAGTTGTCTATTTGTAGCCACAGGCATTTCCTTCTGGTACGTTATCAGCCGTAAATCCATTGGCTCTTAAGTAGGTCGGCGCAATTAAAGCTAACTGGCGGATGCTGTCATTTGTCATTGGTCATTGGTCATTTGTCATTGGTCACTTGTACTGAGCGACTTGTGCCGAGCGAAGCCGAGGTAAGTCGAAGTATTTGTCATTGGTCATTACTAAGGGCTTTAAGCCTATTTACGTTTCGTAACATACTTAGTTTTTTTCGCGCCAACTTACTTAATTCAACTCCTTTGTAAATCAAATATTGTCCTTCATTTAGCCTCTCTTCCCTGAAACAGGGGGTTTAGTTGTCTGATCGAGTTATAGATGGCGGTATCACATTTAATTATTTAGTGTATGGGTTAAATCTAGCAATTTGAGGTAAATTTTTATGGTTCATCCATTTAGAATAGTTGAGAAACTATTTAATCAAGCTAAAATTCGTATCGTTTACCCAGATTGCGATCGCTGTCATAATTTAATAACGTAAACTTTATTTAGCTTTGATAACAAAATATCTTATTGAAAAATAATCCTAGCAATGGAATATGTTAATTTACATCTAAAAAAGTATCTGTGAATTGAGAAAATCTAAATCTAGTAATCATATTTGATTTTTTATAAAACCCCGTAAAACTAAAAAACCCTTATTGCCTATTAAGCCAAGATAAGTATGGCTACGCCACGCTGCGACAACAAAAAACAAAGCAGATGACTTGATGATATAAACTATTCAATTACACCCGTTGAATTAGATTCCACCAATATAAAGAGTAAAATATTTTTGCACTATTTTATAAAAATATTAATCATTAACCTAGTACACTCTGGCGGAAATTTGCCTAGCTTTAACAAAGGTATTTTTTCCCAAGTCTTGTTAATTAAGATGGTAACTGGATTTACCCGTGCTGTACTATGTATTTGAAGAAGAATTCAGGAATCAGCAATCTTGACGCGACGCTCTCGACCAGACGCTGTTGCTAGTAAGATTCCTGTAGGGGTACGCGGACTCGCTTTCCGCTTTTTCGTTCAAAATTCATTCTGTTCGCAGATGTTGGAGGCATTATTCTGGCTCCTGAATTCTGTTTTGATAAAATTATTTACACCAGACTAAACATTGCCAAACACTTACTACCTTGCAACTAATGATTGGCTAAATATCAGCCTCAGATTATGCTTTGCGTTATTTATAGGAGCGATTATCGGCTTAGAACGACAAATTAGTCGCAAACCAGCCGGTTTAAGAACTCATACGCTGGTGAGTTTAGGTTCAGCTGTGTTTACCTTGGTAATTATGCAAACAGGAGGACTGCAAAATAGTCCTGATGCACTTAGCCGCGTCATTCAGGGAATTGCAGCTGGTGTAGGATTTCTCGGCGCTGGAGAAATTGTGCGCCAATCTTCTCAAGAATCACAGCGACTTGAAATTCACGGACTCACATCAGCAGCAGCTATTTGGGTTTCGGCTGCATTGGGAATTGCTGCCGGATGTGGTTTGTGGCAGTTAGGATTGATTGCTACTCTGCTGACTTTTCTGATTCTCAACGTTTTTAAAAGGTTAGAACGTAATTAAATAATTCGTAATTCGTAATTCGTAATTCGTAATTAAGTTTTGTGACGGGGATTTAGACCCCGACCCAAAACGCGCTGTCTGTAGAGACAGGGGACTTAAACCCCCAAAGTTCGTTAAACTTTTCATTTAAATGAGTTAATCACTCTAGCCCGTAGTCCCTCCCCCAATCAATATCTACTCCACTTAACTGAGTGAGAGATGCTGTATGCTGCGTTAGATGCGCGACAGCTTACATCTCACTAAAGAGTTTCTTTTCTCGCCAGTTATGTCCGTGATAACTTTTTGCGTAACTGTCCAATAGGAAGCTCTATAAACTGGTAGATTGTATAGGCTAATCCTAAAGAAATTAATAAAGCAATTCCTGCTTGAAAAACTTTATGCAATTGGGGTAGATACAACCAAATACCGAAGAGTACAGTGTAATGGATAAGGTATAGAGAGTAAGAAAGTAAACCAATAAAACGGATCAAATTTAAATTTAGTATTTGGAATAATCCCCAATTGGGAAAGCGAACAGCGACAAAAAAGATGGGGTATAATCCAATTCCCTGTATGGTATAACGAAAGGTTTCTCGAAAATCTGCTGAACGATAAACGAATGAAAAAAGAATCAAGATTATTCCTGCGGGCAGGAAGAAATACTTCCAGAGTTTGTTAGAGTATTGCTGTGTATCTAGCATGGGATTATTACTAATTGCTAATATACAACCGAATAGAATACTATCTATTCGAGTGTCTGTTGCAATATATACACGCATCGTCTCTGCATCAAAACCATAAATCAGAACACACCGCCAGACTAAAAGCGCTAAACACAATCCTAAAATAATTAGTATTTGTTTGCCTGGACTTAGACGTAGCTTACGTAAACCTAGATAAAGGAATGGGAAAATAAAGTAGAAATGCTCTTCGACAGCAAGAGACCAATATACTCCACTACCAAGAGTTGAGCCTTTACCGCCAGTAAAAATTATGTCGTAGTTGGTGTAGTGCAGAATTTGAGCTAATAAAGTTGGTAATCTAATTTCTCCCGTAAGGAATCCTAAGACAGTTAAAGCAGCTCCAACAAATAACACTAGATAAAATGACGGCCAAATACGCAGTATTCGTCTTAGATAAAATAGCTTCAAATCAAGAGTTTCATAGTGATCGTACTCTCGTCTAAGAATAGTTGTGATTAAGTAACCACTGAGAAAGAAAAATACTGTTACACCAAAGCCTCCGGGAATAAGCTCTCCAACTCTTGAATGGGCTAAAAACACTACTAGTAAAGCAAAAGTTCTGATGCCATCGAGGGATGGTATATAGAATTTTGAGTGGGCATCTGCACCGAATGAAACTTCTGTATTAGCTCCAGGCGAAGGTATTGAGGATTTTTCCAAGAATCTTTCCTCCTTGTCAGTGCAACAAAATAGCTAAAAAATTTATGAAATAAAAAGTCCAGTAAGTTTTTTGACATACCGCACTTTTACAGACATTTTTATTTTTTTCAGTATTTATTATACGGTACACTTGACATTTTTTCAGATTAAATACATTACAGCTATTTTCAGGTAAATAGACCATGCAAATAGGGGCAATTCATGAATTGCCCCTACAACGTATGTGGTTCAAATACATAAAAAATGCTGTAAATGAAAGTAAATGTACTTAAAACTGCAGCTTCAGCAGGTTGTTCTGACTTTTCACAGCAAGTCCTCAAGCCCACAAGTATTTTTAGTTTTAGTCCAAACGCATCTAAAATATAGAAATCATTTAATGGCAAGGATTTGGCGTTTTTGAATTTAGCCAATTTTTCGGCAACATCCTTATCCAGCAGGGGTTTCAGAAACCTCGTGCGATCGCCCTGCAAGTATTTTGAATACAGGTTTTCAATTCAGTATTTTTATCTAGCACTTCTCGTTAAGATCGGGGGCTAGAGACTAGGGTAAGTGTACCTCATGTAATTGGGAACTGCTATAAATGTCGAATTATTTCTCCTGCTTTCACAAAAAGAATTTGGGAGGACTTTAACCACTGGGAATCAAAAGAACCCAAGTGAGTGGTAGTAATTAGGGTTTGAAAGCGGTCTTGAATAGCATCAAGTAATTGATTTTGGCGCGATAAATCTAGTTCGGCAAGAACATCATCAAGTAATAGCAATGGTGGCTCTTTGACGACTTCTTCAATTAATTGTAATTCTGCTAACTTTAAGGCTAGAACCAGGGTTCGTTGTTGACCTTGAGAACCGTATTGACGAGCGGGTGTCTGGTTAATAGTTAATTCTATTTCGTCTCGATGGGGGCCGACAAGGGTAGTGCCTTGGTGCATTTCAGCGATCGCTCGTTGCTGAATTTTTGCTAAAAAAGCTTGCTGCACTTCTTCTGGCTGGTTATCCTCTAAAGGAATATTCGGCACGTAATTGATTTGCAGAATTTCTGTACTGCCGCTAATACTGGCATGCCTTGCACTAGCAATAGGAGCTAATCTTTGGATGGCGCGATCGCGTCTTCTAATTACCCTGGTTCCTGTGGTAGCTAACTGTGCATCCCACACCGCTAGTTCTGAGTGTAGAGACGTTGCATCTAATGTCTCTACATGGCGTTTTAAAAAGGCATTGCGCTGGCGTAACACATGGTTATACTGCTGCAAAATGTGAGCATAAACTGGTTCGAGTTGAATTAAAAGTGTATCTAACCAGTTGCGGCGACCTTCGGGGCCGCCGCGTACTAGGTCTAAATCCAGGCTGGAAAACTGCACTGCGTTGAGGACGCCGAGAAAATCCATTTGACGGCGGATAGACTCACCATTGATCGCAACGCTGCGACGACCATTGTGCCGGAGGGTTAAGGTAAGGTCACTAACGCCTGTCTGTCGCTCAAGGGTGGCATTAATTTGAGCTATGGATTCCCCTTCTTGAACCAAATCGCGATCGCGTGTCATGCGGTGCGATCGCAATGTCGCCAGCAACTCCACCGCCTCCAACAAATTCGATTTTCCCTGAGCGTTATTACCTACCAAAATTGTTTTGGCAGCAGTAAAATCAACCTTTTGGTCTTGATAATTACGAAATTGTCGGAGGTTTAGAGTTTTCAGGTACATAAGTGCAATTTTGGATTTTAAATTTTAGATTTTGGATTAAAGATAAATCTAAAATCTAAAATCTAAAATCTAAAATTTCCTTTCTAGACAGCCCTCTTGCCCACAATCCGCAAGAATATCTTCTCCCCTTCAATCCACACGAACATTAAGGCACTGAAGCCAATACAAACCCCCAACTCTTGCAGATTCAGGTAGTGAGTACCAAAGAAATCTCGCAGAGGTGGGACGTAAATTAGCATCAACTGCAAAATTGTGGTGACGACAACAGCCGCTAATACAAAGATATTAGAGAAGGGATTCATCTCGATGGTCAGTCGGTTATTGGAGCGAATGGCGATCGCATGTCCCATTTGGGCGATACATAAGGTAGTAAATACCATTGTCTTCCAAGCTTCGGGATTTCCCTGATACCCAGCTGCATGGGTATGCTGATAAGCCCACCACATCAAGGCAATGGTGATAATGGCAAAAATTATCCCAATGCGAATCATATAAGAACCCAATCCCCTAGCAAAAATACTTTCGCGGGGACTAAAAGGCGGACGTTGCATGACATCCGGTTCTGGAGGTTCCACAGCTAATGCCAAAGCTGGTAAACCGTCTGTCACCAGATTCATCCACAAAATTTGTAAGGGAGTAAGGGGAACACCTCCCAAACCGATTATGGGTGCAGCTGCAATTGTGAGAACTTCACCAATGTTACTGCCCAAGATGTATTTAATAAAGCGGCGGATATTGGTGTAAACAACTCTACCTTCCTTGGTGGCGCTGACAATGGTGGCGAAGTTGTCATCAAGTAACACCATATCGCTGGCTTCTTTACTGACATCGGTGCCGGTAATGCCCATTGCAATCCCGATATCAGCTTGTTTGAGGGCTGGGGCATCGTTAACACCATCGCCTGTCATCGCTACAAATCGTCCTCGGCGTTGCAATGCTTGGACAATTCGCAGTTTGTGTTCTGGGGAAACCCTAGCATAGATGCTCACCAGGTCAACATTTTGCTCTAATTCTTGGTCAGTCATCCGTTGCAATTCTTGACCTGTGAGAACGCGATCGCCTTCTTGGGCAATTCCCAAATCGGTAGCGATCGCTCGTGCTGTTAACTGGTGGTCGCCAGTAATCATCACTGGGCGAATTCCAGCTTCTCGGCACTCTTGCACAGCCGCCCTTACCTCTGGGCGTGGCGCATCCAGCATTCCCACCAATCCCAGCCACACCAAGCCTTGCTCAGATGCCTCATCTGTGCCTTCCGGTGGAATTTCTGTGAGGGGTTTGTAGGCAAAACCTAGCACCCGCAAACCTTTACTAGCCATAAGGTCATTTTCTGCCAAAACTTTCTGGCGTTGTTCTTCAGTTAAGGGGGCTGAATGATTACCCAAATGAATTTGAGTGGAACGTGCCAAGGTTAACTCTGGAGAACCTTTGGTAAACATTAAATAAGGTTCAGATTGGAGAAAACCCGCGATCGCCGGATCAATGCCTCTCGAATCCGCTTCACCTGTGGCGACTCCCTCCACTTGAGAAATCACGCTCATCCGCTTGCGTTCCGAAGAAAAGGGGAATTCCGCAACGCGAGGTAACTTACTGTTCCACTGGTCTTTTTCGATTCCAGCTTTTCCCGCCAGGGTGATTAATGCCCCTTCTGTAGGATCTCCCAAAATTGCCCATTCACCTTGTTCTTTTTGTAATACAGAATCATTACAAATAGCACAGGCGACTGACAACGCCGAGATTTCTGGAGATTCCTCTAGGGAAATTTTTTGACCATCTAACTGAAAGTCTCCAGTGGGAGCATAACCTTCGCCAGTGACGCGAAAAGTTTTATTATTGGTGAAAACCGATTGCACGACCATTTTATTTTGAGTCAGTGTACCGGTTTTATCAGAACAGATGGTGGTTACAGAACCTAATGTTTCCACTGCTGGCAGTTTGCGAATCAAGGCATTTTGGCGTACCATTCGCTGGGTTCCCAGTGCCAGAGTCACGGTAATTACAGCAGGTAAACCTTCTGGCACTACAGCAACCGCCATACTCAAGGAAACTTCCAAGAGTTCTTGGATGTTTTTAAAACCTCCGTCCCTAATGACACCACCAGCGACAACGATCGCCACCAAAATCAAAGAACCCGTAACCAGGACGTTACCCAGTTGAGTCATTCGTTGCTGTAACGGCGTAGGTTCGCTTTCCACCGCCTGCAACATCGCAGCAATTTTGCCTAATTCTGTTGTCATGCCGGTGTTAGTCACCAGAACCTTACCGCGTCCTTGGACTACTTCGGTTCCTTGATACACGACATTGAGGCGATCGCCTAATGATGTGTCCTCGGGCAATTTTAGTGATGCCTGTTTATTCACCGCTTCAGCTTCACCAGTCAATGCCGACTCACGCACTTGTAAATTAGACTGTTCGATCAAACGTCCATCTGCGGCTATCTGCATCCCAGCTTCCAGCAGCATTACATCCCCTGGAACTAGTTCCTTGGCTGCTATCTCCACCAGTCTGGTGTCGCGGATGACCCGTACTAGGGGAGAAGTCATTTTTTTCAGGGCTGCCAAGGCTTTTTCAGCACGGCTTTCTTGGACATAGCCGAGTATGCCATTGAGGATCACAATTGCTAAAATAGCGATCGTATCTTTAAATGGCACTTCACCAGGCTTTAATCTGCCCTCGCGCAAAGCCATCAGGTCTAAAAACCCAGAAATCAGAGCTACGCCAATCAGCATCAACAACATAATGTTCTTGAACTGATCTAGCAGAATTTCCCAAGCACTACGGCCAGCAGTTTCTTCAAGTTCGTTGGGACCGTACTTTTGCAACCTCTGTTCAATTTCTTGGGGTGTTAAGCCACTGTCTGCATTACTATCGAGCAGGTCTAGCGCTTTATCAACTTCTAAACTATGCCAAACGGCGGCACCTTCAGGCAGAGAATTAGCAGACATCGTGTAGGTCACAGCAAATGGTTACAAAATTCGATCATAATTTAGTGATGGCAGGAATTCCATCTTCTAAAGTTACATTAAGGCGATCGCCCAGTTATATTAATGTATATTTAATTCTTAACATTTGTAAATTCCTCCGATTTTGACATAGTATTATTTCTCACGAAAGAGTTTATCGGAACACATTTTACCGATAATTGTTAGTACCCCACTGTAAACGTGGCGATCGAGAACCACTAATTGATGTACTTAGTAAGAGCAACGCCCATTGTGGGCAGTCTTTTAACTCAGCATTCTTCATCCACCCCAATCAGGGGAGCCATTGCTCGACTAGGATTTTCCGTATCAAGCGATTGGTGTGACGGCGGTAAAATCGCTTGAGTCATGTTTCCTCCCCTACCTAAAGGTGAGGGTTTTTTACACTTACCACAAGGTTTTATGAGTTTTGCACTCCCCACTTTGACCGTTAGCCAGATGTTTGGGCAAAAAACGATTCGACCGCTTACTGCTGCTACCCTGTGTGGCATTACTTTTATTAAAGATAGACTTATTGCCATTGACAGTATTAAAGGACATCTACTGGAGATTGATCCCACCTCTGACAACAGCAAAATTCTCAATCCCCATCAAGTTAAAGAATTTACCGATGTCACTGGTTTAGCGGTATGGGAAGATTCCCTGTGGGTGAGCCGAGAAAATAGTGTTTACTTGTGCAAGCTGGATGCTTTGGGTCTGGAACATTTTGTAACATTGCCTTATCCGGTTGACGGCGTTGCTGTTTGGGAAACAACAGTTTATGTCAGTTGCCAACGGCTGGGCTACATTCTGGTTTATGACCGCGAAACCCGAAAAGAGATTACCAGATTTTATGCCCCTGGTGTTGGGATAGAGAATTTAGCAGTCAACCAAGAAATGCTATGGATTTGCGATCGCACCGAACAATCAGTTTACGCGATGGACAGGGCAACAGGAGAACTTCAATTTAGTGTCCTGACACCCTTTGAATGTCCTACAGGTATCGCCATCCATAAAAATGGCGAAACAGGCAAAGAAAGTATTTACGTTGCTTACGCCTCAGAGGAGCCTTATATTCGGGACAACCCCAATGCCGATCCGAGTCATGAGCTAACATTCCGCGATCGTACTTTTATTCATCCTCTGTATTATCATTACGATCCAGATAAGCGCTATGCCCTCTCTAATGGCTATCTCATCGAAATGTCTTATGCAGAGGAAATTGCCCCCTTAGACGAGGTTTATTTACCTGATGTAGAATGGCGCATCGCCCTACCATCGGAAACTGAGCGTCAAAAGGTGAAACACGTTGAACCAATTGGTATCCCCTTTACCGAAGAAGTGATAGAAGGGCAACGTGTAGCAGTCTTTAAATTTGATTCTCTTGCACCAGGCGAACGGCATATATTTGGCTGGAAAGCACTTGTGGAAGTTCGAGGAATTAAGTATCGCATCACACCTAGAGATGTTGAAGATATACCTGAACTATCTCCAGAATTACAAACACGCTATCTAGTAGATGACGACGACTTAGCAATGGATACTACCATTGTTCGCCGTGCCGCCAGAGAAGCAATTGGTTCTGAAACCAATGTGCTACGGAAAATGCATAGCATCCGCAACTACGTATACGATCAGTTATCCTACGGTATTAAGCCTTACATTGACACGCCAGATACAGTTTTAGAACGGGGCGTTGGTTCCTGTGGCGAATATGTCGGCGTTTTACTTGCCCTATCCCGTTTAAATGACATCCCCTGCCGCACCGTAGGTAGATACAAATGTCCTCCCCATAGTGACTTACTAGGAGTGCCACTACAACCAGACTTTAATCATGTTTGGCTGGAGTTCTACGTCCCAAATTTTGGCTGGCTGCCAATGGAATCAAATCCTGACGATGTGGGTGAAGGTGGCCCTTATCCGACGCGCTTTTTTATGGGCTTATGCTGGTATCACATTGAAATTGGCAAAGGTATCACCTTTGAAACTGTCACAAGTCAAGGTGCGCGGCTAACCAAAGAAGATATCCCCATCGGTGATTTGGCGATAAATCATATCCGGTTCACAATTCTTAAAGAATTGCCGCCCTTTTGAATTTAGGCATTGGGGAGAGGCGCTAAGAAAGCGAGTAAGGTGTGTTATGCCGTAGGCTAACGCACCTTAATACTCTCTGCTTAACCACTATTTTCGTCTACTTCTAAACTCTTGTTCCTATTCAAATATTCTTCAAAAGTAAAACAGAAGTCCAAATTCCAACTAATCTAGATATAGATTTATTTATGGTTAATTGCACTAGTCTTAACTCCTCACAACCAAAGATAAAAATAGGTGTAGTTTATATCTAGGTTGTCTGGCAGGAGTGAAGAATGAGATCAGTAAAAATACTAGATTTAGAAGTGTTTTTTGAAGATTAAATCAAGATAAATAGGTAAACCAATTAGCTGTTAACTCTTAAACTAGGCAATGGATATGATTGATGCTGCTTAAAATCGGCAAATTCACAGATGGAGTTAAATGGGCAAAAGCGGCAGTGAGAACCAGGATTTGGAGGAAAAATTTTACTGAAATTAGTAGTTTTTTCCTGATATTTTTGCAAATCGTGCTGGTGCTTGTGGGCAATATTAGCTAACTCAAATTTTAAAGATTCTAACTCGTAATTATTGATGCTAATTAACTCTGACTTTTTACATATTTCTAAATTGTAAAATGATGCGACAGCTTCCCGTCCAGGGTAAAGATAACGAGCAGCTACCAAATAAACTAATGCCTGTCGTCGGTCAAAAGCCGACTTACCAGTTTTGAAATCTAAAATATGTAAAGTCCTATCAGACTCAATAAAAACGCAGTCCATAGCTGCATATAAGCGAAAGCAATAATCTTCTTGCTCAACTACTATCGGTTTGGGAAAACCTTCATCACCCGGAGTTAATTGGATAATATCTTTATCCAAAAGCAACGGCGCATCATGATATTTTTGTAAAATTTGCAGCACGCGTTGCTGGACTTGAACGCTTGAGTTGCCTAATTTAAGTAGCTGTGCAACTCTTTCTACACCATCTGCTTGTTTTAACAGATGCCTATGATGATGAAACTCATAAACACCTTTTTGCGCGAGTATGCCAATGCGCTGGGGTGCAGTGGCTTGCGCTAGCAGCGCTTTGACTTGTGGTTCGTGTTGCCGTGCTTTGATAAACCCCCGTCTCATCTGGCAATGCCAGCGTTCTTGCCCAGTCGCTGGGGCAACTAGAGACCAAAGGTGATAACTGGCAAAAGGTCGATCGGGGGTTGACATTGCTCAGAAACAGTGAGAGAAAATACGGTGGGGAGAAGTTTAAGCTAAGGCTTGCTTAGAAAAGAACTTCGGAGGATACTTGCTGCTACACACGCTTTGCGGGAAGCTTTTATAGTACTGATAATGTACGGGAGCAAGTGGCAAGAATGTCTAGCAAGATAAAATTTGGTACCGATGGATGGCGAGGGATTATTGCCGATGACTTTACTTTCCCCAATGTGCGGAAAGTAACGAGGGCAATCGCCACTTACTTAGAAACAGCCTACACAAAAGATAGACCAGTACTTATTGCCTACGATACTCGCTTTTTAGCTGACCAGTTTGCCCAAACTGCGGCCCAAGTACTGGCAGACTTGGGTTGGACTGTGAAAATTACTGATCGGGATTGCCCCACACCAGTAATTGCCTACAACGCCCGTCACCTAAATTCCGCAGGGGCGTTAATGTTTACTGCTAGTCATAATCCAGCACCTTACTGTGGAATTAAATATATACCCGATTATGCTGGGCCTGCCACTCCAGAGATTACTGATACTATTGTGGCAAATATAGAAAGTGCGTCGGATGAGTTGCCTGGGAGCAACCCATCTGGTTCAATTTCAATTTTCGATCCGAAACCTGATTATCTGCAATTTATCTACACCCTACTTGATGTAGAAAAAATCAAAAGCGCTAATTTAAAGGTAAAGTACGATGCTTTGTATTCTACCTCTCGTGGCTATTTAGATGAAGTTTTGCAACATAGTGGCGTTCAATTAGAAAGTTTCCACGATTGGAGGGATGTTCTATTTGGGGGTGGAATGCCAGAACCCAAAGGAGAACAATTAGTTGAGTTAGTGGAAGCAGTAGTCCGAGATCAAGCTGATTTAGGCTTGGCGACGGATGGAGATAGCGATCGCTTTGGTATCGTTGATGAACAAGGAACCGTCCTGACTCCGAATACTGTGCTGTTAGTTCTAGCACGTCATTTAATCAAAAACAAAGGTAAAACAGGCGCTATCGTTCGTACTGTGGCGACAACCCACCTACTAGATAATTTTGCTGCTAAAAACGGGCTGCAAATTTACGAAACAGCAGTTGGTTTTAAATACATCGGCGAAAAAATGCGGGAAACTGCCGTATTAATTGGTGGAGAAGAATCAGGTGGTTTGAGTATTATCGGGCATATCCCCGAAAAAGACGGGGTTTTAGCCGATATGCTGGTGGCAGAAGCGATCGCTTATGAAGGCAAACCTTTGAGTCAGTTGGTTAAGGAAGCGATCGCTGAAGCCGATGGCCCACTTTACAATAACCGCCTAGATTTGCACCTCACAGAGGCGCACAAAATCGCCGTCATCGACTCCTTTACTAAAAATCCACCTACACAGGTAGCCGGAATTAAAGTCAAGGAAGTGGGGCGTAAAGACGGTATTAAGCTCTATTTAGAAGAAGGTAGCTGGGTTTTACTGCGTCCTTCCGGTACAGAACCACTGGTGCGCGTTTACCTAGAAACCAACACTCCCGAAAAACTCACCCAAATTGCCCAAGAGTTAGAGAGTGTGATTGCTAAATTAGAGGGATAAGAGTTAGGAGAGACGCGATTAATCGCGTCTGTACAGGAGTTAGGAGAGACGCGATTAATTGCGTCTGTACAGGAGTTAAGAGTTATAAATTAACAATTCTTAACTTTTAACTTCTCACTCCTAACTTCTTATTCCTAAACTTCAATCAAAGTATGAAAACTCTGGCTCCTTTTTTGACATCTCTAGTTGTAGCGGTTTGGGTAATCGCGATCGCAATTATTTCAGTCCAAAATGCCACACCTGTATCGTTAAAATTCTTAACATTCCAATCGATTCAAATACCAATGGGTTTAGTCCTAGCTTTTAGTGCCGGTTTAGGGTTAATTGGCATGGCACTGTTGCAACCTCTCTGGGGACTTGCTGGTTTTGGGCAGGGTAATTCTCGATTAGAAGACGATGCCGAATTTTTTGTCGATGATGAAGATTTTTGAGGCTTGAATAGCTGTGCAGTATCAAAACATTATTACAATCGAACCAGGAAAACGAGGTGGTAAACCTTGTATTCGAGGAATGCGAATTACTGTATACGATGTTTTATCTTATCTTGCCTCTGGGATGACCTACGAGGAAGTGCTTGATGACTTTCCTTATTTGACACAAGAGGATAGTGACTGTGTGGAATGAAGCGCACTACGCAGCCACTTAATATGCATTGGTGAGTCTTGCAAAAGTCGCTTTTACTTCTTCATCACTGGCAAAGTCTCCAGCATTCGCTTCAGCAATTCCCTTTTGAATTTCCTCAATTTGCCACTGATACATCTCTAGATAAGCGTCTACCGCTTCATTAAGTATGTAGCTGCGATCGCGGTTTATTTGGGATGCGATCGCATCAAGTGCAGCTTTGCGATCGCTATCTATCCGAAACGTAATATTTTCTTTGCTCATTATCTTATGAAAGTCGTATTGCAATATGTTGTATTGTAATATATTGCAAGGCAAGATGGTTATAGTGCAATACGGTTCAGTTAAGGGTAAAAACTAAAAGTTGTGTAGGTTGGGTTGAGGAACGAAACCCAACATTATTAACCATTTGTTGGGTTTCGCTATTGCTCAACCCAACCTACTATTTTTCTTAACTGAACCGTATTGGGTTATAGTGGCGATCGCTATTATCTCAGAGCGCCTGTAAGCCTCACACTGCATAAAAAAAGCCTGCGTTTGCAAGCTTTTTTGAAAAATTTTAGGAGAGCGATCGCACCGTTATAAAATCAAAATGTCCATTCGTGATCTGGATCATCGAGGGCAGCGCGAACAGAAGCTAAATTTGCAAGTTCTTTGAATGGGCAAGATTTAGCTATTTCTGTGATTGAGTTTAAGGTAAGGGCTAGTTGTTCATTATTGCCGGATGCGATCGCATTATCAACGACAGCAAACAAAGCGCGAAAGTTTTCTGCACGTTCATCAAAAGAGCGATCTAGATACGCTATCAGCAATTCTCGCTGGGCGTTAATCTTGGTGATTGTTTCTTTTTCCCAAGCCTCAATTTCTCGTCTCTTTGTCTGTTCCTGTTCGGCAATTATTTTATATTCACTATAAGCTGAAGAAACTGCATCAACACATTGTGTTTTTTCCAAAGCTGCTATCCCACGCCTTTTAGTCTGTTCTTGCTCTCCAATTTGCTTGTAACTGGAAACAATACTTACTAACGATTTTGTAGCATTAACCGCAGTGCATATTGTACCGATACTTGGTAAAACCATTGCTAAATACCTCCCAGAGTTTTGTATTTAGCTTGGATGGTTAAAGTAGAAGGGTTTAACAGTCCTTCATTATCTAAAATAGGAATTTTCATAACTTCTGCAAGTGCTTTAATTAAAAGTGCTACCTCTTGAAATTTGCTAGCATCGCGATCGCGATTAAAAGGTTGGGCTTCAAGCTCTTGAATTGCAGATTTAGCACGGTTGTTTAAATTACACACTAAATTAGCCAGTTCCACTATTCGCCGTTTAACCTGTAATAGAAAATCTTGAGCTGCTTCGATATTGGCAATTTCTATGTTTACCCTAGCTTCATACTCTCGTGCTTTAGTCAAAGCTTCCTCACCCTTACCAGCAAGTTGAAAACCCCCAACCATCAATGCCGGGCCGAGTGTAATACCTCCCAATACAGCACCACCAACTGCCATACTTGTACCACCACCTAACCAAGTTATGGCTCCAGTCCAAGCCGCAGCACCACCAACTTGTGATATGGCGACTTCAGAAGCCCACAATCCAAAGAACCTGGAAACAGTAACAGTACCTACACTCTTTGCTAAGGTAACTGCACCAGAACCTGCTGCTGAGGCTGCAACGGCTGCTGACACACCACCTTTCACCCACTGTTCAGCTTTGATAACTTCTGTTTTGTACTCCTGAATTTGCTGAGTGGAAATGTCTAATCCAGTTAGAATGTCCAGATTGTTTTGGGAAGCTCGCTGACCAATTCTTTCAATAAAAGCTATAAAGTTTGAAATTGTACCCTGTTTAATACGAAGATGCATTTGACCATAGACTTCTGCTGACTGGTTGGTAATTTCCCAGGCTGCTTTTAAGTTTTGCAAGCTACTTTCGTATTTTTGTTGAGCCTGTTCACCAATTTCCTTTGCCTGATTCATATTGCCAATGCCTTTAGCACCTTTTACTGCTCCCAAGGCTCCAGTAGCCAAAGCAGCAGCGCCCAAAATCAGTGGAATCATGAAATACTCCTGATTGTGATTAGTATTTGGTTAGTATTTATCTACGGGTTAAGCATAAAGAAAAGGCATCACCTTATACTTATCTTTCCCGGAGATACTAACTAATTAACATTCAAAAGGTATAAATTTGAGGCTGTGATGAATGCAGTTGTCAATCCTTTTCGTGTTGAGTGCGATCGCACATCACTGTGGAGTACGCAGGCTTCAATTTCCTCTGAAAGCTTAAAATAAATAGTCAGCAGGTCTTTTTGACAGCAGCATAACAGCTATGACCAACCTACTTGAACAAGCGATCGCACGAGTGAAACAGCTTCCTGAAACAGAGCAAGATGCAATTGCTGCGCTCATTCTGGAAGAACTGGAAGACGAAGCTCATTGGGACAAAGTATTTGCAAAGTCTCCCGATGTACTAGCTGAACTTGCAACAGCAGCCTTGGCTGAAGACCAAGCAGGCAAAACCCAAGAGCTAGAGCCAGAAACCTTGTGAAATCCAGAACAACGGCTCAGTTTCGCAACTTATTTGCTAATCTTCCTGAGCAGGTTCAGCAACAGGCACGCGAAGCGTATCAGCAGTTTAAGCAAGATCCCTGGCATCCTAGCCTTCGTTTCAAGCAAGTGCATCCTAGAGAGCCTATATACTCTGCCCGTGTTAGCAAAAATTATCGTGCTGTTGGTGTGCGAAACGAAAGTGGTATTGTGTGGTACTGGATTGGCACTCATGGAGATTACGACAACCTACTGTCCTAGTTCTAGTTGGCTGAGGGCGTATCATCTCATTAAGAAAGGCACTGTCTCACGAAGTAGAATGGACAAGCGATGTCTACGACGGGCTACGCCGGAGCAATTACCCAAAGCTCACACAACAAAAGCTAAGTTTAGCAATTTTGGGTTAGTTGTAGCTTTAGGTAATCAATGAAGTCCAGAATTTCTATATCAGTGAGTTGTAGACGTGATCGCTTGCCATATTTCTGTTGCAAATAATCCCTTCCTTGCTCTGGAGTCCAATTTAATTGGGCTAAATATGTGTCAGTTTTAGCTATAAAAACATCACGTGATTCAACCGCTTTTATATTATCAATTGTTTCTGATTGAGATTGATTTTTATCTGGATTAAAATTGTGGATTTTATTAATTTTTAAACTTACTTTTTGCCCTAAAGCTTGCCAGTCTAATTCCTTATGTCCATCCCAACTAACACCTACAGAGCGATAAGTGACTGGATCGTAAATATTACAAAAAACTACATTACTATTTCCTGGACTAACGGTGATCGTTAGTGGATTACGTAGTTGTTCAGAAGTCAGGGCATCCAAAGACAACAATAAACTTTTAGAAAAGTAAGTATCATTCCCTTATTGGATAATATAAGGTTTGTCTGCTAAGATATACAAATTTATTTTTTCATCTGGGCCAAATGTATTTTCAACTTTTTTATCAACTTCTATCCCTGTTATCACCCCAGTCAAGGCTTTGTCGTAAATTGGGATTTGTCTTTTATCGTCGGATAGCATATACCAGCAGTGATCATTATCTTTTTTGACAAAGATATACTGAGGTCTTGGGACTGCTCCAAATCCTAATTTAACTTCCATATTTTTGATGCAGGTTTTGGTAAATATATTTATTGAGCAACCAGCCTTTACGATTTGTATCGTCAAGCAATGAGTTGCTTTATAGATATAATTCCCTAACCAACAAGCTAATTAACATTAAGGCAGCAAAAATTACAAAATTTGGTGAATCTATGACAAACTTTCTGGATCAACACCTAGCGCATTCAACCTTTCAATTAACATTTTTACTTTTTGTTCTGCTTCCACTCGTCGCTGTTCTTCAAAAGCTGCGCGTTCTTCCGCTTCCCTAATACATTCTTCTGGTGTCAGCAATCTTTGCCCTTCTTCGTCATACCAGTACAGCCATTCCCGCACTATCCCTTGATAAATTCCCCGTTCTCGCCCAATTCCTAAACCAATCTCTGGTAGCCAAACGGGATTTCCTGACATTAAGAGATATTCCCCATCAACTAAGTGATATACCTCTAAAGGTGTCTTTTTCCGCCGAAGGGGACTATATACAACGTAGTACAAAATTCCTAATTCTTTGGCATAAAATTCTTTCTTGATGTTATATTCTTCTCGATATATTTGGGAAACAACTTCTAGTGCTAAAATTGGCAGTTGTTTTTCTTCCCATAGCACATAACTTAGGCGTAAATCCTCATCAACGAAGCGTTTAACTCCCAAGCTGAGAAACCCATCAGGGACAATGGCTGGTTTTTCTGGGTGACAATAAATACCCATATCAACACCAAAGAACCAATCCCAGCGATCGCACCAAACCAAAGCTAGGATCGTTTTCAGTAAGCCCGGAATTAAATTTTGGAGTTCATTATCCACAGGGGTATCGTTAGAGTCGGGTAACTCTTCGGAAGATGGCAAACAATGGAGCGGATTGTAGTTCAACATGAGCGGTTTTGCCAAATCTGATTCTAGATAGATTGTAGGTAATCTATTGATGTGCGATCGCATAGCAAAAATGAAAAACCATTTTTAGCCATTGCCTTATGTCTCTCTTCTCAGTATTTAAGTACTTAGAAGTGTAAAATCTTTACATCAGATTCGTAGTTTTTCGGTATTGATTACCAGAGTGTCTAACTGACAATAGCAAAAAAGGGTGGAATATTGTTCAACTTTCGTTCCTCAACCCAACCTACGAAGTCTTGGATTATCTCTAAGCAATGTACATAAAAAAGGGCAGGTAGAAAACCCGCCCTCAAGTAATCAATATTTAAACTAAACTAGCGATCGCAACTAATTAGCAATTTTCGGCGCACTCAAAGAAACCTTTAGCGTTTCTTCTTTTTGCTGTGCTAATGTCGGCACGGAATCACGCAATCTTTCTGTCAATTGTACAGTTGTAGCGTCGTACATCTGAGTCAGCAATTTTGGATAGAAACCAATACCAATAATTGGAATTAACAAACACGCAATAATAAATACTTCACGGGGTTCAGCATCTATCAAAGCTTGGTGAGAAACTAATTCCTTGTTTTCTTCTCCGTAGAAAATTTCTCGCAACATTGACAACAGATAAATTGGAGTTAAAATCACTCCAACTGCCATCAAAAACACCACAATGACTTTGAAGGTAGAGCTATAAGCATCGCTAGTAGCAAAGCCCACAAACACCATTAATTCTGCCACAAAACCGCTCATCCCTGGCAATGCCAAAGAAGCCATTGAACAGGTGGTGAACATGGCGAAAATCTTCGGCATTCTCTTCGCGACACCGCCCATTTCATCTAACATTAGGGTGTGGGTGCGATCGTAAGTTGCACCAACCAGGAAGAACAAACTTGCCCCAATTAACCCGTGGGAAACCATTTGCAATACTGCCCCACTCAATCCCAAATCGGTGAAGGAGGCAATCCCAATCATCACAAAGCCCATGTGGGAAATTGAGGAGTAGGCAATTTTTCGCTTCAGGTTGCGCTGGGCAAAGGATGTTAAAGCAGCGTAGATGATATTAACTACCCCCAAAACTACCAATACTGGCGCAAAATAAGCATGGGCATCGGGGAGCATTTGGGCATTCATCCGAATTAAGGCGTAACCGCCCATTTTCAGCAGAATACCTGCTAATAACATATGTACAGGGGCTGTCGCTTCACCGTGGGCATCAGGTAGCCAAGTATGCAACGGAATAATCGGCAACTTGACGGCGTAGGCAATCAGGAAGCCAGCATAGAGGGCAAGTTGAAAATTCAGGGCGAAATCTTTGAGGGCGATCGCTCTCATGTCGAATGTCACCGTATCGCCGTAAAATCCCATTGTCAGGGCAGACAGCAAAATAAACAGCGAACCACCAGCTGTGTATAAAATGAATTTGGTCGCTGCATACTGCCGCCTTTTGCCTCCCCAAATCGACAGCAGAAAGTATATCGGTACTAGTTCCAGTTCCCACACCAGGAAAAATAACAGCATATCCTGGACGGCGAACACGGCAATCTGACCGCCATACATCGCCAAAATCAAGAAGTAAAATAGCTTGGGCTTGAAGGTGACAGGCCAAGCTGCTAAAATCGCTAGCGTGGTAATGAATCCAGTCAAAATAATTAGGGGCATGGACAAGCCATCAGCCCCTACTGACCAATTCAAACCCAATTGTGGTACCCAGGGGTAACTTTCCACTAACTGCAAATCTGGATTGGAGAAATCATACCCAGTATAAAAAGCATAAACAATTAGTGCAAAATCTATCAGCCCCACGATCAGGGAGTACCAGCGCACTGTTTTGCCTTCTTTATCAGGAATGACGGGAAGAAGTAGCGACGCGGCTATCGGAAACAGAATAATCGTCGTCAGCCACGGAAAATTAGCTATATTCATCACAATTCGTCTGCTATCAAAATCATGTTTGGCAAAAAGTCACTAGTTATTAAGTAACAGCTTTTTGGGGATTTCGTCTTCCTCGTTAGGTTGATTTAATTAAATTGGCAATCCCCCATTTTTCTCTTGGGAGTCTCTTTTGACACTTGGGAGTGGGGAATGTGGGTTAGCATACTCCCAAGTGTCAAAAATTTACCCTAAAAAGCCGCTCAAATTATAGTTTAGTGGTGCGATCGCGTAGTCCAAGCCATCCCTAAAAATACAAGATGCTGTTTGATGGTTGTTGAAAAAAGCGATTTGGTACAAAAAATCATCACAGGAGAACTAACCATAATGATAATCGCACAAATTGCAAGTCAGATTCGTTATGTCACCAACGAAAATGGAGAAACAACAGATGTACTCGTCCCTGTAGAACTTTGGCAACAGCTTATAAGTTCCATAAATTCTGATAACGTCAGTGGTTTAGCTTGGATTGATGAACAAGAGCCAAAAGCACAAATGTTAGCCGATCTGCAAGAGTCCCTGCGACAAGCAGCAGCTAGACAAACTTTCCCAGTTTCAGAACTTTGGGACAATATCGAAGCCTAGATTTATGGCAGAAGTTCGTTCGTTTTACACCTTGCTTCAAACGCCGTCTCAAAACTCTGACTAAACAATATCTGTACCATCAGCTTCATCAATGGTAACAGAGAAGCAAATAAGAACACTAAGCTGCATATCTAATAATCTCCAATTCCGCTCCATTATTAATAGCTGACTCTGCTTTTTCTAAAACCTGTTCGGTAACTGCGTCACTTAAATAATATTCACCACAGTTATTACAAATTTCTGCTGGAACTTTTTTTAAGACAATAATACATTCGTCTCTTTCTAATGTCACAGTTACTAAACCTGGTTTAGTTTCTCCATGCTGACAAATTACGCATTTCATCATCTTCGTATCCTAGTTTTAAAACCATCTAACCAAATATTAGCATCAGGAATATAAGCTGTTACTACATATCCTGTATCTGTAGCTTCATCGTAAGAAAATACAATATGAATCGGCTTACCTTCTATAAAATCCAATATTAGATAACTGGGGTAGGGTGTATCATCAGGATTTTCTTCTATCACTTCTCCATAAGAAATCGCAGTTTTTACTTCTTTTTGAATGATGCGACGATAAAACATTTGTTGGATAGCATGACGGGAGAAAACTAAATTTTGACAATACATGAATTATTTTTTTTAATTGTAATTAGTGATAAATTTATTATTTTGCTCAATGCTGGGCTTCTATTGCCCGCGATCGCATATCATTTATCTACTGTGTAGTCTGTATCCCATAGCAATAACTTCATGCCTTTCTCCGATTTCACTAATCCTTACCAAAATCCAGCTAACATACCACAGAACTATCGCCAGCATATAAATCTACTGAAGTTATTTAAAGCTGATGTAAAAGAAGACTTGAATATTTAATTGCTGACTATCAGCCAAAGGAGCCTAATTTAGGCTCCTAAGAAACAAGACAGAGGAAGATGATTTTCCTTGTTTATTCCATTCATAGGGGTGACGCACCGCCCGTCGGACAATTTCAAAGGTCGGCTCTAAGGTAGTGTTAGCCAGCTTCATTACTAAGCATCTTATATAATATGTTTTGCAAGTTGCTCTTTGATTTCTCTATGTCTGGGAACAGCTTGAGAAATTTTTGTTACTGAATTCTGATACCAATCATGTTTGCCACCATGACGAACGAAGATACAACCCATTTCTTCAAGCTTACTGATTAAATCTCTTCGTTTCATGAAATTTCAAGTTCTGCAACTCTACGAATATTTTGGATATTTCCACTTGTTAATTCACTGTAAATATCGAGTAGATTTTCTCTTAGCTCCTCTTCAGTTTCACCCTGAGTCCAATAGTCAGGATATTCTTCGAGATAACCTAACCACATATCATCATCTTGCCAGTAAATGTATTTCTTTTTAATCATTTGCTTATTCGCTGCCTTTTTCTGAACTACAAGGTTTTTGAGTACTCAAAAAGACTGTATATTAAATCACTGAACTATCAGCCAAAAAAAAGAGTCTAAATTAGACTCTAAAAAAAATTAGGGGCAGACACCCGCCCACCCCGATTAAAATCAGGTAACACCAAAGACAATCACTAAGCCCAAAACTGCCCCAAACACAATCAAGGCATAGAATTGAGCGCGACCGTTTTCTAGGTACTTCAGACCTTCACCGCTAACAAGGGTGAAAAAGCCTGTGAGGTTAACAGCACCATCGACAACGCGGAAGTCAACTTCCATAACTTGTCTAGCTAGGCGACGCAAGCCAAGGACAAAAACCCGATGGTAAATGTCATCAAAGTACCACTTGTTGAGGGATAACTCGTAAAGTGGTTTGATTTGAGCAGCGATCGCACCTGGATCAATTTTACGGCGCAAATACATCAGCGAAGCCAGGGTAATCGCAATTAAAGAAATTCCGACTGAAGCACCCGCCATGATGTAGAATTCCGTCGGATTGAACTCGGCAGCCTTTTCTATAACTTCAGAGAGGGTTTCGCTAGGAGGAAAGATAAACTCTTCAAAATAATTGGCGTAGGGAGTTCCCACCAAACCAATCAAAATCGAAGGCACAGCTAACAGTGCCAACGGCAGGGTCATTGTCCACGGCGATTCGTGGGGGGAGTCGCTGTGATGCCCGTGGGAGTCATGGGAATCATGATGCTCACTAGTTGCCGCCAATTCTCCTTTCTTCATTGCCCCAGGCCCAAAATTCGGGACTGGTTCTGCTGACTCTAATTCCAGGACAATTGTGGCCGCAGCCTTCTTGAGTTTTTGCTTGATTTTCTCGTCATTACCCCGGAATTTGCCTTCAAATGTCATGAAATACATTCTAAACATATAGAAAGCAGTAATCCCGGCAGTTAGCCAGCCAATCAACCAGAGAAGTGGATTAGCCTCAAAAGCTTTCCCTAGAATTTCATCTTTTGACCAGAAGCCAGCAAAGGGCGGAATACCAGAAATTGCCAAGCAACCAATCAAAAAGGTAATTGATGTGACGGGCATATACTTTCGCAATCCGCCCATCAGCCGCATATCTTGCGCTAAGGCAGGATCGTGACCGACAACACCTTCCATACCGTGAATTACTGAACCTGAACCCAAGAACAGCATCGCCTTGAAATAGGCGTGGGTCATTAGGTGGAATAGTCCGGCACTGTAGGAACCTATGCCCATTGCCATCACCATGTAACCAAGTTGGGAAATGGTGGAATAAGCCAAGCCTTTTTTGATGTCGTTTTGGGTAATAGCAATGCTTGCCCCCAAAAACGCCGTAAACACCCCAGTAAAGGCAATGACGTTCATTGCAACTGGGACGTGTTCAAATACTGGGTACATCCGAGCAATTAGGAAAACACCCGCCGCCACCATTGTTGCCGCGTGAATCAAGGCAGAAATGGGGGTGGGGCCTTCCATTGCATCTGGTAGCCAGACATGGAGGGGGAATTGGGCTGATTTCGCCACTGGGCCTAAGAAAACTAAAATCGCCAACAGGACAGCGAGAAAATTGCTGATAGAACCTGATTGCACGAGTTGGGCGAGGCGATCGCCCATGATATTAAAATCAAAGCTTCCTGTTGCCCAGAACAGCCCCAAAATGCCGAGTAATAGACCAAAGTCACCGACGCGGTTAGTCACAAACGCTTTTTGAGCGGCATCTGCTGCTGACTTGCGATTGTACCAAAAGCCGACCAGCAAGTAAGAACACATCCCCACCAGTTCCCAGAATATATAAATCTGTACTAGGTTGGGGCTGATCACCAGACCTAACATTGAGGAGCCAAACAAACTGAGATAGGCGTAAAACCTCACGTAACCGGGATCGTGAGCCATGTAGCCATCGGTGTAAACCATGACTAAGCAGGCTACCGTTGTGACAATCACCAGCATTAAGGCTGTCAGGTGGTCAATAGTGTAGCCCATGCTCAGGTGAAAATTGCCTGCTGCTGCCCACTCAAAGGTGCGGATATAAGGCGCGTGTCCTTGAATTTGACTCCATAGCAAGGCAAACGACAGCACCATAGCTGCTGCCATCATGGAGATAATCACCACAGCGTTAAGCTGCCGGAGGCGGTTTGTCACCTGATTCAACGAGATTAACCCTAGACCGACCAGCATTGCCCCAAAAAGAGGAAACACCGGAATCAGCCAGGCATACTGATAGATTACTTCCATCACTGACGCCTACTTTTAGAATTCTTGATTTAGCGTGTCGAAACTGTTAATAATTGTGACACACGCCCTTTAGGATAAAATAACCCACCCAAGACTGATTGGGTGGGGTGTTAAGCATGGTTTTAGATTTGGTCAATTGTCATTGGTCATTTGTCAATTGTCATTGGTCATTTGTCATTAGACCTATGCCTCATGCCCTATGCCCAATATCCATCAGGCTGACCGATACTCTAAATCCACTGTTTTTGGACTCTTGTAGATTTTCGGGTAACTGCTGTAGCTGGCTTTAATCTCTTCTAAGGCTAGACGTAAATCTTCTCTGCCGCGAAAGCATTCCAAGCGATGGCGAACAGTCCCATTTTCAATCAATAGTAAAGTTGGCAGTGACTTTAGCTTATAAGTAGTAGACAATTTAAAATTTTGATCGGCGTTAACCCCAACTAATTTAATTTCGTCCCCACATTGGGCTTGAAATTGTAACAACAGTGGATGGATAATCCGACACAAGCCACACCAAGGTGCTTCAAAGTTAACTAAAACAGGAATAGGAGATTCTAAAACTTCTTGAGTAAATGTCCGTTCACTAACCGACAACACCATGACGCCTCTTGGATTATAAGGTTTTTATATCAAACTACCTATCAGTACTGAAGTGAAGGATTGGTAAGTCAATAACTGCCGATAGATGCTTTCAGGAACCAAATCTCAGGACACAGAATAATTGAGCAAAAATTCAGCGTGTTGATGTGTCTCTGACAAAAAAGCCAGTGGGACTCTCACGGTGGCTTTTTTAAATGTTAGACTCCTGATTGCTGTGGCCGCCTGGAATTTGACTGAATCTGCCACTGACTCCCAAGCAAAGACAACGGGCCTTCAACTACCAATATAAAATCTTAAGCTGACTGAACGCACCCCCACTGATAGATGTTTGAATTGATCCTACATTGATTCGGGGCAATTGATAAGTGGAAATTTTAATCTATTTGGGATTTTCTGCTGACACTGGGGATCGCTTAGATTTCCCATTTTATCTTACTAGTTGCTTCCATCAACAGAGGGTGCGACCACCAAAGCAAAGCTATAAAAATGGCAACTCCTAAATAGGCAGGGCTGAGAAATTCCTGCCATAAGATAGATTGACGACCGTCGATAATTGCTTTAAACGGAATAATTGAAGTTCGTTGTTTGGCAATTTCAAAGGCTTCCCCATAGCGATCGCTCAAACGGCGATCGCCATGCCAAACCCCAAACAAGTGATGTAACACCAATCCGATGGAAGTCACAAGGGTAAAGCTAGTACCCAGCCACAGAGTATGAGCAACACACCAGATTATTTGTCCCACCATCTGGGGATGACGGGTAATCCGAATAATTCCTGTTTCGTAGAGATGAACTTGGGGCTTTTGAATAGCAGCAATTTCTAGTAGATTGAAGGTAGCAGGATATAAAAACAAAAACGAAATCGCTGACAATAACCAAACAAATTCTCTTACTCCTGGCACTCCTTGTACCTGCCAAAGTTGCAAACCATCATAGCGGTGTCCAAAAAAGTAAATAATTAAGATCACAGCCAAAGGTAGACTGACTAATGCAAAAAAAATGCGATAAAGCCTTGGGCCAATATATTTTTCTGCCCAAGGACGCAAAGCAGCGCCTCCACTGTGAGCGATCGCAAAAACTATTTGTAACCCCAGTATGACAAAATGACTGGGTGTCAACCAAGAGATCAGCAGCATAATAGACGGGTGAAGTAATTTAAAGAAAATTGAATTCAGTACAACCAATACCACAAAGTATTCCAAAGGAGACTTTAGTCAAGATGTTGTGCTACTGTCCTTTTCGAGTCAAGTCTTCAAGTTTAATATGCAACAAATTATGCGCGGCTGATTGCTGCCAAACAATATTTGTTGTGTGCATCCGCTCCTTTCAATGTTTGTGGGTTGAGCCTTATGTCTGACCTTCCTTTCACTTTAGATCAGTTACGGATTTTAAAAGCGATCGCCCAAGAAGGAAGCTTCAAGCGTGCCGCCGATAGTCTTTATGTCTCCCAGCCTGCCGTCAGCTTGCAAGTCCAAAATCTCGAACGGCAACTAGATGTTCCTTTATTCGATCGTGGAGGACGACGCGCCCAATTAACTGAAGCAGGACATCTACTCCTAAATTACGGTGAAAAGATCCTCAGTCTGTGTCAGGAAACCTGCCGCGCCATCGAGGATTTACAAAATCTTCAAGGCGGTACGTTAATTGTCGGTGCTTCTCAAACCACCGGCACTTATCTTTTGCCCAGAATGATCGGGATGTTCCGACAAAAATATCCAGATGTGGCAGTGCAATTACACGTCCACTCTACCCGGCGGACTGCTTGGAGTGTCGCTAACGGACAAGTTGATCTGGCAATAATCGGCGGTGAAATTCCTGGTGAACTGTCAGAATCTTTGGAAGTTATTTCTTACGCAGAAGATGAACTAGCGCTGATTCTACCTGTATTTCACCCCTTTGCCAAACTTGAAACAATCCAAAAAGAAGACCTATATAAATTACAATTCATTGCCCTAGATTCCCAATCGACCATCCGCAAAGTGATTGACCAAGTGCTAGGACGTTGTGAAATTGATACCAGACGTTTTAAGGTTGAAATGGAACTAAATTCCATTGAAGCAATTAAGAATGCCGTGCAATCTGGTTTAGGGGCTGCTTTTGTTTCAACAAGTGCGATCGCTAAAGAGTTACAAATGGGTGTTCTGCACCGTACTCCTATTGAAGGGGTAGTCGTCAAACGGACGCTGTGGTTGATTTTTAATCCCAATCGCTATAGATCCAAGGCCGCAGAAGCCTTTAGTCAAGAAATTTTGCCCCAGTTTGCTAACCCTGGATGGAGTCAAGATGTGTTAAAATTGACACAAAAAAACATCGTGGTAACTACATTGGATATAGCAATGCCCGCCGCCTCCGGCGAAGACTAAAATCTGGTAACACAATTTTGGATTTTAAATTTAAGATTTTGGATTGATCCCATAGGAAAAGTGGAGCTTGAGATCATGAAATTATTTGATTCATCTCCACGAATTAATTCAAGGGTATAAAGCCAATTTTTTAGATTTTGGATAGGAAATTTTCCTTAAATCCAAAATCTAAAATCTAAAATTGGTAAGGTTATTAGTCCTTTGTTTTTTTGTAAATCACCAATACTTCGACTACGCTCAGTACAAGTGACTAATGACTAATCACGAAAATGGAAGTTTACTGTACTCGTCCACGTTGCCCACGCCCACAAAACTATTTTGCTGATTTAGATGATATTACAACCCTGAAAACAACGCAGCAAAAATACTGTACTACCTGTGGTATGCCACTGCTGCTAGATGGTCGATATGTAACCACAAAGTTGCTGGGAAGGGGTGGGTTTGGAGCAGCATTTTTAGCACGCGATCGCCGAATCCCAGGAATGCGTCAATGCGTGGTTAAGCAGTTTCAACCAGTGGGTAATTTAACCTCAACTCAACTGCAACAAGCACAGATAATGTTTGAGAGAGAGGCAGATGTTTTAGCACAACTTGGTAACGATCACGAGCAAATCCCTGACTTGTTTGCCTTCTTTCCAGTAATAATTAATAGTTCGCAATCAGGACAGGAAGACCAATTTTTTTACTTAGTACAAGAATATATTGATGGGCAAAATTTAGAAGAAGAATTAGTTGAACAAGGCAAATTTTCTGAACAGCAAGTGTTAGAGGTGTTGCAAGAAATCCTGAAGGTGCTGAGGTTTGTCCACGAACGAGGCATTATCCACAGAGATATTAAACCCTCTAACATCATGCGCCGTCGTGATGGTAAGCTTTTTTTACTAGATTTTGGCGCAGTTAAGCAAGTGACAAACGTTGCACTAGGGGCTGCTTCTTCTACAGGAATTTATTCTATGGGATTTGCACCGCCGGAACAGATGACTGGAGGGCAAGTATTCCCATCTACAGACTTATACGCTTTAGCTGTAACTCTTATTACCTTATTGACTAATCAGGAAGCAATTCAACTGTTTGATGCCTATAGCAATCAGTGGAAATGGCGGGAGCAAGTAAATATAAATCCTCGTCTTGCTGAAATTTTAGATAAGATGCTGCTACCTGCTGCTAATCAGCGCTTTCAGTCAGCGCAAGAAGTTCTAGATGCACTTTATTCACAACCTTTAGCTGCTACACAGATTAATTCGCCCTCTGTAACACTTCCGCCACAATCACCTAAAGGTTCTAATCCCGTTGTTTCCCAGCGTCCACCAACTCAACCAGCGTTTTCCATAGTGGAATTATTGGGTGGGGCGGCATTTAGTGGATTTGAGGGGGCGTTGATAGCGATCGCCCTCTTCAGTATAGTAAAAGAACCAATAGTTACTTTCAGTATTGCATCTGTAATTTTGGGGATACTGATATTTGCCCAAACCCGGCGGTGGATTGAAAAATTCGATTTATTAATTATTCCAACAATTACTTTTGCGATTATTTTTTTTCTCCCCTTGTTACAAGGGGGGCGTGGTATTCAGGAAGTGATTCTTTTATCAGTTTTAGCAGCCTTAGTAGCTATTTCAATAACAGCCATATTTCGACTTATTTATAAATTATTATCTCTCTTACTTTAAAAAACTCTTGGCGCTAATAGCCACATTATGTCTCAAAAAAACGAAACACTTACTCTTTTCTTAGCCGTTGTCGCCACCATTGGTTTAATCTTTGGTGGTCTATGGTTTCTTATGGAACGGTGGGCGCAATTAAATGGAACTGTTCCTAAATCTTCGGAGACTGCTAACACTGCTAATACAAGTAATCCCATAAATCAGTTTGTCAACAGATGTAACGTGCCCAACCTCCTAGAAGGAACATTCAACTATGGTGGTAGCACAACTTGGGCACCCATTCGTAAAGACGTAGACTCCGTACTAGAAAGCCAGTGCCCCCGGTTTATTTTACGTTACACTCAACCTCCATCAGGTAAAGCAGGATCTGGAACTGGTATTAGGATGTTGATAGACAACCAACTAGCTTTTTCTCAATCTTCTCGTTCAGTAAAGGCTGAAGAAAATGCCGAAGCCCAACAAAAAGGATTTAGTTTAAAAGAAATTCCAGTGGCGATTGATGGAATTGCGATCGCTGTCAACCACGATCTCAACATCCCTGGTCTAACTGTCGCCCAACTCAAAGACATCTACACGGGCAAAATCACTAATTGGCAACAGGTGGGTGGGCCAAATTTACCAATTAAAGTTTACTCTCGTAGCGAAGAAGCTGGGGGTACAGTGGAATTTTTTGTCGAAAATATTCTAAATAAAGAAAAGTTTACTGCCAATATAAGTTATGTTGACACGACCACTGAAGCAGTCCGAAAAGTAGCTGCAAATCCTGGGGGAATTTACTATGCTTCTGCCCCAGAGATTGTACCTCAATGTATTATTAAATCCCTACCACTGGGACGCACAAGTAGCCAATTAGTGCCTCCTTACCAACAACCGGTTGTACCTCCATCTCAATGTCCCAATAAACGTAATCAATTGAATAGTCAGGCGTTTCGTAGTGGAGACTATGCAATAACCCGCAATTTATTTGTAATTGTTAAACAGAATGGTCAAACAGATCAGCAAGCTGGCGAAGCTTATGCAAATTGGCTACTGACACCTCAGACTCAAGACCTGATCGAAAAGGCTGGATTTGTCAGAATTAAATGATCAAAGGTGCAACTGAATTCTGACTTCTGTTAAGGCAGTCCCGATGAAACAAGTTTCAAAAGCCTTGCATGAAAGTGGGACTAGGGACTGGGATTTTTACTTAGCACGGGTTAAACGCCCTGCTACCGCTAACAGCACTCAGCACTTTCAAGTCAGGAGGTAGTTCTTGCTGGAGGCTCACTTGGAGTAAATCAGTAGTGGATTCGACCTCGGATGATTTAGAGCCACTGAAGGAGAGTTCAGTGTTCTTGTCTTAAACTCAAGACCCTTCTGGTCGCGGTACTTGAGAGAGTGCAGTTTTCCTCTCTCGTGAACTGCCTTCCTCGATATAAAAATTAAAAATTAACCAATAGTTAACCTAAAAAAGCTGTCAAGATGAGAAATTGAGCTTTATAGGGAAAAATATTAGTGCCAACTAACAATTTATTCCTTGTAGAGAAGTAACAAATAATTCAAAGGAAATTTACTATAGCCCGAACCGTAAAGTAATTAGAAGTTAGGATTTGTCATAATTCACTAACAAAATACCCGTCCTTCAAATACAATCTCAAGTAGCAAGTACCTATCAAGTTAAGCACTTGTATTGAATGGACGCGCGGGTAATTTACTATGTCTCAAAAAAATGAAACAACTATTCTTGCTTTATCCATCCTAATCACAGCCGGGTTAATAGCTGGCGGTTTTTGGTGGTTTAGTAGAAAGTCTAGTGTTGACCTAAATGCAATTAATTCTGGTAGCACCAAAACGCCCCAGGCTGTATCAGAACAACCTAGTGGCAAGACTTTCGCCTCAATACAAGATGTTCCTACAGGATTATTCAATTACGGAGGCAGTACATCTTGGGCACCGATTCGACTGGTAGTTGATCCAGCAATTCAAGCGGCGCGACCAGAGTTTCGGCTGCGTTATGTAGAACCCAGCAATGCATCTCCTGGTTCTGGTACTGGCATCCAATCACTGATAGACGGTCAACTAGCCTTTGCCCAGTCTTCTCGACCAGTTCTCGATCAAGAATTAAGCCGTGCCCAGCAGCGTGGATTCAGTTTGAAACAAATTCCTGTAGCTATTGATGGTTTAGCAGTCGCAGTTAACCCCAACCTTAACGTCCCAGGAATAACGATAGACCAATTAAAGTCAATTTACACAGGCAAAATCAATAATTGGAGCCAGGTGGGTGGCCCCAATATCCCGATTAAGCCCTATTCTCGCCGCCTTGCTGATGGCGGTACTGTAGAACTTTTTGTCCAAGACATCTTAGGTGGTCAAGCTTTCAGCCCTAATGTGGAATTTATCTCCACAACCACCCAAGCCTTGCAAAAATTGGCTGGTAGTTCTGGTGGTATCTACTACGCTTCTGCCCCAGAGGTGATTCCTCAATGCTCAATCAAACCCTTACCGTTGGGGCGAACGCAAGGGCAATATATTGCTCCTTACCAAGAAACATTTGTCCTCCCGTCTGAATGTCCTGGTAAACGGAACAAATTGAACATTGAGGCTTTCCAGTCAGGAAAATACCCGATTACTCGCAATCTGTTTGTGGTGGTCAAACAGAATGGTCAGACTGAGCAGCAAGCAGGTGTCGCTTACGCCAACTTACTGCTGACCGAGCAGGGACAGGAAATGATTACCCAAGCTGGGTTTGTCAAAATTCGCTGACACCTGGGATTGCACTCAGGCAGAGTGGCGGAAATCGCCGCTCTGAACTCTGCCTTAACCAGCTCTATTAATCGATTCTGCTGGCAAACAAATTAAATTATCCCCTTGGGTGAGGATTAAGCCGCGTTGACGCAGCTTACCCATCAAGCGGGTGACGGTGACACGGGTCGAACCAATCGCGCTACCAATTTGGGCATGGGTGAGGGGAAAGGGCAGACAATAGCCGCGAATCACATCAGGATCGGTGTCGCTCATTGCTGGCTCTCCATATTCCTCAATTAACAATGTGAGAAATCCCAAGAGTCGATCAATTGTACGGCGTTGTCCCAAGGCACTCAGCCACAGCAGCTTACGCTGGTGCTGATACCTAAAGGCATCCATAACTTCACGCCGGAAGTGAGGCCAGTTGTCTAGGTCATGCCAGTACATCCATAGCACCGCAGTTTGGTCAACATGGGCGTAAGCCTGGAGTGTAAATGGCGACTGAGCAACAATTTCAAATGGTTGTCCCGCTCCTACAAAACCCAAGAACGCTTCTTCTGGGGTTCTGTTGATTCGTCGAGACGTTAGCTGACTAGCTGTCGCACTAACTTGGGCGGTTCCTACCATGCGGATCGCACCCCTTTGCACCAAATATAGCAATCCAGGCCGGGCTGGAATGCGCTCATCTTTGCTAAAGGTACGGCATCGATAGTGTTCTTGAGCCCAGTCAAGAATTCGTTGCCAAGTTAAAAAAGGCCGTGATGCCTCAGAAAAGGAGGATGGAGATTGCATAGGTAACAAAGAGCGTTCGGCTGAAGACAAAGACGTGATCAAAAGGTGCAAGGAGTGTCTTTGTGTTGACGAGGCAGGCTTAACGCCTAACAGCGCCAGCCAATCCAAAGAATAGAAAGCAAATTACTCTCTATTCTTTTGTTATACTTCCTACTGTACAATGATGGTAGTAAAGTTTACTTACTATTCATCGATTATTCATCAAATTTTATCCTCTTCTCATTTTTCTTCATCTAAATTAAATTTATACCGTAAGATAGATGACAGAAAAGTAACAAATATATCTTACATGACTGTTTAAATAATATTACGTGTATTACAAATTACCAGTTAGCAAATATAGGTCAATCAAGCAGTTATTGCATAGTTATTTAATAAAAACACTAAGCATTGATACTTATAAAGCAGAAAACGTAGGCATAGAAGATAAAAAAATTCCTCTACATAAAGATAGAGATGAAAATAGAGTTTTATATACCTCAAGTGTGTCCCTGCAACTGTCAAAATCTCAGAATTGGAAAACTATGCAGCTTGCCAGTGCGATCGCATCTGATTTATCAAGGATTTGTGGTGACGTTTTTAGCATCCAAATTGTTCCTCCTGGCTGGATACATTTTGAATTGACTGACACGGCTTTAGCGACTTGGTTACAAAGCCTCGTAGTTGGGAGTTTGGGGGAAGATGGGGAGGAAGGGAGCAGGGAGCAAGGAGCAGGGGGGAAAGAGGTAATTTTTAATTCTCCCCCTTGCCCCCTGCCCCCTGCCCCTCTGCCTTTTGTGCCCAATCCCCAATCCCCAATCCCCAATTCACTATTTGCTGTTCAGCACGCCCATGCACGTTGCTGTTCGCTGGTATTGCTGGCTCATCGAGAGGGATTGATTAAACTTAGAGAACCAGTTCCAAATATTAGTCCAGCTTTTTGGAATGTTATCTCCCCTAAACCTTTACCTTGGCTTAATTGTGACGGAACACTACGGCTAAATCATCCAGATGAGCGTCATCTGATTGCCGAGTTAATACAAGTGGTAGACAACATAGAGTGCCCTGATATTAACGGTTCTGTGAAATGGGAAAAAGTAGCGCTGAATTTGAGTCAAGCTTTTGAAAACTTCTGGTGTAACTGCCGGATTTGGGGTGAGGTGAAAATTAGATCGCCAGAGTTAACACAAGCCAGACTCGGATTACTTATGGCTACTCAGTCAGTATTAAGATACGTACTAGAGAAAAACTTGGGTGTTTTTGCGCCCTTGGAGTTATAAATCGGTAATGTCGCTTAGGCAAAAATAAAAACTTTTATAATAGCTATTGACTCAATGCATCACCTCGGCTACATTAGCAGGTGTGTGAGGAGCGAACCAGCTAGGGCACCGAGACGAAACACGGCCAGTCGTCGGTGTCCTTTCTGATTTATAGGGTTTAGGCTTGAAAAAGTGTCCTCATTACAGCAAAAATTTTTCAATTGCTACTGCTGCTCCGTCTTCCTCTACACTAGGAGCTACCCACCGCGCGATCGCTTGGACTCCTTTAGGTGCGTTGCCCATAGCTACACCAAGTCCAACAGACTCCAGCATTTCTACATCATTGAAGTTATCACCAATTGCCATAACGTTGGCTATCTGTAATCCCAACAATTCTTCGGCTAGGTAACGTACAGCAGTCCCCTTATTCACAGAGGCGTTAGTTGCTTCAAAAAAGGTAGCAACAGATGTTGTGAGATAAAGTTCAGCAGGTGTATATTGGCGGCGCAAATTCCCCAATAACTGATCGATTAAATCTGTGTCATCAGACAAAGCGAGAATTTTTGTCGGTTCATTTGTTAAGGTTTGGCGCAAATCACCAACGGGAATCGGGGTAATACCAGAACGTTCTGCATAAATTTGGGTTTCTCTGGTTAACTCACGGACGTATAGTTGATCGTTGATGTAGAAATGGACAGATAGGAGCGATCGCAACTCAGGCTGTTCAAAATGGTCGATTAGCTGGTGGGCCATTTCCCTGGAAACAGCCCAATGGCGATGAATTTTTTGAGTAATTGGATCTTGAATCCAGGCTCCCTGATAAGCCATTAATGGGAGTGTAGAGCCGATTTCGTGGTGAAAGCGCAAGGCTGAACGATACATCCTACCTGTAGCGATCGCCACTGGAATTCCTCGTGCTTGCGCTGCCACAATAGCTTGCTTGACACCTGCGCTGATGGTGTTGGAATGTCCTGCGATCGTGCCGTCTATATCCAAAACTAGTAGTTTAATGTCTTTTGCAGCAGTCTGATGATCGCTAGATGCCAAATGGGTAGCAGATGCTTTCTGCATAATTTCCTAGATTTTAAGTTCCAGTAAGAGGTTAACAGGCTCTAGCCGCCAGTGGGGAGTATTAGCAAAAATTGGGTTCTCTAGTCAACCTAATTTTTATAACATGAGGATGCTGAATCACACGATTTTAGATTGTTATAGTATTTTTTAAATATTGTTCAAAATTCTGGATAATAATCACAACAAAAACCCCGATTCTCGAAAAAATCGGGGTTTTTCATTTAAATTAGAGAGCCTGACGAATAGATAGATGGGAAAAATAACCTATTCAAGAAAGTTTATGAATTTGACCCCTTGATCCAGCTTTTTTTGCGCTGTGACAACAGACAAAGCCCAGCAATTAAACCAACTCCAAGTGTGGCAGAGGGTTCAGGTACAGATTTAACATCATTGTAATTATAAGTTACTTTGATACCTGCTTTAGCATAAGTATCAATATAAGAGTTCATGTTACCCGATCCTGTAACTGCTGAGGTGGCTGAAGCTGAGAACAAAAAGTCTATGTTGCCATTACCAATGAAAGATTGCAAGAATTGGGTATTAGTGAAAGACTGAGTACCAGATTGTGTGGCAGTTAAGTTAGAAATAGTTTTTCCAGAGGTGCCACTATAATCAGTGATGCCGTCATATTTAGCAACTTGATAACTGGAAATATATTCGGGATTGAGCGCCAATAAAGACTGATTATTGAGTTGTAAGCTCAATTCACTGCCAAGAGTTACTGTTGTTGAAGTCGGGCTTTTACTTCTGTTTTCAAAACCTGCATTTCCAAGTATATCTCCAGTAAATTCTATTGTTACACCTTGGAGTGTACCTAGAGATGAATTAAATTTTTGGATGCTCAAAGGTGAATCAATGATATCTGTCAAATCGTAATTACTGGAACTAGTGTACGAGAGAGAAGCTGCATCAGCTGCGCCAGATGTTGCAACAATTCCTGCCAAAGTTGTTGCAGCAGCGAGAGTGTTCAATAATTTTGTTGTCATGATGAAAGATTTTTTCTAAAACGAATCATTAGGGGATTACTAACCTATTTCTAACTCTGGAACTTTGCTTGTAGGCTTGATAAATACACGTAACTTTATGTAAAGCTTTTATATTCAAGTCCTTCGGAAATATACTTGTTGATTGGTACATATAAAGTTTTGTTAAGGAAAAGAGACTTTGATAGTGGTAGTCTTATGGCGAAATACTAAGCTAGTGTTTGTTGGTTCCTGAAAAGTAAGCTAGGTCTATCTAATTCAACATAAAACGCTCAGGAGTATAGATCCCCGACTTCTCGCCAGAAGTCGGGGATCTGATTGCTATGTTGATACTCACGTACTTAATTAGGGTGGTATCCGTGGCAAAAGTTGGTTATACTGGGCTTCCGTACTAAAGCGGCAAATGCGTAGACATCATTATGTATTAAATTATATACGATGTCATTTGGTACTCAAAATCGGTGCTATTGTCGCCAAAACCAAGCTGAACGAGCATCTGAAATTGCTAACTATGTGACAAAGCTTCTGGCTAAAATAGGGCTATGTCTGAAACTTTCACTTCTGTAACTGCAACACGCCCCACGTTCATCCTTGTAGATGGACACTCCCTTGCTTATCGTTCATACTTTGCTTTCGCCAAAGGGCGAGATGGAGGACTGCGTACTAAAGCAGGGATTCCGACAAGTATATGTTTTGGTTTTGTGAAGTGCCTGCTGGAGGTAATGGCAACACAACAGCCTGAAGCAATGGCGATCGCATTTGATTTGGGTGAGGCAACTTTTCGCCACGAAGCTGACGAGACTTATAAAGCCGATCGCAAAGAAACGCCAGAAGACTTCATTCCCGACTTAGCAAACCTGCATGAGTTGCTGAATGGCTTCAATCTACCAATTTTTACTGCCCCTGGTTTCGAGGCAGATGATGTTTTGGGAACCTTAGCACAGCGAGTAACTGCTGCTGGGTATAGGGTGAAGATTCTAACTGGCGATCGCGATTTATTTCAACTGATCGACTCTGATAAAGAAATAACTGTTCTAAATTTTAGTCCAGATGCCATAAAACGCTCTACAAATAGCATTACGGAATTTGAAGCAGAACAAGTCAAAGAGAAGATGGGCGTTTTACCTACACAAATTGTCGATTTCAAAGCTCTTTGTGGTGATAAATCAGATAATATTCCTGGAGTTAAAGGAATTGGGGAAAAGACAGCAGTACAGCTGCTAAATACCTATGGTTCCCTTGATAATATTTATGCTGCGTTAGATGAAATTAAAGGCGCAACTCAGAAAAAACTAGCAACGGGTAAAGAAGATGCCGATAAATCTCGTTATTTGGCAACTATTGTTTTAGATGTTCCTATAGAAATTAATTTAGAAGATTGCAAATTAAAGGGGTTTGATACAACCGTCTTATCCCCCATTTTAGAAAAATTAGAATTCAAGTCTTTTTTAGGGAAAATCAACGACCTTCAACAACGTTTTGGTGGCCAAGTTGAAGAAAAGCAAGAAGCCAAAACAGAGGTAACTAATCCTAACTCAGAATTGAGGGATGATGAAGATAATGATTTGTGGTTTTTTAGTGCTAGTGATACGGCAGCAGTTCCACAAAAATCTACTTCTCCCATTACACCACGTATCATCGACACCGCAGCTAAACTAACTGAGTTAGTGAAACTTTTACAAACATTTACTAACCCAGAGATTCCCGTTGCTTGGGATACTGAAACTACTGCTTTAGAACCAAGAGATGCTGAGTTAGTAGGAATTGGTTGCTGTTGGGGAATGCAACCCGATGAAGTAGCCTATATTCCTCTGGGGCATAAAACGGGGGAGAATTTGAATAAAGATTTGGTGCTAGAAACATTACGCCCAATTCTCGAAAGTGCTGATTATCCCAAAGCTTTACAGAATGCCAAATTTGACCGCTTAGTTCTAAAGTGTCAAGGAATTAATTTGGCGGGAGTAGTGTTTGATCCCATGCTGGCAAGTTACATTCTAAATCCAGATTCAAGTCATAATTTGATGGATTTAGGGCAGCGATATTTGGGATTGATAGCAAAAAGTTACTTAGATTTAGTTCCTAAAGGCAAAACCATCGCTGATATAGATATTCCTGCCGTTGCAGATTACTGCGGTATGGATGCTTATTCTACGTTTGGCTTAGTCCCGAAATTGCGTGAAGAACTGGATCAAATTCCAACTTTATCTAAACTATTAGTGGAAGTAGAACAGCCACTAGAAGCGGTTTTAGCCCAAATGGAATACACGGGTGTCCGCATTAATTCAGCTTATTTAAAAGAACTTTCGCAGCATTTAGAAACAGAGTTAGCCAGGTTAAAAGAAGAAGCAACTGAAATAGCTGGGGAAAATTTTAACTTAGGTTCTCCTAAGCAATTGAGCCAAATCTTGTTTGAAAAGTTGGGATTAAGTACCAAACATTCTCGTAAAATTCAAACAGGCTTCTCTACAGATGCAGCAACATTAGAAAAACTCCAAGAAGATGATAACAGTGGTTTTGTTGAGGCGATCATTGAGTATCGCACCCTATCTAAATTAAAGTCTACTTATGTTGATGCCTTACCTGCATTGGTGCGTCCAGATACCCATCGGGTGCATACTGATTTTAATCAAGCGGCAACATCAACTGGTAGGTTATCTTCTTCTAATCCAAATTTGCAAAATATCCCCATTCGCACAGCTTTTAGTCGCCAAATTCGGAAGGCGTTTTTGCCTGAACCTGGTTGGTTAATGGTGGCTGCTGATTACTCACAAATTGAATTGCGGATTTTGGCTTATTTGAGTCAAGAGCCAATATTAGTGCAAGCATATCAGCAAAATGAAGATGTTCACACTGTTACCGCGCGGTTAGTCTTTGAAAAAGAAAATATAACGTCAGAAGAACGAGGAATAGCAAAAACTATCAATTTTGGCGTGATTTATGGGATGGGTTCTCTAAGATTTTCGCGCTCAACTGGGATAGATAAAAACATTGCCAACGAGTTCATTAAGCGGTTTAATGAACGATATCCTAAAGTTTTTGCATATTTGGAGCAAGTAAAAAAAGAAGCGATCGCTCTTGGTTATGTAGAAACTATTCTCGGTCGTCGTCGTTACTTTGATTTTACTAATAACAGTTTACGTAAATTAAAGAGCAGTAACCCAGAAGATATTGATCTGAGTAAATTGAAGAATTTGGGCCCTTATGATGCGGGTTTACTGCGATCGGCTGCTAATGCACCAATTCAAGGTTCCAACGCTGATATTATTAAAATTGCAATGGTAAGACTGCATGAGGTTTTGAAGAACTATCAGGCGCGTTTGTTGTTGCAAGTACATGATGAATTAGTGTTTGAAATTCCCCCTGATGAGTGGGAAGAATTACAACCGCAAATTAAGTCGGTGATGGAAAATGCAGTTCAGTTGAGCGTGCCGTTGCTGGTTGAAGCGCGTGTCGGTGAAAATTGGATGGATACGAAGTAAGTTTAACTTGGGACTGCGGATTTAGATAATTACGTTTTAGTGAAAAATTTAAAAAATAATCAAGAGTCAAAAGTTTTGACTCTTGATTCTTGATGATTGAGTAGATAATAAGCTGTTTGACATTTAAATTGCATAAGCTAGGCGGGCTTTTCTGCCCACCCCACAAGAGTTATATTTAATTTGGTTATGCAAATTAGATGTTTTTAGCTTAGTCTAAGAGTTAACCGCCACGCTTTAACGCTGCCTCAACTTGCTGTAATTCCTTCTCTAAACGATTTTTTAGTTTTTCGGGTACGGGACGATTTGGGTAAGAACTGTAGTGTCCAGCCAGGGAATTAAGGGCTGTCCGCATGGTTGTAAAGGAGCCAAGACCAGAAACAGAGTTAACTCGCTGATAGCGAGCCGAAAAGTCATTAATTTTCTGACGCGCTTCTGCTTGAACTGCTGTTTTGTCTGATGAATCTTGTGATAGATTCAGAGCTTGTCTCATAACATTGACTACACCTAAAGTGTCTTGGCGATAATCCCCAGTCAAACTATCTGGACTGCCAGAACAGCCCATTAAGCCGATAGCTACAACCAAAACCAGCGCAAGCAAACGCGACCAATAGCGCTTCATATGCATTAATTAGAAGAATACGTAAATCAACGTCCATCCTATCTTGGATTGGTAACTTGGGGATCAATTGAGGGTTAAATTTTAAACGCAGAGGCACGCAGATAATTCACTACAAATTAATTAAATATTGTACTTAGAGCGATGGTATTAGAAATTGAGACTATTTAATCAACTAACTTTCCCTGCCTCAATCTTTGTAATTTCAGCATCGTAATACATATCATCAGCCACAAAAAACCGACTCCATAACCTGCAATTATGTCTGTGGGCCAATGGACTCCTAAATATAAGCGACTGATACCAATAGCAGCAATTAAAATAACTGTCAAACTGTAAATAAACTTGGCAAAACGAGGATAGTGAGTTGCCAATTCGTGAGCAATAAAACCATAAAGCACCATAGAACCGAGTGCATGACCGCTAGGAAAACTAAAAGATTTTTCAGAAATCAAGGGATGCCACAGTTCAGGGCGAGGTTTAGAAAAAAATAACTTTAGCCCTGTGTTTAAAATTAACCCTCCTAAGCAAGCAAGTACAAAAACTTTCGCTTCTTCTTGGTAATGTCGCCACCAAAGTAACAAGACAGTAATACCTGCAACTATAACCACTGTATTAGGATTACCAAGATTTGTAATAAACAGCATTAAATTATCTAAATTTGGATTGGCAAACTGATGTAGCCATAACAAAAAAGTAGTATCAAATCTAAAAGCATCTCGCTCTAAAACCTCTTCAATTAGTTTTGCTAAAACAAAAAGGATGAGAAGACAACTAGTAAGTCCAACAATACCAATTGTCGCAATTAAGGAAGCCAAACGAGGATGTATACTACGCAACCAAAAATTAGAAATTTGTCGGATCATACTTTAATTTTATTCATTATGCTTAAACGCATCACTCAATTGGATGACGCACTTTTTTCTCCTTTCGCACAGAAAAGAATAGCACAACTGCCAGCAGGATAAAGGCGATCGCAGAAGCATAGCCCCTTGGCAGTGATAGACCGCCATTTTTGACTGGTTTTGTCAAAAAATCTCCGAAAGTGGCTCCGAAGGGACGTGTGAAGATGAACGCAAGCCAGAATAAGAGGATATCGCTCAACTTTGTTACGTAGTGAAGGGCGATAACAACACCAATGACGCTGGCTGTCACAAATGCGCCCTGGATATAGCTTAGTCCCAAGTTGCTTGTCAGAAAGTCACCAAAGGCTGTTCCCAAACTGTTGGAGAACACGACAGCCAGCCAGTAGGTGGTTTCTGCATCTTTCTTGATAATCGGATAAACGCTCAGATCGCGATCGCGATAATACCAGATGCTAAGAACACTCAGAAGACAGGCCACCAGGATAAGCGATCCCAGTGCGTAGCCAAGCCCAAGAGATCGATCCATCAGGTCTGAAACTTCAGTTCCGGCTGTGGTTGTGGCGATGATGGCCGTCCAATAAAGGACTGGGCGATATCTGTCGGATTGAATTTGAAAAAACAGGAGAATAGCAAGAATGGCGAACGTTATGGCAAAGGCTATGTAATACCCCAGTCCAAGAGACATTGAGATGAAGTCACCTGCCGTTTCGCCGAGTGTCGTGGCGATGATCTTCATGATCCAGAAAAAAATTGTAACTTTTGCAACTTTATTCATTTCTTTTTCACAATAAAAAATAGTAAATCTCATCTAAGTTGAGAACCGTAGTTTTCGCCCTCACCCTAAATCCCTCTCCCAGATATGGGAGAGGGACTTTGAAATTCTAGCTCCCCGAATCCCATATCTGGGGGATAGGTTGGGGGATGAGGGCAAATCCTTATTCATTAGAGTTGAACTACAGGTTT
>NZ_JABXKH010000123.1 GCF_017115105.1 Nostoc sp. NMS2
TGGGAGAAGGGGTTAGGGGATGAGGGCTATCAAGGTTTTTGCACATTTGGGATGCTCCCCTGTAACTTTTACGCCAAACGCAGATAAGAACACTTTTGTAAAAACCCAGATGCCTTATTGTGAGCATCTACGTTATGAGTATGTGCTGGTGTAGGTCGAATAATGCCATCAAACAGGTCATCTAATCCATAGGGAGTAAAAAATTGCCATTGGCCTTGTGCATCTAGTCGAACTCCAACAGCAGTAGCAGTATGCAGCCACTCTGCAACGGCATCCTCTGTACTAGTGTAGGGTTTGCTACCAAGCCGCCAACGAGCAAAACTGGCTTGATTTTTGACATCAAACTCGTCATGAGGAAATTGTTCTGTGAGAGTCGCTTTTGCTGCTAGTTCTTGAGAACGATTTTCTTCTATATCAAAGAATGCAATATCAAAATCTTTAATACCTAACCCACAGTCATTACCAAAAATCGAAGACCAAACAGTGTTTCGGATTGCACCACCAGCTAACCACCAGTTGGGTAGATTTAGTTGAGCGATCGCAGGTAATACTGTATCAATAGGTGTATCAGCTAAAATCATCTGTAAACGAGTGTTACTATTCATATCAAACTTCTGGGATTGTCAACTAGAAGATGAGAATATTATCATTCACATCTCATTAAGCTTACGGTCTTGATAGACCTCATCTGACACTTATGGGTCAAGATTTATTAGGATAATTTCGGTAGTCATAGTATAAAGAGAACAGGGTCATACAGAAGGTTAAATTGTGAATTGAGAATTTATAATTTTTATTTATGGAAGATTTATTTGCGCGGCTAGAACGCACACTCAACCCTGAACTACCTTCCTTAACAGAGTCACAACAACAACTCCTGCAAGAACTTAGTATTGATGAAAATCAACCCGGTACAATTTTGCGTGATTTTCAAATTCTGATAGATTTATTACAACCAAATGGAGTGGAAGTTAGTAGTGTTAATAATCTTCTACCACTGAAAGTACTATCCGAATTGAATTCTCTGTTAAGTCACCCAATTGAAACTAAACTCAAACGTCCCGTACAGAAATCATACCCTTACATCAATGGGCTATATCTGTTATTACGCAGTTCTGGGATAGCCCAAATTAAATCCCAAGGGAAGAAGCAGATTTTAGTTTTAGACGCAGCAACTTTGCAATCATGGTCAAATCTAAATGCAACAGAACGCTATTTCAATTTATTAGAAGCCTGGTTGATTTGGGGAAATAACGAAATATTAGGTGAACATCAAGATTCATTCGGGAATTTATTTAGATGTATTCAACTTTGGCCCCGCGTCCCAGATAAAGGTTTAAAATTCCCTAAATATGAACACCAACACGATATTAGTTATTACCCTGGTCTGCATAATGTTGCCCTGTTAGAGTTATTTGGATTGTTGTCTATTAAACATGGCAAACCAACAGAAGGCAAAGGATGGCGCATTACTAGTTTACAACGTTTGCCCTTTGGGGACGCTCTGTTACAATTACTATTTCCACTAGGTATCCGAGGAGAATTACAGGATGAGGTAAATGTAACTTTTGGAAAGTTGCAGTTACATTTTCAACCATTTTTTCCAGAATGGCAGCATAATTTATTTGTTTCCAAAGAAGGTTTTACTGATGGTATTTATATTTTTAAAGTGTCTCTTCATCAGCCTTGGAGACGCATTGCGATACCAGCCAAAAAGTCATTGGGCTGGCTAGCAGAGACAATTCTCGATGCTTTTGATTTTGACTATGACCATTTATATGAGTTTAGCTATAAAGACCGTTTTGGTCGCATAATTAAAATAGGTCATCCATACATGGAAACACCCCCATTTGCTGACCAAGTGCGGATTGGTGATTTGTCTCTAGAAGCGGGTGCTAAAATGACCTATCTTTATGATTTTGGTGATAACTGGAAATTTGATGTGCAGTTAGAAGCAATTAATCCACCTGATAATAAAATCAAAAAACCAAAGATTTTAGAAGTTCACGGAAATGCACCTCAACAGTATTGGAGTGAGGATGATGAATCGGATGAAGATGAAGGATGAGGGAGATTTAGGGAGACGCAGAGAATTCTGTTTGTGTCTATTAAAACCCGCTTTAAGATTGAGATAGTTTTAGTTACAATAAAGCAACACAAAATGTTAGGAGATAAAACTTGTGAGTCTTCCATATACTGGAGGTTGTCAATGTGGACAGATTCGTTATGAAATTCATGCCCAACCATTAACCCTTTACCTATGCCACTGCAAGGAGTGTCAGAAACAATCGTCTAGTGCCTTTGGTATGTCTCTTACAGTACTACGAGATGCTGTTGTAATTGTTCAAGGAAAACCGAAAGCTTGGACTCGGAAAAATGATAGTGGACGTGAAGTAAATAACCTGTTTTGTGGCGACTGCGGAACGCGATTGTTCCATGAAAGGACTTACCATTCAAATACTATCAATGTCAAAGCCGGAACCTTAGATGATACAAGTTGGTTATGCCCAGTGGGTAACATTTGGACACGCAGTGCCCAGTCATGGGTGATAATTTCAGATCAATTGCTCAACTATGACGGGCAACCAGAGGATACGCAGCCTTTATGGGAAAAATGGAAACAACAACATCCATAAATGCACAACTCCCGATATTAGACATCATACCCCTGGCACTTAAAGCATCTAACTCATGATTTTAACAAAGGAAATAATCATAAATTTTTATTGGTAAAATGCTTTAATGAACATATTAAATTATTTAAAACAGTAATAGTAAAATCAGATTATAAGTTCAGTTTGTATATCATAGATATTTCCACTTGTCTGTAAATCATTAATAAAACTAACACACTATTAATATTTCACATAAAAACTTACTGGACATTTCCAATCAAGTAGTTTAAGTGAAATTGGATAAGTAAGACGATTTTGGCTCATTCCCAACACTTTTAACAGTTATTTCTAGACAAGCTTGATGAAAAACGATACACCACAAGAATTAAACCAAGATCAAGAAATTGGGCGTTTGATTGATGAAGTAATGTCTTCATCTCTGACTGATGAACAGTACCGCAAAAAGATGCAGCGACGCAAGGAAGTGCAAGACAAGCGCATAGCAGAAGCTGTACCAGAAAAAGGATTAATTATTGTAAATACTGGTAACGGTAAGGGTAAAACTACTGCGGCCTTGGGTATGGTGTTACGATCGCTAGGTCACGGCTATAAAGTAGCGATCGTCCAATTCATCAAGGGAAGCTGGGAACCTTCAGAAAAAAGGGTTTTCAGCTATTGGGAAGACCAGATAGAATTTCACGCAATGGGCGAAGGCTTCACCTGGGAAACTCAAGACCGCGATCGCGATCTTGACAAAGCTAGCGCCGCCTGGGAAAAATCATTAGAATACATCCTCAACCCAGACTTTCATTTGGTGTTGTTAGACGAAATTAACATTGCCCTCAAAATGGCTTACTTACCATTAGAGGACGTTTTATCCGGTTTGGCGCAAAAACCAGCTAACAAGCACGTTATTCTCACAGGCAGAGGCGCACCAGCTGGTTTAATTGAGCGTGCTGACCTCGTAACCGAAATGACCTTAATTAAGCACCCTTTCCGCGATCAAGGCGTGAAAGCGCAACCAGGAATTGAGTATTAACTTAAAGATTATTTGCACATTTGCAACGTGCGGCGATCGCTCACTGTGATGGAATTTAACTGATAAAAGTCTTGCAGAGCCACCGAATAAGGATAACTGCTAAACTCATCTTCACTGACTTTAGGTAGTTTACTGTTTGCAGCTACCTGATTTGCCCCAGGAGTACTGGCTTCATTTGACGAACTATTAACCGTCATCGCCAACTCTCCTGACTTGTTGAGAGTACCCCGAAAACAATTAAATTCTGATTGGGGCATATACAACGCACCAGTTATCTTGTCCTGCTGCTTTTGAAATATGATGTAACCTTGACCAAGCTGGTTTGATTTTGGCGATTGACCATAGAGATAAACTCCATCTTTTACAGGAAAATTCACTTTTGGTAAACCTTCTGTACTTTTTGTAGCTCCCTGAGAATCTGGAACCAGCGCTGTGGTTTTAGGGAGTGTTTTTCCGCTCTGATGTACAAAAATCCCTCTCTCTCCAGCAGCCGCTCTCAGTTGACTTCTCTGCTCTCTAACTCTTCTTAGCTGCGACAAAAGGGAGTTGTCAGAGGTTTTGGCTGTCTGAATCTGAGCCGATGATAATGGAGAATCTGTAACCGGTACTACCTGAGCCTGCCTGCCTATAAAGCCCAAACCGAGAAGTAAGCCTAAGCCCGCTAGGGAAATTCCCCACTGGCGGGGAGATAAGAACTGATAAAGGTTGTTAAGCACCCTACTTCTCCTGTTAAAAAATCAACTAAGTTTTTTAGAACTTACTTAAACTATAACCAAGTCTTAATTTTCAAAGACTTTATTCACAACCTATATTACTATTGTCCAAAAAAGAAAACTGTCAAAAACTAAAGTTTTTATTTAATCCAGCCCAACAATCTTAGATTACCACCAGTTAGAGGAAGTAGAGCCAATACGGTTCGGATAAAGTTTTTTGATGAAAGTTATAGATCGCAAAGACGCGATAAATCGTCGTCTTTACAATGATCAGTCCTTTGTCTTGACGGCGATTTATCGCGTCTCTTTTCTTAACCGAACCGTATTGGAAGTAGAGCTGCGTAAACAATTAAAGGTTTGTAGTGTGGGCTATATTTTTCCTGGTTATCAGCAAAAAAAATCGCCCCCTGAATTCAGGAGGCGCATCATAACTTTAGAGACGCGAAATCCCGCGTCTCCATATTTAACTAGCAACGTATTCTTGGACATGGGCGCGACGGCGACGCAGATGAGCCAAAGCCTGATGCTCTAACTGGCGGACACGTTCGCGGCTGAGATTCAATCTCTCACCCACTTTCGCCAATGACATTTCGTTACCATCTTCTAAACCAAAGCGTAGAGCTAAAACTTCTCGCTGTTGCGGGGTTAGTTCAGCTAGCAGGTTGTTCAAATCTTGGCGTAAAAATTCCTGGTTGGTGTAATACTCTGGTGATGGGCCACTATCTTCGAGCATTTCTTGCAACTCAGTATCCTGGTTCTCGCCAACTTTGACATCCAAAGATACTGGTTGACGCGCCATGTTCAGGTACTCGCGGATCTGAGCAGGTTCTAGTTCCAGTTCTTTGGCAATTTCGGCTGGAGTGGGCGATCGCCCCAAGCTTTGAGCTAACTCACGCTGTACTTTCTTGATTTTGTTCAGTTTTTCGGTAATGTGGATCGGCAACCGGATAGTACGTCCTTGTTGAGCGATCGCGCGGGTAATAGCTTGGCGAATCCACCAGTAAGCGTAAGTCGAGAACTTATAACCCCTCATTGGGTCAAATTTCTCCACACCCCGCTCTAATCCTAGTGTTCCTTCCTGAATTAAATCCAGAAATTCCATATTTCGCTTTTGGTATTTTTTCGCAATAGCAACGACCAAGCGCAAATTCGCTTCGATCATTTTTTGCTTTGCTCGCTTACCTTGCGCTACCGTTTGTTGTACTTCAGTTTCCGATTGTTGAACCACGTCAGCCCACTCTGACATATCTGGTTCGCGTTGCAGTTTTTTCGCCAAAACCTCTTTGGCATCTATGAGCGTCATCATTTGTTGAACCTGCTTCCCATAGACAATCTCTTGCTCACGGGTTAGCAGTGGTACACGACCAATTTCTCGCAGATAGGTTCGCACCATATCAGCCGTGAATCTGGTATTGAGATTTTCCGTTTGGGTATTGACAGTAGGCATTGGTGCGTTGTCCTCTACTCCGTAAATAAAATGTATGTTTTCTTACTAAAATGGATGGATAAAGGTAGTAAATCTATCACAAAATATCAGGAGCTACTAAAAACAATTATCAATTGATAAAGAAGTTTTTAAGACCTTAAGCCCCCAAGATAGGTTCCCCTACTTCCCTAAATTTTCAATCTCTTATAAGCACACTGGTTATTTTTGAGAATTATTACTTTAGGTAGTTACTGAGAGCAACGAGAAAATCCGAAGTCGGTATGAGTTCCACTTAGTTTTATAGTACGACAAATCAGGCAGATAGTAAAGTATCTTAAGATAAAGCTTTCAATTATAATTCAAAATGGGTAGTTTGGAAAAAAATTTAGGCTTCCTTGAAATTACTGACTATATCTATAGTGACCCCAAAAACCCCTCTTCTGTTGCCAAAAACTAGCCGGATAACCGAACTTAATTTCTTGTGAGGATGGAGGGATGTTACGAATTAGTCATTGGTCATTGGTCATTGGTCATTAGTCATTGGTGAGCCAGTGCGGTCTTGGGGGTTTCCCCCATGAGCAACTGGTGAACCCGAAGGGTCATTAGCAAAGGACAAAGGACAAATGACAAATGACTATTTAAAATCCCAGGTCTGCTTTGGCGAGTTCAGCCGCTGCAAATACTTCCGCGTCAGGTTTTTCTTCCCAGGCTGGCTCACCAATTTCTTCGTAAAAAGTTGCGTCGTAAGGACGGGTACGTACTACTACTGGCATCGGAACGGCGTGACCTAAAATTAAAGCTTGTTGCTTAGAGTCTAACTTTGCCAATACCGATCGCAGTCCGCTACCACCAGATACACCCGTAAAAATCGCGTCAATGTCTTTTTCGTCATTAAGCAAAGCGGTAATGCGAGTTCCAATCTGGGACATAACTTCATTATCTATGCCTGATGGACGTTGATCAACTACCAAAAGTGTGACAAAATACTTACGCAACTCACGGGCAATAGTGCCAAAGATAGTGCTTTGTACCACCCCTGGATCTAGGAAACGGTGCGCTTCTTCAATGGTAATCATCAACGGCGTGGGGCGATCGCAAGGATTTTTGCTTTGCAGGAATTTATCTGCTTTTTTGACGTAATGCTCGTGGATACGTCTGGTGATCATGTTCGTCACCAACATATAAGAGAGCATATTAGACTGGGAACCAAATTCTATCACAACATTCTTCCCAGATTCCAAACATTGCACAATTTTACTAATGTAATTTTGGGGGCAAACCGCTCGCATATACTTCAAGCTGTCCATCCGCAAGAGTTTGCGCTGCAATGCCATAATCGAGCCTTTGTGTCCGCGCTTCTCGTCGCAGAACATCTCGATTTCTTCATTAGTCATGTTCAGCAGTTGGACAATCCAAGACTTGCCAAACTCACTATATAAAATATTGGCGTTATCTAGGGCTGCGTCAGAGAGTCCTAAATCTCGACTACATAACTTAATATCTTCAACTTCTATTTGCTCGTAACTCAAATAAAGTTCTTGAGCATCACGCACACCCCGGCGCTTCGTCGATTCGGGGTCAAGGGTATAAACTTCCACCTTACTTGGAAAAAGTTGCTTTAATCCCTTAACTGTATTGACGTTCTTTCCTTCTGCGACGGCTTCCCAGCCATACTCGGAGTGCATATCAAAAATCAAATTTACTGCCGCATTTTTACGGATAACACCTGCTAAAAGTAACCGCGTCAGAAAGGATTTACCAGTCCCAGATTTCCCGAAAACCCCATTACTTCGTTCCACAAAGCGGTTTAAATCGATACAAACAGGCACATCCATATCCAAAGGTTTACCGATGGAAAAATTGCGCCTTTGGGGGTCATCTTCCCAACCAAATACGCGGCGAAAGTCGTCAACACTGGCTTCGTAAACTTGACTAAAGTGGCTAGGAATAGTTTTAACAGGCAACAATTCCATCGTCGTGCTGGTTTGTGGCACAAAGGAAGCCAAACCCGTCACTGATGGGATAAAGGGATTTGCCGATTTGCCGTTTGTTGGGGAGAAAGATTCTTCCGATTCAGGAGTGAACATCAACATCGGCGCGAGGTTGATAGTACCGTAAGTGCCACTTCCGGCTAAAACATCTCGTAAAAAAGTGTCTTCCCAACTGGGAGGATTAGCAATAATTCGCGCATTAGCAGCCCCCAATGCTACATCTGTCAGCATACAAAAAAAACGCGATCGCATCCCTTGTACAACAAGAAACTTACCAACCCGCATATCTTCCACAGAAATGTCAGGATGCAATCGCACTTCTAAACCTTCAGTTAGAGAACCTTGAATGACCGAACCTAATGGCTGTCCCGAATTCATCTGATTAGTCATTGGTTATTTGTCATTTGTCATTTGTCATTTGTCATTTGTCATTGGTCATTTGTCATTTGTCATTGGTCATTGGTCACTAGTTATTAATTATTCTCCCTAATCTCCCGGTTGGTGAGCGAAGTCGAACCACATCCCCCTCATCCCCATGCCCAATTCCCAATTCTCAATTCCCTAATCAATCTGAATCGAAGTTGGCGCTCCCCCTGTTGCTGAAGTGGTACTAATTAATGGTTTACGGAATTGGGCGTAAATGCGATCGCGCCAGGTAAAGAATGGTTCATAATCTATATTCTCTGAAAAGATTGGCAATCCTTTTCCTCTAATAGAAGCTGGTAAATCCAGATAGGGACCAGAGGGGAATTTGAGCAATATCGATAAGCCAGCCACTGACAAGTCAGCTAAAGTCGGCTCATCTCCAGTTAAATAAGGACTATCTGCCAATAATAACGTTAGCGCTTCCAAGTCTTGTTTTAAAGATGCGATCGCAGACTGGATCGCATCTGGACTATAACCTACTCCAAAACCCAACACTGTCAGTAAGTCAGTAGGTACTCCTCCAACCAGACTTTTAAATATATCTGGTGTTGAGGTGGGTAATAAAGACTTGCGGAAATTTTGATCTTGACTTATGGCTGCAAATAGTGCCTTCCTACCTTTGATGCCTATAGATTCATCCGCCCATTCTTCTATCAATAAAGTTAAACCCCGTTTTTTGGGATCTTGAGGTATTATGGGGCGATCGGGATACTCTAAGTCTAAATACTTAGCTATTTCCGTAGAATCCGCAATATATTTATTCCGATCCTTTAATACTGGGACTTGTTTCTGACCAGTCAGCCGGAACAGTTCTACTTGTCCAATCCCAGGCGTAACCTCTATTTTGCGGTAATCTAGTCCTTTAAAATCTAGAACTAGGCGCACTTTCTCTGAGTATTGAGATAGTTCCCATTGGTATAATTCCAACATATCGTATACCTGATAACTGATCAACTTATTAAACTTTACAATTGTATCTTTAGTTAAAGTAATTTTTCTTTACATTAGTTGCTTTTTTGTCTATCTAATTGAGATTATGATTGAACTCATGCCTATTTTTTCGCAAAATCATCGATTTCAAAAGTATTATTTTCCGATTCAAATATCGAATCATTAAATAATTTCCTTCGGGATACATAAATAAACCTAACCGTTTAGTTGCAAATATTCAACAGTTATTTTAATTTCCTTTACTGTTAGAGGATGTTTGAAAAGTTTTTAGTGATGTATCAAATCCGTTTAGATCCCCCTAAATCCACGCCACCTCCTTCATTCGGGGAGACCCCTGTTCCCGCAGTGGCTCCCCTTAAAAAGGGGGACTTTGATCCGGGTTCCCCCCTTTTTAAGGGGGGTTAGGGGGAATCAATAAGCGCCTAAAATCACAGCCAACTACTTTTCAAACAACCTCTTAGACTAAGTTAATATATCTAGGTAATTAATCTCTGTGGTTTGGCTGAATAATTAATGGTTAATTCAGATATACCGCCTTGTATTATATGGGATTCAGTATTTTTTAAACTTATCAATTTACGTACAAATTTATATATTAAGTAGGCTTTTTAGTAAAATTTTTTCCATAGCTTATTGTAACTGAAACATTGGATATGTAAAATTTTCCTACTCTTTTAGAGTTGATGCTACACCAAGTGAGGCTTTTTAACTCTATGTTTCAGTGTGACGCAGAAAATATACTCATTAAACCACGTCTATCTTGAAACCTGTAGTTCAACTCTAATGAATAAGGATTTGC
>NZ_JABXKH010000032.1 GCF_017115105.1 Nostoc sp. NMS2
ACAAGCAGTATTCAAAAAAGCATTACCACTTTTTAAAAATTATAAGACTGTGGTCGATACCATTATGGTGATGCTTTGAGTTTCCAGAACCAATTACCCCGCAAGGGGGATTAAAAATCTAAAGATTAAGCAGGGGTTTCCTGGCACAATTGATTAACAACTCTTTCGATTTCCTGTGTCATCCAATCAGATCCGGTCTGTTGGTAAACCTGAACTAATGATTGGTAAAACCACAAAGTTTTTTCTCGACCGGCACTAAAATTAGTCCAGATAACATCTCCATGTTGTTGCCAATCAGCTAAAAGCGATCTGGAATTATGCAGTTTGTCAGCCAAAGAAACCAAGCGTACAGAAGGTAAAGCATAGCGCAGTTTTTCTAAATATTGCAGTTTACGTTCTTGCCAGGGAGGTTTAGGAGGTGTGTCCCACTCAGTACAGCCATCGATAATAGCCAAAACTGTTTCACCAAAGAGTTGACGGATGTCCTCACGAATGGGTTTGCCACCTTGGTCTTCGACTACATCATGCAAAAGAGCAGCGATCGCTTCTTCTTCCGTTCCGCCAGCTTCTAAAACTAAAGCCGTTACACTTAACAAATGTGAAATGTAAGGAACACCGCTAATTTTGCGTGTTTGATGAGCATGAAGACGAGTTGCGTAGACTAAAGCGGATTCAAATCGTTGAGTCAGTTTTAATGAATTCATAGTTGTGTCAATTTTGATAAAGCATAAATTGAGTAGCGGCATCAGCAGCAAAGCTTTGTCGTAAATCCCAAGGTGTTAAAACTTCAACTTTTGGCTGCCATGCTCGTAAACGCATGAATAGATTGTTATCTCTGTGTTCGTTATCTTGATATCGGATACGTGCTTGATAGTAAGCGTCTGTTTCCGAACGTTTGGCAAGGACTTTTAATAAATCTTGCTGTTGAGGTTGTTTAATTTCACGTTGAATTAAACGTTGTACTTGCTGATAGGTAATTTCTTCAAAAGTATCGTGGCGTTCAGTACCTTTAACGTAGCGATCGCAGAACTGGCGGTCAAATCGGAGTAACATCAGTTGGGAAGGCAAGTAGAAATCAAATCCCCATGCTTTAGACATTTGCAAAGCAATATCATCGGGGTTTGGTAAAGACTTCTGTTGATATTGCTGTTGTAGGTTTGAGAGTAGTTTTGGGTCTGTCCACTCTAGAGCAACCAAATTCCGAATCCGGTCAAGACGAAAATTATACCAGTTAGTATTTTTTTGAGGGCTTTCGCCATAAGCACAGAGATAAACTGCCCTCTGTACATAGTAGATACATACTGGATAAACGATACAATCAACGTTATTAGCAAGTCTGGCACTACCATAAGTGAGTTTGATGGGTGGAACTGGAGTTTTAGCCCAAAGTTGTCTTAACTCGTATTGCCAATCATCAACTGCATCTAAGGTGCTACGAGGAATCACATAATCGAGCTTTAAAAAGAAACGTTGTACTCCATTGATTTTTTGGGAGTGATTTTCTGCAAACCCCACCAAATCTTCATGCATGAAACTCAATTCATAAGCACCGACTTTAGCTGCACTTGCCTCATCTTTGGTAGTTACGGGGCGTAGTGGGAACTCAGACACTCGGTAGTATTTTTGATATTTGTATACAAGCCAGCCGAGTTTAGCCAGAATTTCCAAATCACCCTGTAGAGAACGACGAGTTACGCCAAATAAGCGCCGTTGCAATAAAGTATCCAGTTCAGATTCACTCATGCCTGTGTGAGCAAGGATTAATTTTCGCCATTGGCTAGCAACTATTCCTGTTTTTTCGCTGAATAACCATTGGGCTGTGGTTTTAGCACAAGGACAATGAGAGTCATGTATGGCAGGAATTTTTTCTCCTTTGGGATGTGTAGGACTAAAGAATGCGTTTCGCCAATCTGCGTAAGAAAAAGAATCGTCTAAAACCACACGGTCTTGATTGTCACCGTAAAGCGATTGCAGCCACACCCACAAGCGAATTGCTCGTATCAGATTTTGCTTGAGATATCCGTGTCCTAAGCACTGTAATAGTTCTATGTCAGGAATATCTTGAAAAACTAGTTCAGACACCAGCCGAGTCTCGATAAAAATAATAATACCAAGATACAACATCTTGGAAGACACTTCTTCCAAGTACGTGTATGATGTACGCATCACATAAATCTAAAGTTAATGAGTTCTTACAAAATCGACCTAAAAGAGGGAATTTTACGGATAAATTTTGGTGAACCGGCTCAAAATGACCAGATTGTGCGCGATGCCGCAGCTCGATTGGAGGAAATGGCAACATCAGGAGAACTGGCGGGAGGGCCACTTCTAAAGATTAATGGGCCTATTTCTATCCCTGTAGCGTTTGTTCTAGCACATAAGCTTGCTCATATATATGGTGCTGTTGCTTTTTACGATCCCAAGTTAGGTAAATATGTCATTTCTATCACACACAATCCATCGTATAAACTAGGAGACTTAATAGATTGATATTTGACTGATGGAGGAGATGGGTGTAGCTAGCAAAAAATTTTATGACAACGTATCACATAAGTTTGGAAGGCGATGTTTTAAAAGTTGGGTTTAGTGCAACACTTGCTACAGGCGACCAGATTGTGCGAGATGTAGCGGTGCAGTTGGATGCAATGATTGCTTCGGGTGAACTTTTTGGTGGTTCCCTGATTAAAATTAATGGACGCACATCAGTACTGGTTAGTCAGGTATTAGCTGATAAATTATCTAAATTGTATGATGCGATCGCTGTTTTTGACCCGAAGATTGGCGATAGAGGACTGGATAGGTATGTGATTACCATCAGCAAACACCCAAGATATATAGTAGGGGATACGTTAGATATAGTGCGATCGCAGCAACATTCAAGTATCAAAGTTGTGCTGTGTGGGTTTGCGAATACAGGAAAGACTTGCTTTCGAGATGGTTTAAAACAGGCACTATTGCAGATTTCCAATGCACCAGAGTCTTATTTCATCTCTGGTTGTCCAGATGGTGATGGTTCTTGGTATGGGGAAACTGCACGGCGCGATTTGGATTTGGCGAAAAAGTTAAAAGCTGAATACAAGGCTAGATTTACGTCAGAGTTTGCACAACTGAAAGCGCAGGAAGTCAAGGGTATCAATACACCAATATTTATATTTGATGTAGGTGGGAAAATATCTGAGGAAAATCGCTTGATTATGTCCCAAGCGACTCATGCGGTAATTTTGGTAAAGGATGAGTGTGAGATTGCACCTTGGCAAGGATTTTGTCAGTCTTTAGGTTTGCAAGTAGTGGCAATTATTTCCAGTGATTATGAAGGTGTAAGTGACGCAATCTCGGAAGAAACGCCGATTCTGAGAGGAAGCGTTCATCGGTTACAGCGTGGGGAGAATATTTCTAATCGTCCGATGGTGCAAGCATTAGCGCGGGTTTTGGTGGGTTTAAATTGAGGTAAAGTAAAAATGGAAAAGATGAGTTCTGTTAGTGTAGCGATCGCTTGGTGTTTGGCTTGGGGTGATGAGCGAAAACCTAAATATGATTTGCCAGTCTTACAAAAGATGCACCAAGCATTAAAAATTGGGGAACAAGTTTCAGAGGAATTTCAGGAGTTAGTTGATGCAGTAAACCAATTAGATAATTTACCATTTCCCCAAACTGTTGACGAATTAGAAAACTTAACTAAACAGTATCCGATTCTTTGGAAATCAAAGATTGGCTTAATTTATGGTGGTGCAACCAAAATTAAACAATATGTTTTTGAAGAATCTAAATTGCCAGATATTCGGGGCGCTTCTGGACTCTTAGATAGAATTAACTTAGTTGACTTACCTGCTTTTTTTAATGTAATTCCAGAATCACGACACAACTATAATATTCAATGTGGGGAAGTTAGAAGATGGCTGAATGAAAATTTTTCTAATAACCCGAATTTATCAGATGCTTTAATTCCTGAACTTATTATTTACTCAACTGGTGGCAATATCCTTGCTTTCTGTCCTGCGGCTTTTGTAGATGATATAGCTAATGCTATAGAAAAAGTTTATACCAAAGAAACCTTAACGGCTAATTCTTGTGCAGTTGGAGAAACTTTTAGACTCTTAGAAATTCGCTTGGGTTTGCTTAAAGATAATATTGCAGAAATATTTTGGCTAGAAAAATATCAAAAAGAATATAAAAATAGTATTGTTGAGGCGTGTTTTGGAAAAGTTGATGATTTAACAAAAATTCAAGATACATTTGAAAAGCATAAAAGTTTTAATGAACTAACCACAAAATTAGCAATTCGTTTTAATCAGCGTCGCAGTGGCAATAAAATTCCAAATCGTCCCACTCATTGCTATCCTCCAATATTTGAAACTCATCTTTACCTGAGAAGAGATGAAGGCGATAAACATTCTGCTATTGCTCATATAAATCAACTAACGGGACAACCTTATCTCTCTGAAACTTTAATTCGTAAACGAAGAATAGGCGATAGAGCAAAGACTGGTATTTCTGAAACACCTAAATGGTATCAAGATATCGGACTAAAATGGGAAGCTGGAATGATTGAAAGTTGGCTGGATAAATTTGATGATTTTTTGAGAAAAAACACAAAACAGTCTAAGAAATATTACGGAAATAATAACTATACAAAAGAAATTAAAATTCCTCAATCCTTAACTCAATTGGGCAAAGTAAGTAATGGCTATGTTGCTTACATATATGCAGATGGTAATAACATGGGTGGTTTTATTCAAAACATCCGCACTCCCGAAGAATATCAAGAATTTAGCCAAGATGTAGAAAATGCAACAAAATATGCTGTTTATCAAGCTTTGGCATACAATCTGCATCCTCGTGAAATCAAAGGTATCAGTGAACCAGAATCAAAGATTCAAGATGGTGATTTAATTCATCCGTTTGAAATCATTACGATTGGCGGTGATGACATTTTATTGATAGTACCAGCAGATAGAGCTTTACAAATTGCTAAGATGATTGGTGAGCAATTTGAAGAGATCCTTTTGAAGACAGTCACAATATCAGGCGTAAAAATAAAAGGCAAATATCAAGTAGAAAATAATCTAGCTGACTCTAAAAAATTCCATCGGTGTGATGAAGAAATATCAGAACATGACCAATGTAAATTGAGTATGTCTAGCGGTGTATTGATTACTGCTTACAATACACCTATTTACTATGCAGAAGATTTAACAAACCAGTTGATGAAATCTGCTAAAAAATCTGCTAAAACCTTAAAAGAAAATGGCTATTATGGTGGTACAGTAGATTTTTTGACTATGAAATCAGTCATTATGATTTCATCAAGCATCGAAGAATTTCGTCAACAAGCTTTAACTATTGAGAATAGAGGCGTAAAACTGAAGCTGTACGCTGCACCTTATACACTAGCAGAATTAGATAAATTTTTGAAATCTATTCACGCATTGCGAAAAGCTGAATTTCCCAAATCACAACTCTATCAAGTTAGGAGTTTTTTAGAACGAGGGAAACGAACAGCAAGTTTAAATTATTACTATTTTCGTCATCGACTTAAAAAAGGACAATCAGCACTTAAAACCGATTTTGAAAATATATGGTGTCAGGCAAAAACTAATGAAGGTTACATACCACCTTGGATGTACGATATTCAAGGAAAAATGTATGAAACTATCTGGCGAGAAATGGTAGATTTATACGATTTAATAGATTTTTCAGATACGGAATCTCCACAACTATCATCTATGGAGACTGCACCATGATAAAACTTCAAGATTTATCCAACTCTAACACAGTAGATACTTACAAAATTACTGCTGTAATTGATTCAGCGTTATCTGTAGGTGCAGGAGGTTCTTCTGGTTCTTTAGCAGATAAACCAATTGTCCGTAACTCAGAACGTAAATTACTAATTCCTGGTTCACAGATTAAAGGTAGAGTGCGCCATGAATGCGAAAAGTTGCTGCGAGGTTTAAAGTGGGAAATTTCTGAATCTCCCAATGCAGGAAAAATGGTTATTCGTAGAGATAATGCACCTGCTAAATTTCAACGAGATGAATACAAAGTTCCAGGATATGAACATACATACCACTGTTTAATTAGTCAAGTTTTTGGCGATCCAATTTTACCTTCACGGGTAATTTTTGATGATTTAGTTTGTAGAGAAGAACCAGAAAATTTACCAGAAGTTTTACGTCCTGGTGTCACAATTAATCGCCGTCGCCGTATTGCAGAAGAGAAAAAACTTTATTTTCTAGAAACTTCACCTGTGAATGCAAAACTTCAGTTTCAAGGAGAGATACATATTCAAGTAAGTCTCACACCTGAAAGACCTGATTATACAAAAGTATTAATTTTGGCAGGTTTACGACAAATTTATGCCTTGGGTGGAAGTAAGTCGGCTGGTTTAGGTTGGCTGCATTGGGAATTGCAAGAATTACAAAATGGATTAAAAAATGTTGATATTGATGGAGTTTTACAGTTTTTAGCAAAAGGAGAAATAAAGTGAAACGTATTGAATTAGAAATTAAGGCATTATCTCCTTTAGCGATTTCTCGACAAAAACCAGGCGGTTCTATAAGTGAATGTGAAGATTATATTCCTGGTAGTGTAATTCGTGGGGCGATCGCAAGTGAAATTTTAAAACAATCGAACCAACAGTTTGCAAATTTAAGTAAAGATGGTGGTGATTTTCAGGCTTTGTTTTTGACTGATCAACCTGCGATTTTCCAAAATGCTTATCCTGCAAATGTAAAAGCTGGACACGGTAGAATCTTTCCTCAAAACAGGATAGAAGAAATAAAATTTTTACCTGCTACTGCTTTAAGTTCCAAAACTAAACCAGGTTTTTGCAGAAATAGAAATGGGAAAGCTTCAACTGAATATAAAGGTGTTTTTGATAGTTTAATTGACCGTTTTTGCGCTGAACATTATAGTTTACCCTATGATCCTAATTGTCCACTAGATGGAGGGAGAGTTGAACCATATAGCGGCTCTTATAGCAAAGTAGATGGGATGTATTACAATGCTTCAGTTAGTAAACGCCTCTTAACAAGAGTCGGTATTAATCGCAGAAAGGCTACTTCTGAAGAAGAAATCCTGTACACTATTGAAGTTCTAAATGAATCAGAACTAAAAACTGATAATCCTATATTTTTTAGGTCATCTATTTTAGTTCCAGATAATTTAGAAGAGTTACCAGAAAACTTGCATAAGTTTCTTAACGAAAATTCTAAACACTTTCGCTTTGGTGGTTCAATTTCACGAGGCTTAGGAAAGGTAGAAATTCATGCTAAATTGGCAGAAATTCAAAACAATATCCAAGGTAGAATAGAGTTATTTAACGCTAAACTGTGGGAACGTTGGCAAAAATGGTCAATTTTTGGTAATCCGATTGAGGAATTATCTAACCTTACTTACTTTGCTTTGGATTTACAATCTGATGCAATTTTGACTGAAAAATGGCAAAGTACCACGGTGATTTCTGAACAGATGTTAAAGCAATTTGCAGATATTGAAGATCATTCATTAAATCTTGAAGTTGCTTATAGTAGTTATGATTATCGTTCAGGCTGGAATGTAGCTTGGGGATTAATGAAAGATGTAGAATTAATAACAAATAAAGGTGCAGTTTATTTGTTTAGCACTACACAGCCAGATATTTGGTATACCGCTTTGGCTAATTTAGAGTTCAAAGGTGTAGGAGAACGTACTTGTGAAGGTTTTGGTCAAGTAGAAATTTGTAATGATTTTCATCTTGTATTTAGAGAGGAGGCTGTATGACAGATTTTTCAGAACAACAAAAGCAACTGAAAATTCAGCAAGGAATTCGTCAAGCTGAAGATGAATTAGTCAAAGCTATTCAAACTGCATTAAATGATAAAACTTCTTACGAACAATTAGAAGAGTCTCAATTCCGTAATTTAGTTCGTGTTGCAGATACTACTGCAAGTGTGGAAGTAATTAAAAATTTTTTACTATATCAAGTTGGAAGGGATAAAAAATGGGGCAGAGGTAAAAATTCTCTTGCTCATAAAATTATTAATGATATGGATGACAAAATTAAAATCTTAGCTAAAGAAATTAGGACAAATTCTGATGCTGATGAATTAAATTCTATCTGGATAGAGCTAATTCGCCGTTATTTAGGATATGGCGCTCGCTATTTGGTTTACAAAAATAAAGGCGAAGTTTAAATTATTAAAGGAGTGCAATATGCCCAGGCTTGTAGTTTCTACTGTAGGCACAAGTTTATTAACCAATCAAATTGATGTCTACACTGATTCTGAAGAGTACTTTACACATATACAAGAAACAGCAAATGATAGAGAGGAAGAAATAAAGGATAAGGCTAAAAAAACTATTATAGATTTGAAAATTAGAGCAGACAATAGCCTTTATAAGGCTAAGAATACTAAACAAATTAGAGATGCCAGTGCTGAACTTAATGGTATCTATGGCTTATATGATGGAAACCTTGAACAAGGAAAATCAGATATACATTGGCTGATTGCTACAGATACTTATCAAGGACAAATCACAGCACAGATAGTTAAAGATTTTTTAGATAAGGAAGGAATTACAGCTTATATTCAATCACCTAAAAAATTATCCACATTAAGTACTGAAAGGTTTTCGTATGGAATTGATGAGCTTTTAGAATGGTGGGATGCAACTTTTTTAGCATATAAAGATAGTCATAAAATTTATTTTAATCTTGTGGGTGGTTTTAAAGCGCTGCAAGGTTATGTAAACACAATCGGGATGCTATATGGTGCTGAAATTATATACATCTTTGAAGGGAATTTAGAGTTTATTACAATACCTAGATTGCCAATTCACATTGATTATTCTGCAATTAAGCCTGCACAGTTTGCTCTTATGGCATCAAAATCTGTAGATATTTATATTAAAGTGTCAGAACTTGAAAATGTACCAGATAGTTTATTATCCAAAGCTGGAGATGAAGCAACGCTTAATAACTGGGGGCATTTGCTCTGGAATAGATGTAAAAGGAACTTTTTTACAGGCGATGTACCAGTAGGTTTTCCTCGTTTAATTTATGAGGATAAGTCTTTTATAAAAGATTATCAAAAAAATAATGTAAGTGAACAAAATAAGTTTGATCTACATGAAGTATTAACTGAAGTTTCTGCTTCTATGATTAAGTTTAATGGAAATACTACTCGTTTCGACTCTCGCCTACATTTCACTAGATATGAAGGTGGACAAAAATGTGAAGGAGGAGTGAGAAAAAATCAAATTGATCATTTTTATATTAAAAACACTGGCTGGCGTGTGAGTTGTATTACTAAGGATGGTAATTTATATCTACGCCACTATGGAGAGCATGATTATGTCAATGACAACCCCTAAATATTTTATGTTCGACACTTTTAAAAATCGCTTAGAAATCATAGGTAAACTCACCACAATCACAGCATTACGCATCAGTGCTGGACGTTCAAGTGAACCAATTGGTTCAGATTTACCCGTAATAAAAGATGCTTTAGGTCATCCATTAATACCAGGTTCTAGCTTTAAAGGTGCAATGCGATCGCGCCTAGAAAGTTTCCTCAGAGGTATTAATCTTAATTTAGCAGCCAATCCTGCTATTGAAGACAGGGTTAGCGCGTCTCAAAGCCTATTGACAAGAGGACTTGCCTGATCAGCAATCTTTGTTGGAAACAAAGTGACACCATCCGAGGTAGGGTAAGATTTAATTC
>NZ_JABXKH010000004.1 GCF_017115105.1 Nostoc sp. NMS2
GTTTCTGTTTTGGCTGCGGCTCTCCCAAACTCAGACCCTCTGCCATAATCCCTCTATCAATAGGGTTTGAGACGCGCTAACCCTGTCATACTCACGCCTGCTAAGTGCTTGACTACGAGTATATACACCTGTCAGAGAAATCTTTCCAGATTTCTGGGTTTTTAGCTTAAAAGCGATGCTAGCTGAAGATTTGTTAAAAATAACTAATAACTGTGCATTGATATTAGGAGTAGTTTTATGGTTCTACAAGTTAACCCCATCCAAAAAGAACCAACTGTTACTTGGGAAGCACTTCCAGCCGACTTCATTTTACCAGACGATCCAGTGGAAAATATTCAACAACCTGCGATCGCGGCTGCGCTTACCGATGCTTTGGGAAGCACAGGACGCATCCAACCTCAAATGCTGATTGGCTCTAATTTTGGACTTGTAGCCACAGTCAACAAAAAAATCGTTGTTAAAGCACCAGACTGGTTTTATGTTCCTCAAGTGCAGTCTGTAGGAACAAATGTAGTTCGTCGCAGCTATACCCCGAATTTAGAAGGCGGTGCTGTAGCTGTAGTGATGGAATTTCTCTCAGACACAGAAGGTGGAGAATTATCAGTCCGCTCAACTCCACCCTACGGTAAACTTTATTATTACGAAAAGATTCTCCAAGTTCCAACCTACGTAACCTACGACCCTTACGAACCAAGCATAGAACTACGGTGCTTGCAAAATGGACAATATACCTTGCAGCAAGCAGATAGCAATGGACGCTTTTGGATTCCTGAGTTAGAGTTATTTCTCGGAATTTGGCAAGGTGAAAGATTATGTCAAACCATGAATTGGCTGCGCTGTTGGGATACAGAAGGAAATTTACTGTTGTGGAGCAGCGAACAAGCCCAACAAGAACGCCAACGCGCTGAACAAGAACGCCAGCGTGCTGAACAGGAATGCCAACGCGCTGAACAAGAACGCCAACGTGCTGAACAAGAACGCCAGCGTGCTGATATATTAGCAGCTAAGTTACGTGAGCTAGGTATTGACCCTGATGCGTAGGCGTAGCCCGCACTTCTCTACGAGACGCTGCACGTAGCTTGCTTCCACGTTCGCGGAGCGTGCCGTAGGCAAGTGGTACGACTTGGCTCAATGACCATCGTAGACATCGCATAACCTCAATAAATGCTGGGAATAATAATTTTGGGACATCAGCACCAAAATTACATGACACAGCAAAAAAATCAGTTCAGCCATCTTACTGCGATCGAAAGAAGTTATCTATCATTTCCGGCACAGTTTTTATTGAATCAAAATCTTCTCAAAGGCAAAATACTAGACTTTGGTTGTGGCTTTGGTAATGATGTTAAGATATTGCGCCAAAAAGGTTGTGATATTACAGGCTATGATCCTTATTATTTTCCAGAATATCCTGATACTAAATATGATACAATAATTTGCTTTTATGTTTTAAATGTTTTATTTACTGAAGAACAAACTAATGTTCTTATGGAAGTATCAAACTTATTAAAACCAGGAGGTAAAGCTTATTATGCTGTCAGAAGGGATATTAAGAGAGAAGGTTTTCGAGAACATTATGTTCATAAAAAACCTACCTATCAGTGTATTGTCAAACTTCCATTTCCTTCAGTTTGCTTAGATGAACATCGGGAATTATATGAGTATGCTCACTATAATCATCAGCGAAATTCATCTAATTATTGTATATTCTGTAATCCCCATAAAACTCTCAAACTAGTAACTGAATCAGCAACTGCTTATGCTATTTTTGATGGCTATCCTATAAGCAAAGGACACGTTTTAGTTATTCCTAAACGTCATGTTAGCAGTTACTTTGAATTACCATTAAAAGAGCAATCTGCTTGCTGGTTTATGGTGAATAAAGTACAAGAAATTCTCAAAGCAGAATTTGAACCTGATGGCTTTAATATAGGAATGAATATCAATCGAGCCGCAGGTCAAAATATTATGCACGCCAGTATTCATCTCATCCCTCGTTACAAAGGTGATACTGTTGGCTCTAAAAGTGGAATCAGGAACGTTATTCCTAAAAAGCAATAGTTTTTTGGTTGAAGCTTCAGCAGCAAACCCGGATTTAGAATAAATACATAAATCTGAAAAACCAGATTTATCAGTCTTGTTGAAATATTGCAAAATATTTCAGTTAACCCAGATTATCTGGATCGATTCCTAGCGCTCTTAATTGTTCTGTCAATTGTTGCACCCGTTGTTCTGCTTGTTGAGCGCGTTGTGCTTCTTGTTGAGCGCGTTGTGCTTCTTGTTTTACTTGTTCTGCGGGCGTGAGATATCGTTGTTCTTGCTCATCATACCAATACATCCATTCCCGCGTTACGCCGCAATAATTTCCCCTTTCGCAACCAATTCCTAAGCCGATTTCTGGTAGCCAAACGGGGTTTCCCTCTTGCAATTCATACTTACCATTAACTAACTTATGTACTTCCAGATGAGGTTTGCGGCGGCGACGGGAGGAATAAATCACATAGTAAAGTACACCCAAAGCCTCATATTCATCCAATTTAGTGGTGTATTCCTTGCGATAAGTTTGAGAAACTACTTCTAGCACGAAAATCGGTACAACATTTTCATCCCACAGCACATAACTGGGACGCAACTCTTCATCATAAAACCGCTCTACCCCTAAGCTCAAAAACCCATCTGGAACAATGGCCGGTTTATCTGGGTGATAATAAATACCCATATCTATGGCAAATAGCCAGTCCATGCGTTCTGCCCAAAGTATCAGCAGGATCGCCTTCAGCAAACCTGGTATCAATTCTTGCAGCTCATTATCCACAGGCGTTTCGTCAGAGTCTGGTAGTTCCTCGGCTGAGGGCAAGTACCTTGGCAAGTTGTAGTTTAACATCGCTGGTTTCCCCAAAAATCAAAGAATATTTGGCTCATCAGAATTATAGCGATTTCTCCACTAGCAATATCTACAAAGGGCTGTTTGGTAAATATTTTATTTTGACTAAGTGATACCAGTTGTGGTATTGATAAGTAACTAAAATTCTACAGATATAATAGTTACTAACTCATTTCTTAGTTGTGCAGAGCATTGCCTCAACTAAGGTTGCAGCCTAGTCAAGAATACAAGCGTTTCTACCCCAGCACGGAAATTGCTTAAGCAGATAAAATTTTGGTAACTCTTAACTATTAATAAATATATAGGTGCTTAGTGCTATTAATGCTTTATATTTAGCGACAGGGTGGTGCAAACAGCCACTCATATTCAAATACTTAGGAGGCAGTAACCATCGGGAGCAACTCACGCTTCGATACCATCAGCACGTAGCGTAAGTGAAGGTTAAGTTGATATTAAAACAAATAATTTTTGCTGAATTGCGACAGATAAAGACTAAACTAAAAAGTCTTGTGCAGCAAAACCTGTAGCTTTAAATGAAGTAATCATGTCTAAGGTTCTTGTCTCAGATTCTATTGACCAAGCTGGAATTGACATTCTTTCGCAAGTTGCTAGTGTTGATGTCAAACTAGGTCTAAAACCAGCCCAACTGCTCGAAATTATTGGTGAATATGACGCGCTGATGATTCGCTCTAGTACGCGCGTCACTCAAGAAATCATTGAAGCTGGCACTCAACTAAAAATCATCGGTCGGGCCGGTGTGGGTGTGGATAATGTGGATGTTCCCGCAGCCACACGTAAGGGAATTGTAGTAGTCAATTCTCCAGAGGGAAACACAATTGCCGCGGCTGAACACGCGCTAGCGATGATTTTGGCTTTGTCTCGCCACATCCCCGATGCTAACGCCTCGGTGAAACGCGGTGCGTGGGATCGCAATAGCTTTGTGGGCGCGGAAGTCTACAAAAAAACTCTCGGCGTTGTCGGTTTGGGTAAAATTGGCTCCCATGTTGCAGCTGTAGCTAAGACAATGGGGATGAAACTCCTAGCTTATGACCCTTTTATTTCTACAGAACGAGCCGAACAAATTGGCTGTCAGTTGGTGGAGCTAGATTTACTCTTCCAGCAAGCAGACTATATCACCCTACACATCCCCAAAACCCCAGAAACCACCCACTTAATCAATGCCACAACCTTGGCAAAGATGAAACCCACAGCCCGGATTATTAACTGCGCTCGTGGTGGGATCATTGATGAAGTAGCTTTAGCAGCAGCCCTAAAAGCGGGTAAAATTGGGGGTGCAGCCTTGGATGTGTTCGAGTCAGAACCTCTGGGTGAATCGGAATTGCGATCGCTAGGTAAAGAAGTTATCCTCACCCCCCACTTGGGAGCCTCTACCGCAGAAGCTCAAGTGAATGTGGCTATTGATGTTGCCGAACAAATTCGGGATGTCCTTTTAGGACTACCAGCGCGTTCAGCCGTCAACATTCCCGGACTCGGCCCCGATGTGTTGGAAGAACTCAAGCCTTATATGCAACTAGCAGAAACTCTAGGTAATCTAGTAGGACAGCTAGCTGGCGGACGGGTAGAAGTACTGAATATTCGTCTGCAAGGCGAACTCGCAACCAACAAAAGCCAGCCTTTGGTAGTAGCTGCCCTCAAAGGATTACTTTACCAAGCTTTGCGGGAACGGGTAAATTACGTCAATGCCAGCATAGAAGCCAAAGAACGCGGAATTCGGGTAATTGAAACCCGCGATGCTTCCATCAGAGACTATGCCGGAACGCTTCATCTAGAAGCCACTGGTACTTTAGGTACTCATTCTGTCACAGGTGCTTTGCTGGGTGAGCGGGAAATCCACTTAACCGATGTTGACGGTTTCCCGATTAACGTCCCACCCAGCAAATATATGCTGTTTACCCTGCACCGCGATATGCCGGGGATTATCGGCAAACTTGGTTCCTTACTCGGCAGTTTTAATGTGAATATTGCCAGTATGCAAGTAGGCCGTAAAATCGTCCGTGGTGATGCGGTAATGGCTCTGAGTATAGATGACCCTTTACCTGAAGGCATTTTGAATGAAATTATAAAAGTCCCTGGTATTCGGGACGCGTATACAGTAACACTTTAATTTTGGATTTTGGATTTTGGTGAGGTAGCCCCCGTCTTGGCGGTTCCCGTCGATGGGGGACTGCCGAACCCGTTCGCGCAGCGTCTCCCCTTGGGAGAAGGGATTTTGAATTGGTAATGGCTAATTGCTCATTGTTTTTCGCATTGGTCACTAACTGTTACCAAGTCCCCAATCTAAAATCTAAAATCTAAAATCTAAAATTATATGGCGAACACCTGGTGGGAACTACAGATTTTATGTGAGCCAGACCTAGAAGATTCGATCTTTTGGCGACTGGAAGATTTTGGCTGTCGTGGAACAGCTAGTGAAAACAAAGGAGATTCATCTTTAGTTAGGGCTTATTTATCGACAATTCAAACACAGCTACTAGATTTGGCAGCGTTGTCACTGTGGCTGCGTCAAGATGCCCTTTGTGTAGGAGTTTCATCACCCTCTCTGCAATGGCAGTTAATTGATGAGGAAGATTGGGCAACTAGCTGGAAACAATATTGGCATCCGCAAGAAATCGGCGATCGCTTCCTAATTAACCCCGCATGGCTACCATTACCAGAAACAACAGAACGGTTAGTGATTCGTCTTGATCCTGGTGTAGCATTTGGTACGGGCAACCATGCCACAACTCAGTTATGTTTAGAATCCCTAGAAATGCGGCTGAGTGGAGTTTCTCAGTCATTTGTGGGTAATAGTGGCAAACATGAACATCTGGTAATTGCGGATATTGGCTGTGGTTCTGGTATCCTTTCCATTGGGGCGCTGCTACTGGGAGCAGAGAAAGTCTATGCAGTAGATAATGACCCTTTAGCGGTGCAATCAACTATCAGTAATGGTGTCCTGAATGACATTGGCCCAGAACGTTTACTACCAGCACTGGGAAGTGTAGACGTTTTGACAAAACTAGTTGAGAAACCAGTGGACGGTATCGTTTGCAATATTTTGGCGAATGTGATTATTGAATTGATTCCAGAAATGAGTGCGATCGCAAAACCTGAGACTTGGGCGATTTTCAGTGGTATTTTACTAGAACAATCTAAAGCTGTTGCTGATGCTTTAGAAAAACATGGTTGGGTCGTAGCTACTCTGTGGAAACGAAAAGAATGGTGTTGCTTGAATGTACGCCGTTCTTAACCTACGCAAAACTACACGTTGTAGGGGCAATTCACATAGACGCATACGCAGAGTGTCTCCAAGAGTTGCAGCTTTCCAAAGGGTATTGCCCCTATCTGAAAATGAAGGTTTCAGCTAGGGTTTGCGAAAGTCATGTAGAACAAATTGATGATTTAAAGTCATCAATTAACAAATCTTCAGATGAATAGATGTATTTTTGTCTAGTTAATTGCTACTTGTCATATAAAATTGACTCAAATTGAATTTCTATTTATTCAAAATCTAATATGTTTGCCAGAATCCGCCGAATTTTAAATCAGTTTTTTAGTAAATCAAGGACAATCAACAACGAACCACTGAATAAAGTAAGTTTGATTGTTATTATTTTAATTGATATTTTTATCTTGATTAATGTTTTTACGGGACTTGATGATATTAGCAGATGGCATATTAGCCCGACTGAAGCTTATCCATGTTATTCAGAGTGGCAAAATTATCGGGCGAAAACCACTCAAAATAAAGACTATGAAATTCTTAGACTTTCATTACCCTACGAGCCGAACAATCAACTCAGTTTTCAGCAAAACTATCAACAAGCCGAAGTAGGACATCTTGGGAAGGTTTTTAAAACGTGCTTGCAATATGCCGACTACAAAGATAAAATTAACAATCCTGAAAAGCAGCAAATCACTAAAACTATCGATCAAAAGCAAGCTAAAATCAGCGCATTTGAACAAGCTAATAGTACTATTAAATCCCAATATGACTCAACGTTATTAGAAAAAATTGCAGGTCAGGGTCGTGAACAATCAATTAATCAAGTTGGGGCTGAAAAAGCTAAACAGCTATTAGAACAAAATAATGGTAAAAATTCTACCCTTAAGCAAGAAATTTCTGCTCTTAAAAATGAACTGCTTGCCAAACCAGAAAGCATTAGTTTTATCGCCTTTCTTAAAGATGACAATCAATTCCGAGAAGTTGACAAAGGCTATCAGCAGGCATCATTTTGGTATCCAAGTATCCAGCTTGCTTTTCAGTCACTCTTTCTGCTACCTTTGATTCTCATTGCCTTATCAGTTCACAAATTTGCTCAAAGAAGAGGATATGGACTTGTATCGCTAATTAGCTGGCACTTGCTAGTTATATTTTTTATTCCACTAATTGTTAAAGTATTTGAATTTCTGCAAATAGGTGCAATATTTAAATTTTTATTTGATATTATTAGCGCCCTGTTTGGTGGTTTACTTTTTCTGATAAATTATGTTTATATCTTGCTGATTCCAATTATTGGTTTTGGAATTATCCAGTTTTTTCAAAAGTTTGTCTTTAATGCTAAAGTCCAGGCAGCTAGTAGAGTTCAAAAATCACGCTGTGTCAATTGCGCTAAGAAAATTCGACAGCCTGATACTTACTGTCCGCACTGTGGCTATTATCAATACATTGAATGCCAAAACTGTCATAATCTTACTTATAAACATTTGTCTTACTGTAACCATTGCGGAACTTCTCAAGATACCACCAGTAATTTGTAATCAGTGAAGTATTTAAGCAGTATTTTTAACTTAAGATATGGAGAAAGCCAATAAAGAGAGTCAGTCACCGCTTGCTTTTCTCAAAAATCTGTTGATTGCTCGTTGGCGATCGCTCTTACTTCTGTTGATCGGAGTTTATTTACCTTTGCAGGTCTTTGAAATTCTGACAGTGAAGATATGGGAGAATCAAGCAGGCTTCCCGTGGGATGTGCCTATTCTGTTAGCAGTTCATTCTACAGCCAACCCCCAGCTTGATGTTTTAGCAGTGACGCTGGCTATAATTGGGTTGCCTTGGATAGCGATACCGATTTTGGGTGCGATCGCAATAATATTATTACTACAAAAACGCTGGCGATCGCTAGCTTATTTACTCACTACCTCAGTAGGAAGTGTGATCATCAACCGCACAGCAAAGGAATTAATGCATCGAGTGCGTCCCCAATTGTGGCAATCCATTGCACCTGAGTCTAGTTTTGCATTTCCTAGCGCTCATGCCATGACGAGTGTAACTCTGGTAGCAATTTTGATATCCTTAACTTGGGCTAGCTCTTGGCGCTGGTTGGTTCTCGTCTTCGGCAGCTTATACACAATAGCTATTGCCTGGTGTCGTCTCTATCTGGGGGTACATTTTCCCAGTGACATTATCGCAGGTTGGATGGTTACATTAGGTTGGGCTATTGGTGCCAGCATAATTATCAAACCACATACGACTAAAGTCAAATCCGTAGATAGCGATCGCCCCAAGGATGAAACTACCTTACTCCCTGAAGAAAAAAAGTTGATAAATGAGGAGTAATTTTATGTCTGCTTAAAGACATTTATATCCTTATAAATACCCATTAAAAAGGGAGAAGATGATTCCGCTTTCTTCCTTTTTAAAAGCTAGAGTAGATTAATGAGTGCCTAAATCACAACTAAACCTTTTTTAGAACAACTTTTAAATAAAAGGTATTTAAATACACCCATAAGTAAATTTTCCCGACCTATTACGATCCTTGTAAAAGGGCATTGATTGAATTTATACTCTGTTTAATTTGTTCTGTTAAATAAATTCTTAATAAGTCAAGGGTTTCGCCTGAAAAATTGAGTAATCCCAAAGCATATAATAGGCTTGAAATCCCAATAAAAAGAGCCAAAAGTCTACCAAAGCAACCAGGATTAATTTCAATAAAACCTAATTTAGACTGCCCGATTACAGCAATCGTTACAAAAACAATTCCTGCTATTAAAAATGTGCTATTTGGAGTTATATCTGTCATATTACTATTAAGATGCCTCAATATTTTTATTGTAGCTATTATTAATCTAAATGTGTATCCTGGCTATAACACAATACGCTTAGGTTATAGCGGTTATCAGTCTTCTGAAGTACAGTAGCAGCAGTGAGTAAACCAACCGA
>NZ_JABXKH010000008.1 GCF_017115105.1 Nostoc sp. NMS2
TTATCAGTACAATTGCTCTCTCCTAGTGTACTGCACTGGACTGATAACCGCTATACCAAGGAAAAGGTTCGTCTTTTATGGTTGCCCATTTTTCCTTGAAGACTTCTGCTTGTAGATGGTAATCCTGATGACTATTACTAGCAGAATGTAGTTTTAAAAATAACGTCATCCGGTGAGGTGTTTCAACTGTCTGTGCTAGCCAGCAGGGAAAGGTATTCACCTGTGATGAGTCGTTGGTAAATATGATTTGATGAGCGCGAATGCCAACGTGGGATAATTCGCTGTTGATGGGTTCAATTACTTGGAGGCTACAAGCCCAATCAACTGCTTGCACCTGATTTGATGATTCAAAAACAACACGAGAGAAGTTCTTGCACCCGGTTAATTGGGCGACACCTACAGTGGTGGGATGCTCAAAAATATCGTATTTGGAGCCATAATGCACTGCTAAACCATGTTCTAATGCCAATAAGCTAGGGCAAATCTGGTAAGCTTCTTCCATATTATGGGTAACAAATAGAGTTACGCCTTGGTAATCAGCTAGAGTTTCTGTCATTTGCTGTTCTAGTTGACTACGCAAGTGGGTATCGAGTGCGGAAAACGGCTCATCCAACAGCAATGCTTCTGGCTGACTTGCCAATGCTCTGGCTAAAGCTACCCTTTGTTGTTGACCTCCAGATAATTGGTGCGGATAGCGTGAGCCTAATCCCTCTAACTGCATGGCTATTAGCTGTTCTTCTAAGAGCGCCCTGATATTAAGAGCGGATAATCCTTTGGGTAAGCCGAAAGCAATATTTTGCGCCACACTCATGTGTGGGAAGAGGGCATAGTTCTGCACTAAGAAACCGATGCGGCGATCGCGGCTTGGCAGATTTATTCGTTGTTCTGAGTCAAACAGGACTCTGCCATTTAAGACTATACGCCCTCTTGTCGGCGTTTCTATGCCGGCAATGCAGCGCAAACTCATGCTCTTACCTGCCCCAGAACCCCCCAACAATCCCAAGGGTTGCTCATTGGTATTAAAAGAAACCTTGAGATGAAAACTCGGCAGTCGTTTTTCAATATCCACAAATAGTCCTACTGCGGAGTCAGGTACAGACAATGAAAACGATTCTCTCCCGTGCCCCCCTTGTCCCCATTGTTCCCCTCGTCCCCCCTGTCTTTTATTCTCTGTAACTTCCTGCCAGTAGCTGACTGCAATAATTCCAGAGAAAGAAATTACCATAATGGCGATCGCCCAAAACCAGGTTTCGTCCATTGCTCCCGCTTCCACAGCAAAATATATTGCCATTGGAATCGTTTGCGTTTGTCCTGGGATATTGCCCGCCAGCATCAACGTGGCACCGAATTCACCCAAGGCACGGGCAAAGGCGAGAGTTGTAGCTGCTATAATTCCAGGTACTGCTAGAGGTAGACTGATGCGCCAGAAGATTGCTACTTCCGTTGCACCAAGAGTTCTGGCTACCCGTAAGAGATTAGTGTCAATTTGTTCAAAGGCTCCCAATGCAGTTTTATACATTAATGGGAAGGAGACGACTGTAGCAGCGATCGCTGCACCATACCAGGTAAAAACGATACTGAAGTCTAAAGGCTCCATAAGTTTACCTACAGGGCCATTTTTACCAAAAAATAGCAGCAGTAAAAAGCCGACAACCGTGGCAATACTGCTCGGTTAAGGAAAATGAAGGGTAAAACAAAGAAAAGTTTGTTCGCGTATGAGTTACGAGAACAAAATGAGATAATTCGACTTACTTTTTTTCTTTGAGGCTATCGTACAAGTCCACCCAATTTTGACGAAGAGAGTCGATGCATGAAGTTAAGTGATCGATTTGGGTTCTTCTAGCGACGGAGAGGACAGCATTAATATGAGCAGGGCTTCCAGCCTTACCCAAATGCCTATATTTGCTCAATGCAGTCATTAAACAAAAAGGTCATTTCCTTGGTCGTGTCCCAGCCCATGTAAAATTTGAAGTAGTTGAAATATTCAAAGATGGCTCTTATCAATCATGGATTGCACCAGATGGAGAGTCGAAAAAAAAGGGTGCGACCCGAATTTCTGTCCGCATAATTGAATATGTTATTGAAGAGAATGGTACAGAAAAGACTTACCGTTTGATTACTGATTTAATGGATATTTCCAACTTTCCGGCTTTGCTATTAGCATCAGAATATCATCAAAGATGGGAGGCTGAGAATACTTTAGATGAATTAAAGGTACATCTAAATGGTCGAAAAATCCCCATCCGTTCTAAGAATCCTCGTGAAGTAGTCCAAGACATTTATGGTTGGTTGTTAGGGCATTATTGCCTACGTTGTTTAATGTTTCAAAGTGCAGCCTTGAAAAATATTTCTCCATTAAGATTAAGTTTTACTGGTAGTTTACGAGTTCTTCGACGTGCCATCCCTGAATTTCAACGTCAGATAAATAATCAATTGGATATTAACATATACTAGCTGTTATTGTTAATGTGTTAAGGGAAAAACGAGGAAGAATCATAAAATGCAAGTTAGCGCTCGCAATGCTCTCAAAGGTACAGTTAAAAGCATCGTAGTAGGCTCTGTAAATACAGAAGTGACATTAGAAATTGCACCTGGAGTAGAGGTAACTTCAATTATTACCAAGTCTTCAGCAGAAAGTCTGAAACTCACTGAAGGTAAAGAAGTATATGCCATAGTCAAATCATCAGATGTAATAATTGCTGTAGGCTAAAGTAATTGTTTAGATTCTATTAAGGGGGGGCAATCAAACTGCCCCCTGTAAAGCGATTGCGTAGGTAAGTTGTTGGTACAACTGTGCCATCAATAATATGTTGTAGATAAGCTAAACCAAAGCTATTTAGTCTATTAGCTACATAACCAAATGTCTGCATAGGATTAGGATTGCGATCGCACCAGTAGGGCAAGGTAGTATATACGCACGAGTCCTTTAACGCCGCCCAAAAGTTTACCCTTTGATGACTAAGCCCCGCCATGAATGGGAGCAAGCAATTGCAAACTGCTTGAACCACAAGTATTTCCACTTTTCAAGCGTGCCATTTATTTATGACTCTAAATATTTGCTATGACTTCTCCTATTTTGCTGATGTCATAGTCACCGAGAACCTCTAATTGCGATCGCACGCTCCCGATGTCCCAACCCGCATTTCTCACAAGGGGGCGATCAATATGTTATTTGTCAATATTGAGAGGGCTGGATAGGTAAGCCAAGAGTATTCAAAGCCAGAGAAACTCTGCAAGCTATTAATCCTGATATTCGGGTGGAAGCAGTTCATGATTACATTACAAAGGAGAATGTAGACTCTTTAGTGCAATCTGCTGATATAGCTGTTGATTGCGCCCACAATTTCACAGAGCGGAACTTGCTCAATGAGGCTTGCGTGCGCTGGCAAAAACCAATGGTGGAAGCTGCAATGGACGGAATGGAAGCTTACCTGACGACGATTATTCCTGGTGTCACTCCTTGTCTATCATGCTTGTTCCCAGAAAAGCCGGATTGGAATCAGCGTGGGTTCTCGGTTGTCGGTGCTGTTTCTGGGACACTAGCTTGTCTGAGTGCATTAGAGGTAATAAAGCTGATTACTAAGTTTAGTCAACCCCTATTGTCACAACTGCTGACAATTGTGGAATTTGCCAAACGAAATTTTTATCATGATCCTTCATGTCTGGTGTGTGGTAGCAGTTCTTGCTCGGAAAATTCGTAAATAGTTGGATAATCGTAGCGATCGCTCTATAAGCGGATCGCCACAACTTACAGCAGTTTTCTTTTGCATGAGGTACAAAGTTACGGGTTTTGAGGCAGGAGGCAGGAGGCAGGAGGTAGAAACTCTTTATATCTGATGTGTGAGCCTTGCGTTTTGTACCTCACTTACTTGCAAACTGCTGTATCTACTCATTTCGAGCTATTCTATAGCAATTATGACATCTGACGCTTTAATCACAGCGATCGCTTGTTTTCCCTCTTGAAGTTGGAGATGCTCTACCGACTCCTTGGTAATAATTGCAGTTACTTCCACCCCAGGCACAATTTCTAATGTGATCTCAGAGTTGACTGCTCCTGGGTGAATTTTCTTAATAGTTCCTTTTAAGGAATTACGAGCGCTAACTTCCATATTTTGATCCTCCCTAGTTATAAGGTAATTCTGAACTGATTAATACTAACAACTATGAGATTGTTGGATTATCCTCATTTAGTGAGATATCTTCAGCGTTACAGAATAACTTAGATATCAGACTGGTATTAGAAGATGAACTCTCCGTTGTAGGCATCTTTAGTCAGAGGGGTTTTCAGAAATATTTTGGTTTCAAAGGAGAAGGAGGAGCAGATAATATGACGATATTTGTCACATTACTAACGTAACGACCTCCAGCTTTGTCACCTGGAACTACTAAACGAGCAAATCCTTCATCTGTTAAAGGCACAACATTACCATCACTACCTTTTTTTTCAAATGCAACTAGCACTGTTTTGCCTTCAAAGTTAGGTTGAATTTCACCAATAGCTACGACTGCACCATAGCAATCTGTGGCATCAACTAGAACATATTGCCTCAGAAAAGAGTTTTTAGAATTCACCCCATAATTCCCAGGTTTTAGACCACCTCCGGCTTTCGGATTATTAATTAATTCCCATAGGGGGATTCCATAGTATGTTTCTGTTCGTGGCCCTGAGCCTGTTTGAAAGCTCACAGTGATTTCAGTAACTAATGCTGGATTTTGTTTTTTTAAAGCATCTTGTAAATTTTGCAGTTTTTGCAAGTTATAAGTGGCTGGATTATTGAGTTCTCCACCCAAGCGAAAACTTTGCGAAGAACCTCCAAGACACTTATTTTTATTCCAGACAGAAGGTGTTTTTTCTTCTTTTTCTGAGGGAAGACTACTTCTTGAGTCAGCTAAAGTAGGCTGCCATAAAACCAGTATCGATAGCATTAAAGACGCAATGGGTATCGTGCGGGTAAAACGCATAAAACATTTCTCCGTTTACTATTGAATATTGAAAAAACTAGATTGTTTTGCTGAAAGCTGTTTGCTTACCAAAAATTAGTATCGTTATCGCCAAAATTGAGCAATTTGACAATAGATTCTGTTAGATAAAAATAAAAACGGTTCTATCGTTAAACTTTCAACTCCTTACCAAACGCTACTAAATAGCTAGTTTTTAATATGATTTATTAAAAACTAATAAATCCTAACGCCAAAGTTAGCCACAAACCTCTTGTTAGATTTGCGTTTTTCCAAATGGATAAGTATATCTGTGTAATCTAATGAAGATAATACCAACTTATTGAGTAAAATACCAACTAATATAGTAATCAAACACGAACAAAATTAATTTTTATTTCTTTTTAAAATAGTTCAGCTTAATATTGTATAAAAACTAAGCTGTGGCGTATTCCATCAAATTTAAAGCAACTCTCCAGCCACTGTGCAAAGCTTGAGCAGTGCCACTAGCTTGAAGAACTAATTGCTTCTCCTGGCAGACTGTACCACTTTCGACTTGATGATGAACTTCGGCACCACAATATTTTAATACTCTGGCTGCTTCTTCAGTAGCGCAAATGGTCATCGGGTGACGGGTAGAAAACTCTATTTCACCAGGTTGCTTGCCAATGCCAAGTCCGTAGGTTGTCAAATCTAAGTAGGGAACATCTTCCTGAATTAACCTAGCGATCGCCTCATCTGAGAAGAAAACACTCATTTTAGTTTTATGATCGGCTGACAAATAAATAGCTAAATCAAGATTCCCACTAAACCTAATCTCATTCAGTTGTAGGAATTGTAATAATTACTACTATTGTCCCAAATAGTTGGTAACAAAATAACTTTATTAAGAAAGAATATCTACCTCAGTCGCCAAAATGAGTTAAATGCTGAAATTGTCAATTACTGATTTATAGTATCAAGCTTGAATTTAGCAATCATACAGATAGTGTAAATTACAAACATAATCCAAAGAAGATTGAGAATGCTAAATTTAGATGCCATTGATCGTACAACAATGCAATCAGTTCCATACAGTTATGCTGTGATAGAGAATTTGTTGCCCAAAGCAGCTAGCTTGGAACTTGCTGCCAGCTTTCCCCAAGAGCAGTTTCGCTTATCAATAGGAGAAGGATATGGGTATCTTTGGAGTGAGATGCTTGCTAGTAATGAGGATATTGCTTTGATGTACAAATTTTGCGATGCCTGCGGCGGGCGTAGCCATCGCGCCAACCCTGAGTTGTCAGATCGTTGGCGCGATCGCATTGCACAAGGAAGATTATCTTCTAATCTTGGTAATCTCAGCAGTCCTTGGCAACAAGTGATAGAAGAACTGTGGACACCTGCTTACCGCCAAGCCTTAACACAGATGTCTGGGGTGGAATTGAAAGACTGTGCAATGGTGATTGGGTTTCGTCGATATAATCTAGGTCACTGTCATCGCCCTCATACTGATGAACCATCGAAAGCTTTGACTCATTTGCTATTTTTCAATGAACAATGGCCTATGGACTGGGGTGGTTGTTTGCGAATTCTCTTTGACGAAAAACCAGAATCTGTCTTCCAAGATATTGCACCACTGAACCAGTTTTCGGCTGTGATTGTGCGCTCAGATAATTCTTGGCACATGGTAACTCCAGTAGCATCGACTGCACTACAGTGCCGATTGGCTCTCAGGATTGCTTTTTTTCACAATCTCGATGCAGGTGCTTAGTTGATAGTAGGACTTACGCAAAATATCTCTCAAACTCTGATTTCTCCGTGCCGCGCCAGTTGCTTCTCCCAGGGGGAGACGCTACGCGAACAAGTCGGGGAACCGCAAGGGCGCACTGGCAACTCTATTGCCTCTGCGGTAGCCTGCGGCAAGCCGTTCGCGTAGCGTCTCGTAGAGAAGCGTCTACGTTATTCTGTAGCTCATACGTAAATCCTAGATAGTAAAAATACAATCCCTACACAAAAGGCGATCGCCTCTATTTTCTGGAAACAAGTAGTTAACTAAGAATATAAAAGGCAGTTAGCTTTCTTACAGATTATTCTGATTATATGAGTGCAACTATAGCAGTCATACCTACTTTGTAAGCACATCCCCGACTTATTCACAAGTTGCAGATATGCTTACAAACGATTTAGAAATGCGATATTTTTAAACCTATTTTTCGCTTATACAGTAGTAAAGTTATACCACCCGTGACTAACATGGCAGGTATTGAATCTGATTCAGGAATTGGTATAATTTGACCAGAACCACTGATTGTGTTGCTAAACTGGCCAAAATCATTCACTCGACGACCGGTCGTAACTAAAAAGTATTTCTGTCCTGTAAGGAGTTCTTGGTTGAAAGTAACAGTACTACCATTAGTAGTGGTATTTGCTATAAGAACATTGGTTAATTGTTCAGTAGGATTGAAACTGTCCTGATATAAAGCTAAGAAAATATCCCATTTTCTATTTGCAGGTGGTGTAGGTTCAGATTCACCATTTATATTATATAAACCTGATTGATCTACCGTAAAATCAAATACACTGTAAGGTACACTCATTCCCAAATTCCCATCTTTTTCACCACTGATAAGAGTGGGAGGATTCCCTGGTGCTACACGCCGCCAAATTGGTTCATTTGTTGTATCTCCCTGATAAGTAAAGGTAGCAGCTTTGGAGGGTTGAGCGGTAGAAACAGTAGCTAATGCTAACCCCAGAATCACCATTAATGGTTTTTGAAAAAACTTTGTTTTTAACATAAATTATCTACTTGGATTTACTAATAGCTTGTTTCAAAAATGTTGAGAGCGAGAAACTTATCAAGCAGATTCTCGATTGTGAGTGACATTCGATGTATGGCGATCGCATAGATAGGATTGCTGGCAAATGTCTCGAATCTCTCACTACTAATCCTTAAATAGTCCTTGATCTGAGCATTTAAACTTTATGAATTATTCAACAGTATTTATGGCATATTTTTTTATACGAATTTGTATTTTTGATTGAAGCTATCATACCAACTTGGTTGGAAAAAATCAATTCAACTACGTAATTAAACGCTGACTTTATCAAAACTTTAAGTAAAAAGTTTTTTTATTTTGCAGGACTTACACACATGACAAGACTTCACGAGTAACTACGACTGTGGTGCTTTTACGATGCCTACGGCAAGCGTACCCCTGCTCAAAAGCCAGCTATGCAGAGCGTCTTGTTAACGCAACCTCTGTCTCCGATACGCTATTCGCGTTCGTAGAGAAGCGATCGCAATCTCTACGACGGGCTACACTTACGCAACATAGCTATTTGATCTCAAAATCCGAGCAACTTCTTGCATAGCGCGGGGATGTGTTTGTTTGCCTTGTGCCTTCTTTCACTATGAAAGAAAGCAAATGTGGAGGCATAACAGCTTATGAATCTTGTCCCTCGACAATTTCTTTTTGGATAAAACTAATTTGTGCAGCTAATTCTTGCCGAGTAGAAGCTTTGAATAGATATCGGAAAACAAACCAGATTAAGTAACCAATTCCAGTCAACTCAAAAACTAGATTTAACTGAGGAATTTCATTTATTACATCTAATACAGCTAGAATTATTTTAACTGCAATAGTCGCTGTAATAATTGTAGCAAAACAAATAATTGGCATCTGGTATTCAGTGGAAAAGCTACCTAAGTACTTAGGTAATTGCTCCAAAAACGCAGATAATTTGCCAATTGGCTGCCATTGAGGTAAGGGTTGATTATCAGGTATTAGCAGTGGTTGAGTATCAAATTTTGAACTTTCAACTGCTGCAATAGGTTCGGTAGATGTAATATCAATAGATTTCGATTGTTGTACTTCGTTCTCCTGAAGTAATGGTTGATTATCAGGTATTAGCAATGGTTGAGTATCAAATTTTGAACTTTCAAGCACTGTGTAGTTTACCGCCGTAGGCATCGGTTCGGTAGATGTAATATCAACAGATTTCGATTGTTGTACTTTACTCTCTTTAAATTTCCTCTTTTCTTCAGGGATAACAGTTTTCATTTGCCCACCACGGATATCAGATTGAGCGAGTTTCATCAGAGGAGAGTAAATGGC
>NZ_JABXKH010000109.1 GCF_017115105.1 Nostoc sp. NMS2
AGAGGATTTGAGTGAGTGGCGAATTTCTGGCACTAAAAGTTGAAACTTGCCAACGCTACCTCGAAGAGCGCATTTCTTGCTGGCGCATGGGCATAGCGTCAATTTGCTCAAAAATTGCTCTCACCTGGACTGGTGTAGTGTCACTGCGCTTAACACCACCATCTTTGCCCACCAAAATAATGCGGAAATTTTCTTGATCAACCCCAAAGCGATCGCGCAACTTAGCAGCAGAAGACTCATCTATTAATTGTCCGTTGGCATAGCTTTTATCTGTTGCCAAAACCTGAACGAGAATTAAATCCCGGTCTGTAAAACCGCTTTTTTGCTCTTGCAATAGCTGCATCTGCTGCTGATAGGTACGGTTATCAACAGACGGTGCAAACACCAGTAGCACGCGGTTTTGCCATTTTTGGGAACTAAGGTTAAATGAAGACATTTTGATGGCATGGGTTGAACCTTGGGCAGTACCAGCAATGCTGACTGGCGATAGAACTATAGACGCGGTGAGGGTCAGGGCGATTAATACTGAGTTATTCACTTCGGGGGTTGAGATGAGCGTTCCATCATTTCAAGCTATCATTAATTTTCCCTCTCTGGCTCTATCTGGTGATTGAATAAGTGTGATGCCTACCCGCAAGAGCAATCGCTATGATAATAGCACCCACCTAAATACAGGCAGGCGCTATTCAAATAATTTAAATTCAGGGAGAAAATATAGTGAAATGAATCCCTGATATTTACTATTAATTAATTCCAATTTAATTTCTTAGATTGCACTGCGACGATTTAGCAAATTCCACAAGAAAACAGCGACAATTGCGCCAAGAACCGCTACTGCAATACCAGGAATGCTGAGTGTGGGGGCGGCTAATGTCAACGTTCCTGTACTGAAGAATATACCCAAACTACCACCAACAAAAGCACCAATAATTCCTAATAAGATTGTTCCTAAGATTCCGCCGCCTTGATGACCGGGGTAGATAGCCTTTGCAATAGCACCAGCAATTAGACCTAAAACAATCCAAGCAAGAATATTCATTGTTTTAATTCGATAGACGTTTTTTACCTACAAATAAACAATAGCAATCTAAACATTGACATTCAATCTACCAACAGAATCAACTATTAATAGCCTTGAGGATGAATGCTGTTACTTCTGGTGATATACCCCATAACTGAAATGGATAATAAATAAAAAAGCTCCTAGTTGGTCTAAAACCAGGAGCTTCGTTTATTCATTGCTTGATAATTGCAGTATATGCATTTTTAATGATTTATCTCATCTACTTTAAGAATTAAGCTAAGTTTAAAGTTTGAAAGCCGAATATTAATTTGATTTCTTCAAGCCGCACACTCGTGACTTCCAGTCATGAGTTATGTATACGCTCTATATTAAGTATCATTTTCTGTTAAAATGGAAGGGTCTTCAGAGGATTTAATAAATTGTCATCCATCCAAAAAGCGTTTAAAGTCATTCTCATACCTACACACAACCAAGAAATCTTAATCAATAAGACAATTGGCTGTGTGAGATATGTGTACAACCGCTTTTTGGCACTAAAGAAAGAGTTATATGCAAGTGAGGGAAAAACCTTAAATTATAATGCTTGCAGTCAACACTTAACTATACTCAAGAAAGAAATTGAATGGTTGAAAGAAGTAGATAAGTTTGCCTTACAAAATTCACTTAAGAATTTAGAAACAGCATACAAAAACTTTTTTGCTGACTTAAAGAAGGTTAAAGGCAAGAAAGGGGTAGGTTTTCCTAAATTCAAAAAGAAACACGGGTGCAAGCAGTCTTACAAAACTAACCTGACTAACGGCAACATTCAGATAATAGAAAATCGTTTAAAGCTACCGAAGTTAGGTTGGGTAAGGTTCCACAAATCCCAAGACATTACTGGGAAGCTTGTAAACGTTACCATAACTCGCACTTCCAGAGGTAAATATATTGCTAGTATTCTGTGTGAAACAGAGATAGAAAAATATCCCCAGGTAACAGAGAATATTGGATTAGATTTAGGGTTGAAGTCTTATCTAACTACCAGCAATGGCGAGACGGTAGATAACCCGAAGTATTACAGAACTCAAAAAAGGAAGTTACGTAAAGCACACAAAAAACTATCCCGCAGTGTAAAAGGTAGTAGCAACAGAGTCAAAGCGAAAATCAAGCTGGCTCGTATCTACGAACGGATTACGAATTTGAGAGATGACTTTTTGCACAAACTGTCAACTCGCTTAATCAAAGAAAACAGTATTATCTGTATTGAGGATTTGCGAGTTAGCAACATGGTAAAGAATCACAAATTAGCTTTGAGTATCTCAGACGCTAGCTGGTCTAAGTTCGTTACTATGCTTGAATACAAAGCTTTGTGGCATAACAGAATTGTACAAAAAGTTGGTACGTTTTATCCCTCATCTCAGACTTGCAACTGCTGTGTTTTTATCAATCCACTAGTTAAGGATTTAAAGTTGCGTGAATGGACTTGTCCTATTTGCAATAATTACAACTTGAGAGACGCAAATGCAAGTTTAAATATATTGAGTGAGGGGTTGAGAATTTTAACAGCAGCCGTCGGTGCGCCGGATGCTATATACGCCTGCGGAGAACTTGTAAGTCCTGGATTTTTTCAGGCAGAGATCGTTGAAACAGGAATCACGCGACTTTGAGTCGTGTGAGGTTCAATGAGATTAAGGGCGATAGGTGGAATAAAACTCGTAACTTGTTCTTTGAAACCCACAGCAATTTAGAACGTGGAACCCCCGGCTGCTTCATGTACACTGAGGCGGACTGGCTGTTTTATTACTTTGTCAATACTCGCCAACTGTACAGACTACCGATGCCCAAAACGCGGGAATGGTTTTTGATTACCATGCGGCGGTTTCGGGAGCGTACCACAACAACGCCAGTGGGGAGTAGCTATTACACAACTGTGGGGCGACTTGTGCCAATTACTACGGTGATGTTGGAAGTGGCGGGGATTAAGATGGAGCAGCTGTAGGGGGCGATGGGGCGATCGCATGGAGCCGCCCTTTATAGCGAACGCACGCACGCATACATAATTTATGATTGTTAAATTCCAAGAGAACTGAAGCGAAGGGGGCGATCGCGCAGCTTAACGAACGCAAGAGCGTCTCGTAGAGAAGTTATCGCATTCTATGCCTTTTCAGTTGGACGAAACTGCTTAAAATCTTGTTAATTCAAAAAATTTCCGAGTTTTTACGGAGAGCGCATAAGCATAGGTGTAGTTAATATAAAGCAAATGATATATCAATTGCTAAACAAGTTCCCTTTTCGGAGTTAATTTTTGCTACTTCTTTAGACCCAATTTTAAAGGAAGAAGGTTACAGAAGAGAGAAAGAATGGGAAACTTCACTTCAAAAAATGGGGTTACTTAACTTAACTCAAGTTAGTCAAAATTCAAATTCAAATCAACCAACTGATTGGAATGACTTTGTTGAAGAGTTAAAAAAATTGTCAGTTGGACAAAAAGCTTATGGACGAGAAATCTCCATAAACGGAAATTTAGGTGAATTTAATATCAATGGACTAAATACAAGAATTCAACTTTTGCAAGGCCCACCAGGAACTGGGAAAACAGAAACAACTGCGATCGCAACTTTTCTGAGAATTATGGCACGTTGTTCTGCTGGTGATATTGTTATTATTACGGCTCATACCCATACGGCGGTGGATAATTTACTATTACGTTTAGATAGTCTTTTACCTATTTTAAACCAGCACACCGCTAAATCTGGACTTACCACCCCAGCTATTCAGTTGAGTAAAGTACATTCTTCAGAAATTGAGGTTACAGGTGGAACTATACAAGACTTTTCCTCTAAATCTTGTGTTAGAAAAGTTACTCAAATGGTATCTAATAATGTATTAGTTATCGGTGGTACAACCAGTGCAATTTTGAAAATGGTAGATGAATTAAATAGTAAACCGACGTTTACTAATAAATATCCTCAACGTTTTCAAACAACTACTCTAATTGTTGATGAAGCAAGTATGATGGTATTTCCTCACTTTCTGGCTTTAGCTACATTAGTTAGAAATGATGGTGAAATTATGTTAGCAGGAGATCACCGGCAACTTGCTCCTATTGTTACCCATGACTGGGAAAATGAAGATCGTCCTCCTGTTGTATTTTACCAACCCTATGTCAGTGCCTACCAAGCAATTCAAAATTTAAAAGAAAATTCAGAAACTCCAGTAGCTGATGAAGCAATTTTACGTTCTCCTTTAGATAATACTTTTCGTCTACCTTATGAAATTCGTAAACTAATTGAACCTGTATATCAAAAAGATGATATTCAACTAAAAGGCAAAGAAAAAGATCAAAATATAGAAGAGAAAGAGATTGCAGGAACTTGGGAACAGCTTTTACAAGGAACGAAAGGACTTTATCTTGTTTTGCATTCTGAACGTGAATCAAAACGTAGTAATCAAATTGAAGTAGAAATAATCAAACAGATTCTTGATGCAGGAGGAGAACTTCCTGATAATTCTACTGCAATTCTCACGCCACATCGCGCTCAAAGATCATTGCTAAAAACAGAATTGGAAACTGATTACGGAAAGGCTGTAGATGTTATTGATACTGTCGAAAAAGTTCAGGGTGGTGAACGTGATAATGTCATTGTCTCTGCAACAGCAAGTAATCAATCAGCAATTAGTAAAAATGTGGAGTTTATTCTTAGTCTAAACCGATCAAATATTGCATTTTCAAGAGCTAAAAAACGCTTAATAATAGTTTGCTCTAAAACACTATTGGATTATATTCCAACAGAACTTGAAAACTATGAAGAAGCAATTCTTTGGAAAACTTTGCGTTCACAATGTTCTGAACTTATTTTTGCAGAACAAATCGCTGGACACACAGTTGATGTGTTTACAAATCCTTGAAATGGGAGATAGAAGAGATAACAGTACAGCGATCGCTCTTAGTCCTGTATGCGATCGCCCCCATTCTTAGAGGAAACCCCAAATCATACTTGCTATGGCCACACTAATTCCCTCATTCAATAGCTGCTCAATGCGGATGACCCCTGGCGAAAGGAGGTTAGCGCAGCGCTTAGAGGAAAAATTAGAAAGTGATTATTTACTTTGGTACGATGTGCCAGTAGGTAAAAAGCAGTTACATCCAGATTTTATAGTGTTGTACCCTAGCCGGGGCTTGTTCATCCTTGAGGTGAAAGACTGGAAGTTAAACACTATTCAAAGTATTAACCCCTCCACAGTCACACTGCTTACTGAAGATGGAATAAAGGAAGTTAAACACCCACTACAACAGGCAAGAGATTATGCCCTAGCAGTCAACAAAATGTTAGAAAAAGACCCTGCTCTGGTGCAGCAAGAAGGTAACTATCAAGGTAAGCTGGTCATTCCTTACGGTTATGGGGTCGTGTTCACCAACATCACCCGCAAGGATTTTGAGCAAAGTGAACTACCCACAGTGTTTGAGTCACACTTAGTTATCTGCAAAGATGAAATGCTACCTAGCACAGATGCAGGGGAATTTCAGCAACGACTTTGGGATTTATCGGCATATCAATTTGGCAAGACCTTAACCAGTAGTCAAATAGATAGAATCCGTTGGCATCTTTTCCCAGGTGTGCGGATTAATACCAAATTTGAATCAGACACCGCGGCCACTGAAGAAGAATCGTCGCAGTTGCAAATCCCCGACATTCTGAAAATTATGGACTTGCAACAGGAACAGTTAGCCCGCAGTCTAGGTGATGGACATCGAGTAATTCATGGTGTAGCGGGTTCAGGAAAAACCATGATTTTAGCCTACCGTTGTCAGCACCTTGCTCAAGTCAGTAATAAACCAATTTTGGTACTGTGTTTCAACGTTTCTCTAGCCGCCAAACTCAGGCAGGTTGTTCAAGAAGACCCAAACAAAATTAGTCGCATTAAAGTACGACACTTTCATGGCTAGTGCATGGATTTACTCAAAAAATACAACATTCCCAGACCCGACTCTAGAGAATACAAAGGGGAAGCTTATGTAGACGAACTGGTTAACCGAGTAATTACCGCCGTCGATGCCCAGTTGATACCGGCTGGCACGTATGGCGCTGTGATGCTAGATGAAGGCCACGACTTTAAACCAGAGTGGTTAAAGTTGATTGCTCAAATGGTCAACCCTGAAACCAATTCTCTACTTATCCTCTACGACGATGCCCAAAACCTCTACGGTGAACAACGCACTAAGAAATTTAGCTTTAAGAGCGTAGGCATCCAGGCACAGGGACGCACAACTATTTTTAAACTCAACTACCGCAATACTGCTCAAGTGTTGGGGGTGGCTTATGAATTTGCGAAAGAAGTCATGACCCCCACCACCGGGGATGATGACCAAGTAGTATTGGTAGAACCGACTAGTGCAGGACGGCAAGGCCCCAAACCAGACCTCATCCATTTACCCAGTTTTAAACACGAGGTAGATTACCTAGCAGGGCGAGTGCAACAATTACACATAGCAGTATTTTAGGTGTTAAGGGTTTCCTCTAAGAAACTGAAAACGAGCGATGCCGAAGGCGGGCTACGCCTACGCTAGACATAGTTTAGACCAGGGCGCACCTGTGTAATTGGTACAGCAGACTTTGGGGCATACCAGCTTGCATACTACCAGCCGCTCAGTTCAAAAGTTACACAAAGCCTATTTGTGAAGGTTATAGAGGAGTAGGGTATTACAAAAGGAAAGGAAAATATAGATGCAAATAATTTATTAAAGTCAAGGGGTACAATTCCAGCATAATCCAATCTTTCCTTGAGTCCATTGTAGGGTCATGTGATTAGCTCCGCTTTGAATAATTGAGGCTGGAGCGTTATCAACTAATACACCTGAATTAGAAGTGATGTATGATTCTTTACCATTCGACCATATAAGTTTGTAATTCCCATTTTTATAGTCATTAATTGAGCAAGGATCATCGACAATATTTTCACTCTTACTAATAGCAATAAATGTGCAATACCCCCTGTGAATAGTTGGTTGGATAGAAGGACTTTCTTGTGGCGAAACCACAGTCTCAGGTTTTGTTGATTCAGAAACACTTGGCAAAGATGGACTCAACTCTATATCTGTGGGCAATCCAAGAATATTGTCATTGCTAGTATTAGTTGTGACTTTTTGTTGATTTTCCTGCTTTGACTGTGGTAAAGAAGCGGGTTTTTCTTGTGTGGGTTGCGATTGTGCTTCTGGTGTATAAGCTACTGGAGGTGAGGAAGAAATAGAAGTGATTGGCTGCTCTGGGGAAGGCTGGGAAGCAACAGGCGTATCTTTGGGTTCGCTAGTAGGAGCAATAGATGTAGGTGACGGATTTATAGCGTTAGATTCTGGTGTAGTCCCAGGTGCAGGTGATGTAGCAATAGTTGTTTCAGGTTGTGACTGGTGAGTAATATTAGCAATCACTGTCCCACCAATCAAAATACCTACAATCAAACCACCAAAAATTAAAGCGGGTTTTTGCCAATTTCCATCTGCGCCAGAGGCAGGGATAAAAGTAGATTTCTGGGAAGAAGATAAGGGCTGAGTTTGTCCTGCAACAGGAGACAAAGGAATAGCAGATTGAGTTGACTGGTTAGAAGATGTTGAAAGAATAGAACTGAGAGATTGCAAAGCACATAACATTTTGCTAGCAGTGTTGAAGCGATCGCTAGCCTGCGGTTTAATCGCCTGACTTAGGACACTAGCTAAATCAGAGGAAACATAAGGCGCGTGTTGCTGCCAGAGAATTTCTCCTGTTTGGGGATTGGTTTGCAGTTCTTCGGGGTTTTTGCCAGTTAACAGATAAATTGCTGTTAATCCTAAGCTGTAAATATCACTGGCGTATACTGGCCTACCAACACCTTGTTCACTGGGCATATACCCAGGTGTACCAATTATTATAGATCGTGTAGGATTACCTGGAAAACCCACTACTGAACGGATTGTTTCCTTAACTGCGCCAAAATCAATCAAGAATGGCTTCAAATCACGGGAACGGAGAATAATGTTATCTGGCTTAATATCCCGATGAATAATCCCTTTACTGTGTACATAATCCAAAACTGATAACAGACTGACAAGAATTTCCCGAACAGCAGTTTCACTTTGATATCCTTTGGTTTCCACAAGATTCCTCAAGGTTTGGCCTTGAATCCATTCTTGCACGAGGTAAAACTGCCCATTCTCTAAAAAGTAAGCATAAAGTTTGGGGATTTGGTCACTATGTTCACCTAAATACTCTAAAGTTGCAGCTTCTCTCTCAAATCGCTGTTGGATTATTTGGTAGGTTTGTGGGTCGTTGGCGATGGGTTTGAGTTGCTTAATCACGCAGCGACGGCGAGAAGGTATATGAGTATCTTCTGCGAGGAAGGTTTCACCAAACCCACCAGCACCCAGTACCTGAATAACTTGATAGCGATTGTTTAACTGTTTTATTTTCATGCTACGTTCAAAGCGTTAGTGAAACAAGCTTTATCAGCGATTCAATAAAAGAATAAACCCTGCCAGACGGTAGGATTTGCAATTTAAATGTTGTATTCATGTTGACACATACCCAGCAGACTCCCACCGGACATCGCCACCGTCACAACCCAAAATCCTGCTAAAATCCCTGTATTCAATACACCAACTACCATGTCTGGCAAAGGATTTGGGCAACGCCAACCTACAAAAATCGATAAAATTGTTGAATCTGCGGTGCGTTATTGCCAACAGCAACAGCCAGAAGCATTAGACCAAATTTTTGACAATCTGCCTGTTAAGCTCAACCAGCAAGTGTTAAATGGTACGGTTGCAGCTTTAAAAAAAGACATTGATAGCCTCAGTTGGCTGTGTGGTTATTTTGCATCCGAAATTAACAGCACTTCAGACAACGATAAACCCTACCATCCCATTACTTTGTTATCAAAACTTTTGATTAAATCGGGAATGCAGCCATTCATTGATTTTATGCCCTACATTGGTTGCCGCATTCCCATACTCAACAACGAGAAATTTGAAGCACTGCCGCCTAGAGTTCAAGCAGCAGTCAAAGAAGCTTTTGATGTAGTAGAAACTAGTGGGGAAGAGGCACAAAGGATAAATGAGGCATTGCTACGAGAGTTGGAAGTGTAATAAATTACATGGTGGAACTGCCCAACACACGGCGATCGCCTCCTCTAATGTAGGTATTTACTTGATGAACGCCTTATAATCTTCAATTTTAGTAGCCAAGCGGGATGCTAGAAACGGGCTGGCATCGTGCAAATCTTCATAAATCTGAATACCTTCTTCTCGATATCGAATAATTTTGTCTTGATTCCAATAATGTGGAGGTGCTTGGAGATTGCTGATTCTATCTGCTAATTTCACCATCCATATTTCTCGTGGTTGCTCTTTTATCCTTCGCAAACTGTCTGACATTTGGAGATGTTTTGCTAAACTTTCATCTTTGGTCAATGCCAGTACACCATTAGCTACTGATTCACCAAATTCAGTTTTTATTTGCTCAAAAGTGGTATCAGTATCTTCAATGGTGTCATGCAAAATGGCACATTGAATAGCAAGGTTGCCATCATGTTCTATTTCGACACTTAGAGCTGCAATGATTTCCATGCTTACAAAACTCAAGTGCATGATGTAAGGTATATTTGACCCTGGCACTTTTTGACCTTGATGTGCGTGTGCGGCAAATCTATAGGCTTTGATGTAGCTTTCTTGTGACCAGTTTTGTAAGCTGAGTTGATATGTTCGCATTTGTCAATTTTGGTCATAAGATGGGGCGATGAGCGTAGGACTTGCCGGAAGCGATGCCTGCGGTGCTTGCTAGCCTATGCAGCTTGCAACAGAATCGATTTATGATTTCGCAGGCTCTAGCAAAACCATTAAAATGTTTTCCCATTCATCGAAGAACCCATCAGGCCATCGGTCAATTCTGCCGTCTTTATTAATGCGTGGTGACACAACTTTAATAAAAGCTTGACCTTGGTTTTCTTGACGTTGAAAGTAATGTAATTGCACATCCTCCGGCTCAATTTTATCACCAAGCACAGCAAGACGAATGCCGTTTAAAATCTGGTCGCTATGAGTTTCTACCACCACTTGAACGCCACAGTTAGCAGCTAATGCTAACAGCTTACCCAGCTTTGTTTGTGCTTGGGGGTGGAGTCCGGTTTCTGGGTGTTCAATCAGAATTAACGCACCCGGACTGGAGGCGAGGATTGCCACGATAATTGGTAAAACGTAGGTAATGCCGTATCCAATAGGGTCACTAAATTGTAAATTAACCAAATCCATATCTAGATATACGTCAACTTGGATGCGTAGACCAGAACTTATTTCTCCCATCCACGCCTCAACTTGGTCTAGCAAATTCATTGATTTGGCTTCCGGGTGAGCGAGTTCGGTGATGGGGATTGGTTGATTACCGTATGTATAGAGAAAATGTGCTGTATATTCGCCAAGCGCACCAATTTGTTTAAGTTCTCGCCTTTGGTAATTTAAGATTCCTGATACAGTTGTTGCACGTTCTGATTGAAGGTGATGAAATTCTTTACTGAAAATGCTTGACTGATAAATATCGGCATCAACAGATTTGAATCCAATCTCTAAAACATCAGCTTCTCTCTCTAATGAGTTGTAGTTAAAGTGCCATATTCCTTTAGTTTCGTTTTTTAAAATAAGCTCAAATCCTACATAGTCTTGTTTGGAATTTTCATACAAAGCGTCCTTTGCTGTGCCAATATTTACCAAGTTTCCATTGAGCAATAAGCCAGTGTTTTGTAGTAAATTTTGCTGGTAAGATTGATGCAGCAGTGATAGTGCTTGCAACACAGAGGATTTAGCAGTGTTATTGTAACCAGAGAGTAGGGTAAGCGATTTGAATTCAACTAATTGATTTTCAAATGCTTTAAAATTTAGCAGCCGTAATGAGCTAATCATTAATAGTTAAAATATGGATGTTCTTCAATTTTATTATAGTTAGTTTATATCAAGCTATTTTGTAAGAATCTTGTAGTTTAATAAATAACCTGTAGATGAAAAAATATTAAGTATATTTTGTGATTTACCTTTTTCATAATTAATCCAAAAAACTAACAATTTATCAAGATTGAATTGGAATTATAAATGGCATCTGAAAATTTTAAAGAACTTGTCAATGTTGCAAGCCAAGTAGCGACCAGAATAAATAAAAGAATGTCAGTCTTCCAGCTTGATAACACTTATTATATAGTTGATGCTAGGGAATGGGAGAATGGTCGTGCGTATGGTCAATATATCATAACGGTAGAACCTGAGCAAAATTAAGCGTCAGGTGTTTCATATTGCTGAAACTTTTCCCAATCAAACTCAAGAGTCAGGATTTCAAATAGTGTTGGTGACAACACATCTAACTCTATAGGTTCACCAGGGTAAGCGCATCTAATTTTGTAGCTCTTGATACAGACAAAAAACTTAAAACTTTATCTGAATATCAATTTTTCATTCAAAATAGGACGAATTGTCGTAAATGATTGAAAAAACATGGGTCAAATAGCTTTTTATGTTTTTTAACCACATAAAGACGAAAATGTCAATCCCACCCCTTGGCTCAGTGTAGTAATTTTGAACTTATTTGTGCTTTGGGTGAACCCCAAAACTACCGTGTCAATAGGGTTTGAGATGCGCTTACCCTGATAGGTTCACCAGTGTAGGTGACATCTGGAAAGTCTTGAGGATGAAAGATTCCGTGAGGAATACCATCTCCTTTAAGCCACATATTAGCTCGATAATTGATGCGTTCTCCACTTGGTAAATCAATCCAGAAATGCGGCTCAATGTGTTGATGATGTTGAGTCAAAACCCCAAACATCGGTTGATGCTCAATGCTGTGATTAGTTAGTACGGTGTGACAGATGTGAACCATACCATCGCACTCTGTTTGAGAAGAGTCATTTTTGAATGGATGACAATTTCTTGAATCCTTTTAATACCCTTTAATTTTAACAGAAATTGATACTTAAAATAGAGCGCCTAACTCATGACTGGAAGTCACAAGTGTGCGGCTTGAAGAAATCAAATGGAATATCCTTGTTAGCCCCTGGCGCAATGATTCTTGAGAGAAGTTATAGCCACGTTCAACAGCCATAGTTATGATTGCAGCGTTATCTTTCGCACCCATTGCTTCCATCAGTCGGTCTAACAACAGTTTATCTTGGAGGGCTGCTGCAAAAAATTCCATAACTTGTAGTTCACTTTGAGCGGCATTTAGTGACTTATTCATTTTCGACACGTAGTAAGGAGATTTTATAGCTTGTTACCTTGCTCTCATGTTTGAGAACTGTACTACCTGATAACATCATCTATTCTGTTTTTAAGTTATTTAATTGCTCTGCTAAACTTTCAACTTGGTTTTTCACGTATTCGATGTTTTTATAGGTGCTATCTCTAAAGTTAAAAAAATTAACCATAATTGGGATAACATCTTCACTGTGCATACAATCAAATCCTATCCACCAATCATTAGCGGTTTTTGGTAATAATTTATGACAAACTGCTCTGGGGTCTTCACTTTGGTCAGTTCCTCCAGAAAATGTAATTTTTCCATGAACCCGAATGAACTTTAATTCATTATCATCCATATCCTTACCATAATAAGGATGAGTTTTATTAATAGCCACGTACCCAGAGAAAGTACCTTCATTTTGTCTGACTATTAAACAAGGGAATCCCAGATAAACCCATTCCATTCTGTCAGGTTCTTTTTGCCATTCACCGTCTGCCCATGCAGATTTTTCAATCCAATTCAGAGTTTCCATCAATCAATAATATCCCCATTTTCATCCCGCCTCACTTCCACCACCTTAACGTCAAAACTTTCCCACTCCTCCACACTAAACCCCGCCTCGGTTTCTTCTGGATACCGCCGTGCCATTTCCTGCCAAGCAGCCTCTTCGTTGATTGCCCAGATGTAATGACCCTGGCGTTCTCTAAGGTCATCTCGACCTATGCAGTCGTGTGAGTATAATGCGTTACGTGTACAGCGATATTCTCTCATAACTGCGAATGGCCAAAGATTTAGCTTACTACGTTAAGAAATTTTCTCCCAAGTATGTTGTTGGAAAGCTAGGCTTAAATGTTAGCCCTGGTGCGCCCAATAAACCGATTTTGCTTTTATCTATCATTGAAATGATAACTACTGGGCAAATAGTGAGAAACCAAATTCCTCTATCTGCTGAACTCATCGCCACATTTCTCAAACTGTGGAGCCACCTGGAGCCAGTACGCAAGCCGGATATAGGTTTACCTTTTTACCACCTCACCAGTGACGGTTTCTGGTATTTTGAGATGAAACTGGGGTTTGAATCATTGATTGCTGCCAAGGTGAAAATCAGAACTCCCAGTACTATTAGGCAAACTGTAGAGTATGCTTACCTCGATGATGAACTCTGGTCACTCCTGCAAAAAGAGAGCGATCGCACTGTACTAACCCACACACTAATTAATTCCTGGTTTAACGAGCGTACACAGGATATCGAGTCATTATTGCAAGTCAACGCCTTTGCTGAACTACAAGACCAGTTGCAACGCTCCGGCGGTAAGGTTTACCAACCAGAGGAATTAGAAGATGAGCAAGCTGTAATTGTGCGAGATGGGGCGTTCCGTAAAATCGTTGTCTCAACTTACAACCACACTTGCGCCTTTTGCGGGTTACAGATACTCGATTCACTCGGTCAGAACATCGTTGATGGCTCACACATCAAACCATTTTCCCAGTTCTACGATGACCGCATTGATAACGGGCTGTCACTATGCAAAAATCATCACTGGGCATTTGACCGCTTCTGGTTTACTATCAACGATGATTACACTATCATCGTCTCTGACAACCTGCGGGAAGATTCACCCAACGCTAGACCGATGCGAGAATTTAGGGGCGATCGCATTATCCTTCCAGCCCAGGAACAGTATTATCCTAGACTTGATTCACTACAATGGCATCGTGAAGAGTTTTCAAGGCGTGCTGCATGAGTAAAAAACCTAGAGGTTGGTTTAATGAAATTGTTATTCGTCCCGTTGTTCATGTAGACGGTTACGAAAGCTATGAAAAGATGTGCGGTATTGTTGCAGAATTTTATTACTCTTCGGAGGAACAAAAGCTACTGCGCCAACTAAGAACTAACCCCAAGGATTCAAGGTATATTACCCTCTACACGCTTTTTAAAGTAGGGCAAGCCAAATGCCCTGCTTATTGGGTAAATAATGATTTATTAAGCGCATTGATGCAATCAAATTTAGATATTGAAGTTGAAAATTTGCAGTGGGCAATGAAAACAGGATTTTTTATGTTGCCCAAGGGTGTAGTTCTTTCCCCAGAAAAACGTAGTATTGATACAATTTTTTGGCATTGTGATACATCTGATGACTTACTTTATTGGGCTGCAATAGATAGGGATACCGTTTTCTGCCGCAGATTGAAAATTAGCGATAATTTCAAAAAATTTACATATACTGATACTCAAGATTTCAATCCCCAAGTAGTTACAGATTTTAATCAATATCTACAATCAATTTTCTTGCGATTAATTTTGATAATGGAGTGTCGCCCGGAACTTGTAGATTCAACAAGCGAACTAGTCAGAGTGAATAGAGGTTTTGGCAAAGCGCAAGCCCAAGATTTTTATCAACCACTTTGGCTAGGACTTGGATATAAACTCAAACGTGAAGGGACGCAAAGCAGTGAAGGCAGTAGCGGTACACATGGTACTAAGAGTGTCCATTGGCGCAGAGGCTTTTTACGTAATCAACCTTACGGAGAAGGCAGACAGCAAAGAAAACTAGTTTGGATTGAGCCAGTTTTAGTAATGGGTGGGAAAGAATCATCATGATGACAGACGATGAAATTAATGGCAAATATGAATCTGCTCAAGACAGACTAATTCAAGAAATTGACAGGATAAAGTTACCAGCCTTAGTTGAAAAAATTAGGTCTAATCCTAATTACATGAGGATTGATAATTATAGTCAATCTGCTGTGGATTGGGATGATGTTAAAAAATCCCAGTTAATTGAATCTTTTATTATTAATTTTCCTGTAATGCCAATTGTTATCTATGAAAAGTCATATCATACATACAAAGTTATTGATGGCAAACAAAGGTTAAAAGCAATTGTCGATTTTTTCAGTAATAAATTAGTTTTGAGCGGACTAGAAGTTAAGACCGAACTAAATAGATGCACTTATGCTACTCTTCCATATCATGCAAAGACAGTGCTGAATCGCTATTCTCTATCTTTGATATCGGTTATCCCTTCAGAGGATGCCAGCCTCGAAGAAATAGCAAAAATCATAGAGATTATTGCAGAACGCCTTAATTAAAGGGCTGCGATGGCGTACCAGATCATCAATAGGATAAAAGGAAGCCTTGGGCTAGCGAAAATGTGTTGGCAGCTATCAGTTAGCTAAATGCACAGATTGTAAATTCATAGTAAACTATGTACAATAGAAGAGTAAGCGATTACACATTCTGGCTATCACCATTAAAACCATCATGAAGCTGCAACGTATTGAGGCAGGTGAATATCTTACTCCTGATGGTAGGTTTTATGTCCGCAATACTTACTATTCCAACGGATTACCTGGACGGAGTAACACTACTAAAGGGTGGTTGATTGAAGATAGAAGCGGGGCAACTCCGTTTCAAGTAAGCAGCAGTCAAAAGACTAAGCTGCGGCGGGTGGATACGCTTGCACAGGCCAGAGAAATTATGGCACGGATTATTCAACGTGACGCTGAAGCAAAAAAGCTACGTGATGCCGGATGGTGTAAGGAAGAAAACACAAAGCAGCCAGGGGTATGTTGGCGATCGCCGTACTCCGGCAGGTTATTAACGCAAACTGAAGCACTGTTGGAATTAAATTTGATGTCGTGATGACCAAAATGGATGAGCTTTTTAAGCTTCTTGAACCACTTAACAAAACCCAAGGAGAGCATTCGGTAACTGTAACTTTTTATCCTGGCATGAAAGGTGGAGTCATTAACTTTATGTTGGACTGGAAAACTTTTATTGGAGAGAAAGAATTTGACAATATTGACGAAGCGATAAAATTTGCTTACTCTCTTAGAAAAAGAGCCAATATTAATTATTAATAAGTGAGAATTTTATTGAGAGATTAATTTTTAAATCACTTAATCAAATTTAGTAGAATAAAAATGAACACATTAGAACTAAAACCAGGGGATAAAATCGGAGTATTTTTTTACGATGACAAGCGTGGCGCTAAAGCCGTAATTGAAGAAGTTATACATATTTCATCTAGTGGTACAATTACTCTCAAAAATGGCACTCGCTACAACCGAAATGGAAGAGAAGTAGGTGCTTTGGGCGAGGGAACTTATTTGTGTACCACAGAAAAAGCTCAAGCTGTCATAGAGAAAGCAAAACAACGTAAGCAACAAAAAGAAGAAGAATATAAGGCATACATAGCATCACCTGAAGGTAGACGTGATAAAGCTGCGGCATCAGCAGTAAATGCTGCTATTAAAGTACTCAATCAATATGGCTGGTATGCTGATGTTGATGGTCACATGGATGCTATGGAGTCAGAAATTGAGCAAATTATCAAAAAATATGTCAGCGAACACGAACCTATTAGCTAAAGATTCAGGTATTTCATTAATTGAGGTTAACTTTTATGTTTGAACCAAACGCAGAAGGTCAAGTCAGACTGTACTTTACAGAAGAGAAAATTTGTATTGGTTCATATAAAGAAGTAGAAAAGTACGAGCGAGAAACCAAAAACAGCTATTGGGCATCTGATTTTTTTGAATTACCACCAGACTATAACCCAATTGGTAAAACAGTAGATGAGATTAAGTTAGCTGTGAGAGAAGTACTTTTATCAAAGTTACTGAAGAAAAGCTTAGGTCTGTGATTTAACCTTATATGTACTACGGATACCGTTGCTATACCAAAGAAGATAAGCCTTTGGGGTGGCTATACACATTTGATTCTAATCTTGAATATGCTTTTATAAATAAAAGTTTCCATTTGTGCAAGCGATGGAAAACAGAAAAAGGAGCTAAAAAACACTTCGATCATTACAACAATAATTGGCAATTTAAGAGTAAAGGAGGCTATCTCAAAATTGAGATAATGCCAGAAATTACTGATAATGAAAAAGAAAAATCTTCTCAGCAGCGATGGAATGAAGCCAATCGTGATGCACTTTACCAAGCTCAAGAAAATTACAACCAGAAGCGCCCTATAATGTCATTTCGTCCAAAAGCCGAACTGTTGGAATGGCTGGACGAGGAACGCGAAACTGATGACAATGGTGAACCAGAAACTGATGCTTCACTCCTAAATCGGAAGTTAGAAAAACTCAGACAGTTAGAACAAAAAGGATTTTAGCGATTCGTTTAAGGGAAATTAAAATGCCAAATAAAATATTAAAGTTTGAACTAATTGAAGGGCTACCAGAAGATAATGGAACTTATTTTGTATTATTAGAAGATGGTTCGATAAAAGAAGGATATTTTGGCTCATTCTCTTTTCCTTATCATCAAGAAAATTTTGTTAGAATTGCTAACTGTGAAGATAAGCAATTTCATTATGAAAAATTTATTGGTTGGCTAAAGCCTATAGAATAGAATGATTTTTTGACTAAAATAATAGGTATAAAATGGAAATAAGGATAATTTATATTTATAATTAGGTCAAAAACTAATAGTTTTATATATACAAAAATTTTAATTTTATGAGTAATAAAGAAGCGACAAGTGAAGTATTTAAAAATCAGAGTTACATGATCCCAGAACAGCTAAATATTGCTGAAGAATTTCAGAAGACGATAGAAGCTGAGTATGCGCTTTGTGCTGGGGAAATGAAAAAAGCGAATATTGCAGCAGCATCTGGAGCTACATCAACTAACTCAGATGAAAAATTATCAATAAACTATGCCTGTTTAGAAATTGATGCGATTCGTGAATACTGGTTCAATCGGCTAGTCAGCCTCATACAAATCATCGAACACCGAAATCCACAACTTGAAAAAGAACTAGCAAGGAAGTATTTAAATAATGAGCAGTAACTTAGACCGACTGCTAGCAATATTAAAAGAACAAGCAGACTTGATTGATCAACTTAACACACGTTCTAACTTTCAATACAAAAGTACACAAAGGCTAGTTTTGGATTATGGTAAACCTTTTGTAACTCAGGTTAAATCACCATTTAAAGGTGAACGTAAAGCTTGCTTTGAAAACTGCTTAAAAGGATTGTTGAGGTATCCAAACCTAAACTACTGTGAAGGATTTGCTATTAGTGAGGATATTGATATAGCTGTATCCCATGCTTGGCTAGTAAATAATGATGGAGAATTAATTGATCCAACTTGGATAGGTGAGCGATTTAAAGGTAGTGCTTATTTTGGAGTAGTCTTCACCGATGATTTTGTAAGAGAAATAGCCCAAAAGACTAAATGCTATGGAATCCTAGACAACGATTTCATGAATGAACACCAGCTATTACGAGAAGGATTTCCACCTCACGCACTACTCACTGAGGCGATAGACGTTCTTTGATATGCGTAGGCGCAGCCCGTCGTAGACATCGCCCCCCATCCTCAGTTCTGGGGGAAAGTAAGCCCCCCTACCCAAACGGTTGCCCCCAGCGCTCCCAATTTTCTTTATTGAACGGCGATCGCCACTTCAAAATTAAGTTCAACTCCAACTCTTGCCGTGCGCGTCGGTCAACAGGCGTATCCCACCAAAACGCCGCATTGACCGCAGTCTTCATTCCATAGCGATAATGTAAATCCTGATAGCTTGCTATGTAATCCTTGCAGGCGTGAATCCCTTTCCAGCGCTTGTTAGAGCGGCAAGTTTCCCCCACATACAAAATCAGACTAGCCGCAGAGTCAACGATGAAGTACAGGCACGCATCACCGGGGCTATCTGCTGGCATTCTCCAAAAAGAGAGCGATCGCACTGACAACTGCAAAGGATCAATCCGGTCTGGGTCGCAGTGCGCCGGGGCTAGATCAAATAATGCCGTCTGTTGTGGTGGCTGACTTTCCCTTACTACCTGCTGATAGTCAAAGATTTGCGCTTTCCACTTCAGCAGCACTGTTTCGCTCATCACCAGCGCCTCTGTTCTAGGTGCTGTTGTGGGTTTTACGTCTGGAAATAGGTTTAGCTGATTGGGTTCCAAGGTCATCACTGGGAGTTACAAACCAGTAGATTATCTCCCAAAACTGAATCGAGTAAACCTGTTAACGGGTTTAGGAGTACGTAGGCAAGCAAAAACCTTTGGCATCGCCACACTTTACTTGTTTATTGATATTAAGCGTTAATGTGCAGCAGGTTTGTTGTAAATATATGAATATCAACTGATGTAGAATCTGAAAATTAGGATTGCTAAAGATGGACTCCGACCCGATTAAAGACTTAGAGATTGTTGCTCATATCATGACAATTGCTAAAACTCATAAAATTAGTACTAAGTCAGCTTTAGAGTTCTATTTCCAAAAAATGAAATTGGAACTACAACAGAATAAGAAAGAAAACACAAATTTATCTGACAGTTTAAAATCAAGTTTAAGTCCCCAAAATTGGGAATCAGTGATGAAGTATGTACGTCATCATCCCACCAATGAAGAACTTTACCTTGCATACTACCAAGCTAAAAATGAGGGGAAACTGAAGCCAGCTAAACTATTAGTGGGTGGAGATTTTTATTTTAGAAATTCTGATTTTGTAGGTAGTAAGTATCTAGCACCAGGGATTACAGTTGAAGCTGAAGTGTACGATAACACAATTGGTCATGTTTGGCTCTCACCAATTGAGTGCGAATTTGTTTTTATAGATGAACTGGAATTTATTTAAAATTTGCTCGATACTACTTACACCAGACATAGACTTTCTGGAGCGATCGCTTGTTTCCTCTAAGAAAATTTTAAGTATCCATTTACACAAACAATAACCATCCTCTCAGATGAAGGGGCGATGAGAGAGCGATCGCTATGAGTTGGCTGCATGAGAGATACCACTGAGGAATTTGTATTGCTATCCCTGTAAATACTCTGCCACTGCTGCCAAATCTTCCATTGCCCGATTCAAGCGATTTAGCAAGCGTTTCAAATTTAGGTACTTTCATTACTTTTGCTCCCCTCAAGTTGGTAAATTCTGAGCTATATAGCTGCTCAACTTAAGTATTAAATAAAATTATTACCAATAGTCTAGGAAAAGCAAAGACGTGAACCGTTTTTAAAAGCTATCCTCAATTGTGTTCCTGCTATTAGCCTTCATTTATCCACCTGCTTTGGCTGAAGCCAAGGATACTACTCTCAATCATGTTCTCAATGAACAGAGTCTTGATGCACAGACAAAATTAGTTGGAGAGCAAAGTGAAGAGCTTTTGTTAGCTCACCGACGGACTCGACGACGTTATCATAGACGGCAACGGACTGGAAAATATTATTATCAACGCCAGAGGAATCGACAACATTATTATAGACGACGCTATCGCTCTGTACGTTATCGCGGACAACCATATCGTCATGGAGAATGGGAACTTGTGCGCGATCGTCATGGACGATTAATGTATGATTGGCAGCGTTAATAGTACACTTTACCCTTAATTTTTCCAGAGAATCTTTATGCGTAAATCCTCATGTAGGCAGACTTGTTCGAGATAAGCGCGATCCCCTGTGATTTTTCTTAGAGGAAATTTGTAGTATGCGTAGGCGCAGCCCGCCGCAGGCATCGCTCTATTATTCTAAGAAATTGCTTCTAAGTTATGGGTGCAATGATCGCTTATTCCTTCTAATTTCCTGCCAAGAAAGCTTGGAACAGTTCTGATATTTTCGCCTGGAGTGCTGAAATTGCCTCTTCTAAAGTATCACTTGGTTCTGTATCTACTAGATGAGCGTCCCCCACATCAGCACTTGACCACAGATAGCTGGGTTGCCCTATCGTTAAACATCCTTGCCATTTATCCTCATGATTAGTGTCAAGTGTAATGAAAAACCGCCGGGGCATTATTAATTCTTCGGTGTTAATCACAAACTCTCCCCAAACAGAGAAGCCAAAATACTCATCATTTTTTTCATTGTTATATTCCCAATTAGTTAAGTTGGGAAAAGCCGCTTGAACTTGCTCTAAAACTTGTTTAATTTCAGATTCGGTTAGTATCATCTCATCCTCTAATAATTTATTTTTTAGCCTTCGCTCTTTTAATAAAACCAATAATTTCCTCCAGCGGCACTCCCTCATTTTGCATTGATTGAATCAGTGGAATTGCACCCAACGGCACACTTCCAATACTCCGCAAGAGCGATTTTTTTCGGGGGAGATGGGCAACAATTAAGCAGGGGCCTTAAACATCAATCATCCCAAAGACCTTGAAACTTGGTAGACGCAAGTTCGGTGTAACGAACGGTATGCTGAATATTTTTATGCCCCAAGTAATTCTGAATTGTTCGGGTATCAATCCCTCGATTCGCCAGATAATAACCTGTTCCATGCCGCAGCATATGAGCATGAATAGGGAAAGGCAAACCTGCTAATTTACCAGCCCGCTCAACAATGCCGGCGATCGATCGTATCATGTGCCAATGGGCCAAGTCGAGAAGACTGGAAAATATAGGGACTAGCAGGATAATCTCGTTGCAACTGACGGAGAGAGCGAATCTCCAAACCGGAAAGGGGTTGAACCGAGGGTGTACCTTTTTTGACTCGCTTCACGTAAATTGTGCCACCATTCCAATCTATTTGCTCCCATCGCAAAGATGCCACCTCTGCCACTCGCAATCCGTGACGGTAGCAAAGCAAAATTATGGTTGAATCTCGGTGAGCGTCGCGACCCTTGGATTTTTTGATAGCTGACCGCATCGCAGAGACTTCTTCTGGTAACAAATGCTCCCTAGTCCTGACCTCGGAATATTTGCGAAAGTTAGGCGATTGACGTTCTTGTTTTTCGGTTTTACCAACTTTCGATGGTTGGAGGGTTTGTGGTGTCATGACTCAACCCCCTGAAAAACTTGGGGTATATGAGCTAATTTTACCAACTTACACTCTAAAGTTGGTAAGCACATAGACATAAAAACAAACCAGCATTTTACGGAGAATCATCACTTAAAAGTAATTTAAATTACCTTAATTACTGAGAATTTAAGCGACATGAGGTATTTCTTGGGTCGGCTGACTATCTACTCTAAAACCAGGATACCATTGCTGGAATTTGCTTTCTAACTCTTCATTGAGAACCAAAATTCTGACCTGGAGCAGAAGATGAACACCTTTAGGAGTCCACCGCATCTGCTGTTTCTTGACAAACCGCTTGCTAATGACTTGATTAACCGTCGATTCCACGAATCCAGTAGCAATGGCTTCGCCATTTCGCCAACGTTCTCCATAATTGGGGATATAAGACCCATTGTTTGAAATATAGCTCTCAAACTCCCGCACCATTTTAAACAGTTTTTTTAGCTCTATTCCGCTCTTACCATCAAAAATCACAATTTCTAGGTCGTCCACAAGGTCTTTTATCAGTTGCAATGCTCTGAACAGGTTTCCATGCCACAGATACCACTTAATTAGTTCCAACTCTTTGGGTATGTCTGTATCTAGTGCGGTATCTTTTTTACTAAGTCCTTTTGCCGTTTGATTCATCACTGTCAGCCGCATGGTGATATGAAACCAATCCAGAAGATATTCTGCGTTGGGATTGAGATAAAGCTGTAGTTCGCGTATCTTCTCATCACCATCTGAAAGGAAAGTTACTTGTTGATTCATCTGCATCCCTTGAGATATCAACACCTCAAAGATCCGACGCTGGGGTTTGGTATCGTAAGAATAAACTCCCCCAAATCGCTTAGATTTACCGTCTGCTTTTATACTCTTACCAACGATAACTTCAAAATTACCTTTAGAAAGCGATTTTTTGTCGTAGGAACGAACATATCCGCCATCCATTCCCAGTACCAATGGTAAATCAGGTCGGGGCAATTCCTCCCAATCTCTGGGACAGCCTTCAATGTATCCTCCTTTCTCTTCCCCCAACTCGTCTTCTAAGCGTTGACCAATTGTGTGTAAGTTATTCCGTATCGCTGTAGTGTTTATTTCACCTTCTATTGGTAATACTTCCTGTAATAGTTTCACAGATAGTCCGTAAGACATCAAAGACCCAAACTTGGATTCTAGATACAATAGTTCTCTTGAGGTGCGTTCTGGTAGTAAGTTGGCTACTGGATTAAAGCTACGGGTTGGTTGTTCCTGACAAGAGCAGTGAAATAGTCGAGGGCATTGGAGATGTAACTTGCCAAACAACGTGCGGTATACAATTGTACGCTTGTCTTTATGCAATAGTTTCTTACTACAGTGCAAACATGATTCCTGTTGTTGAGAGTACTCTGCTATTTGTTGTTCGGCTAGGGTGCGTTGCAGGCTTTGTAGTAATGTTTTGGCTTCTGCTAGTTTTAGCCCCAAGTTTTCTGGATGTAAGGAACCGCGCGAAATCTCCATGATTTCTTGGACAACTTGGGAATCTCCATGATCTGACTCCACGACTATTTGGATTTTAACTTTCACACTATTTCCTGTTCAAATAACATTTGTTTATCCCCAGCCGCGTATTGCTGTAAACGTTGGTTTATTTCTTGGCGGTCAAAATGTTCAACCATTAACCATTGACGTAGTTCGTATATTTCTTCAATATTGCCAGGTATATCACCTTCTTCCACAATTTCACTGAAGCGATTTGCTATATGTCTTACTGAGTATTCCTGTTTTTGTGCCATGAACTCCCACGGACTACCACAGTCTTCTGGAGGGCAAGCGCGTTTACCATCAATGCACACTGGATAAAAGCAATTTGATTCTGGAGTGAGAATTGCTTCGACCCGAATTTGATGCTGCCAGTTATCACCGAAATCATATTCGTATAAAAAACGCTCTCGCATTCGCCAGCCAAAATCTGATAATTTGACAACTTTAGGGTCATCAGAAAACCACATCCCCCCAATTTGAGCAATCCCATAATGCTTACCGTGGATTATGAAACGATCTAAATGGGAATCTGTCCACCCCATTGCTATCTGGATGATGTAGTGCAAATCGGCGATTGTGCTGTCACTGCGGATTTTGACCCTACGCCAAATCATGGGACTAATGCCCAGGATAAAAATATGAAGCTGGTAGATGACAAGTTGCTCAGGATCTGACATTGCGTCATCTTACCGCATTGCCAGTCTCATCTCCCCCGAAAAAAATCGCTCTCCATCAGCGCTCGATCACAAGCAACCATATTCTCTGGCTGGCAAGGCATCTGGTCAAAGTCACAGTTTCTCAAGTGTTTAGTTCGCTAAAAATAAGTAGTTAAAGAAACAAATGAAAGAAGAAAATTATGTATTGCGATCGCACGCAAGTCGATTGATTAGTAGTCACACAGCAGTGTAACCACCATCTATCAGGTGGAAGCTGCCTGTGACGAAAGAGGCTTGCTCCGACAACAGGAAGCTAACCATGTCCGCGACTTCCTCGGTTCGTGCAAGGCGACCTAAAGGGTGCAAGTCAGCCATCTGCTTTCGCGCTGACTCTGGTAACTCTTGCATCTGAGGTGTATCAACATAACCTGGCCCGATTGCAGTCACCCGGATGCCCTGGTTTGCATATTCCAATGCTGCTGCCTTTGTCAGACCGATAATGCCGTGCTTGGCAGTGACATAGGGAGCAATACCCGCCACTCCGACCGCACCAGCGGCAGATGACATATTCACAATTGCCCCACCACCGCTTTGAATCATTGCTGGAATTTCATATTTCAGCCCAAAGAAAATGCCGTTAAGATTAGTCGCAATCACACGATGCCACCATTCAATCTCATAATCGGCGGTATTAATCCCATGCGGCCCGGTAAAGCCAGCATTATTGACTGCTAGGTTCAACCCGCCAAATCGCTCCACCGTTTCGGCTACCATTGCCTCCACAGCGCGATGGTCAGACACATCAGTTTCAATAACGTGTGTCCGCTTGCCAGATGAATCCAACCGCCTAGCTACTTCCTCCGCTCCTTCGGCATTGATGTCTGCCAGAACGACCCGCGCACCGTTTTTGTACAGGTTGACGGCAATGGCTTCGCCAAGACCTCTGGCTGCACCAGTGACAATAGCTATCTTGTTTGCGAATTCGGTCACTGGCTTATCCCCTGCGAATCAACGCTGTACTCTTTGTCAGTTCCAGAGAGCAACCTACTACAATGGCGAGTTGATTATACAGCCTCGACCACGCTGGACACAACAGCAACAGTTAGAGTTGCTTGATTGGCATCCGTTGTTTACTGGCAAATGTCCCAAATGTGGTGCTGAGTATGAACGCGATTGCACCTCAAGAATACACTGGGATTGTCCAAACTCAGAATGTGGCTGCATGGACGATACTGTGTAGAGCGATCGCCTAGAAAGCGACTAATATTACAGGTCATTACAAATTTCAAGTAAGTGTAGAACCACCGAACGTATTTAGGTAAGCATTAACAGCTTCCTCACCAAGACCGCCAGCTTGAGCATGACGAAGTAGCGTATGTTCGGCATAGCAATACTTATACCCAATAGGGCATTGAATCCTGCAACAACCACTGGTGCTGACAACATAACTGTAAAATAGCAAAGGTATTGAAAAAAATCTGAAATTTTAAGTATCTTGGTCAGGATAACCTTTTCTAGATTTCAGCTTTTTTAGACCGTGTTTTAATATTATTATGAATATGACAGCAAGGGCAAAAGTAATTACTAATAATATTGCTATTGGCAGGGAGCAATTTACTTGAGTTGTACTCCACGAACATAGGAAAAATAGAGTCTGTATCCCAAAGATGCTCCCTAAAATTAAGCTAAATATGCCAATAGCACCAACACATACAAGAATATATCCAGCATTTTTATTTTTGCTCATAAATCCCTGGCTTCTGAGAAAAATTATTTTCTAGTTGCAGTTACACGGCTAGGCGAGTATTCCCAAAATAACAGAATTACAACTCAAGCAATATGCTTAAACGGAAGCAGTGCTAGATTCTGGTGATTACCTTACCTCAGTACGCTTTGGGCAACGCATTGCAGAAGCAACTAAACGTGGCTTAAGTCGTTTTTGACACTTGTATTAAGTTATAGAACCCAAAGTCTCTGACGAAAAATTCTTTTCAAGCCAAAGTTACATTTCTGGAGCGATCGCTTCTTGTGCGTGACTCTGGAGCAAGGATTTTGTTTGAGTCGGATGCGTCAACGCAAGCCAAACCGATGCTATCCGCTACCAAGTGCTGATTGCATACAATTTATTTGCAGTGTTTTTGGAGAAGAGATACGGCTAGTTCATAGCTATTAGGTTGAGTTTGTACTGCATAGGCTTCTCTTTCTAAATCTTGCCTGTGAACATCAGTGTAACGCCTAAAAAAAGGTCGAGCATAATTGCTAGGCTTAATATTTAGACCTAAAACTTTTATTTTCCCTTTTCCTGCACATACCTGTGCAGCATGAACAGCTTCATGAATTATAGTCTGAGTACCAATGTGTAACTCAAACACTACTGGATTGATCCAAATTTTTTTGTCAGCTTCTCTTAATAAACCATAAGCTCCTCGCTTTGGTGGTAACTCAATTACTACTTCAAACCCAAACTTTTCTAATTGCTTTTTTAAATTGAGGAATTTCGATTCAGGATTAGATGTCTGAGATAGAAGAAACAGAGAATTTAATATTAAAAATTTATTCATAAAACTTTAAAGCTTTGAATGACAAGAAAAAGCTGATAAAATACCCCAAAGCTTAACATACTTTTGGCTGGAAATAAAATACATCAATTTGCGAATAATTACAAATTTATTCGCCATTAGAGCTAAAGTTTTATCCTTTGTTTATACATAAACTGTTAAAGAACCTGCTGAATGTTCACTGCGGTTAAAATTGTGGTTTCTTAATATTGCAATACTAGATGTAGCAACATGAAGTCATTGTGGAGAACTCCCATAATTTTAACTGCGGTCGCTGGAGCTATCATCACCGCTATCTTGATTTTCCAAAGAACTAACCAGCCATCCATCGCGCTTACCGAAGAATGGATCGCTACCCAAGTGGCAGATGGGGACAGCATCACAGTTCGTCAAACAGATGGTAGTCAAATGGAGGTTGAGCTTTGTGGAATTGATGCCCCGGAAGTGAAACAAGGTGAAGTGCCAGCACAAGCATTGAGCAATGAAGCAAAAGATAAACTACTCAAGCTAGTCGCTTCTGCCGATAACCAACTAATGATTATTCCAGTAGCAAAAGATAGCGATGGTCGTACTGTTGCTGAAGTGATGGCTCACGGACAGGGTGAGGCTGAGATTAGTTTTCAGGAAGAACTGCTTAAAAGCGGCTTGGCTAAAACGCGACTTGGTGGAGTGGAATGCCCAAACAGGATAGCTTTTGAACAGGCTCAGAAAATAGCGATCGCATCAAAGGCTGGAGTGTGGAGCCAAAGCAACTTAGAGTTGCCTTGAGATTATTGCCAGCATGATCATTAAAACTTGGTAATCTTACTTCTTTGCGCCTTATACCAATTCTGTATAAAGATGCGCCAAATTATATAAGGAACGAACCGCAAAGGGTGCAAAGGAAGAAAGAAAATTTGGCGCAGCTTCACAAAGAAATGGTATTACCACTACCGTATGCTAAAAAGCTTGTTTTATAAAACCTAAGATTTCCACTGTTCTACCAAGCTTTTCTTTTTTAAGGTCACATCTCCTCCAACAAATGCAGGCAACCCTAGAAGCAACCGATATTCATTAACGGTAATAATGCCCTGTCCAAAAGCTTCATCTATTAAATTAGTGTTTTTTATTCCGATTTCTGATAGATTAACAGATTCATTATTAGAACTATTTTCTAACATTGCTTATCTACTATTTAGTAAGGAAAGGTGTTATATTTTCACTATATTTAAACATTGCAGAGCTAAAGAAGCCACCACAGTGGTCTTTTTCAACGCAAGCCTTGCATTCTGACATATATTCGTTTTTCCAGTCAGAAATACTCTTGCGATTGTAAGGATATAAACGTGGATCAAGTAAGCATAACTGGTGATTGTAAACTGAAACAACCATTTTGTTTCGTGTAAGAATTTCAACCGCTTCCACCAACTGTAGCTGATATTGAGTTGGGTCAATCCATAAGTCATCAATGTTAGGACGGGTAAAACCCATCATCTCTAAACCCATAAAAGCGACGTGATCAACAAATAGAAGGTTACGTGCAATAAAGCTAGCCAATTCCGGCAGACGAGAATAAGTTTGTTTGTGAATAACAACTCGAATTTCTACTTGTTGTTTATAGCGTTTTAAATTAAGAATTCCGCGAATTGTCTCATCAAAGGCTCCATCTGCCTGAACAACATAGTCATGAATATTAGAAATGTCTGAATATAAGGGTATCCCAATCATCAAATCAGAGTGCTTGATTTGAGCAATTTGGGAAGCAAGCTGCTCATAGGCAAACTTTCTACCATTGGAAAGCATATGCACAGAAGTTTCAGGCAAATAGTTTTTTAATGCCCTTATCAAAATTAACATATCCTCCCCAAGCATGGTGGGTTCACCTCCTGTAATACCAATTTCCTTACTTTCTCTACTTATTAAAGGAATAGCAGTCAATAGCTCTTTGACTAAGTATCCATCATCTATATTTTTAGGAGGCTGAGAACACATTAAGCAATAGTTGTTACAACGTTCTGTTACTAACAAAGAGTTAGAAGTTGAATGACGGCGGTACATAACACTCAAAGTATGCTGCTCTGGGTCAAAGCGAACTACATCTTCAGCACTCAAATAATGCAGTTCTTCACTTAGGCGAAAACAATTATTAACTTGATTAGTATCATATTTAGTATTATCAATCAAAAAGTAAGCCCTGAAACCTGTGGGTAGTCCACCACAGAGGGGCTGTTTCACTAATAAAATAGCCTCATGCCTTAAAGCAAATGGAAGGTTAATATTGTCGGTTAAACGAGCGATAAAAGCCCCAGATGTCCACTTGCTGATAGATTCAATTTTCCGAGAGTAAAGTTTTAGCATACTTAATTCCTTACCCAACTAAATAGTATTTCCTTGGCTTCTGGGTCATCTTCTAGCAAAGTGATAATATGGCGTAAAATTTCCATATTTTTCTTGCAAAAACCACTAAAAGCCTTATGTCCAACATAATCTCCTTGGGTAGCATGGTGATAAACGGGATCGCTGCCGCAGTAAGCTTGGAAACCGCAATCTTGACACATTGGGCTACTTTCGCACAGTGATTGCTCTAATGGATCGAGAAGCGCATCTGAGAGCATCATTTGCTCATAAGTATCGGTTTGTAAATTACCTAACCTAAATGTTTTATCTCCCATCTCTGCTAACATTCTAGACTCATCTGAAGCGTATACTTCTCCATCATGATTAAAAATGATGGCACTAATACCGATACCAGCTGGTGATTGCAAATCAACATAGGAAGTTCCAAAAGGTGTCAGCATCTTATTTAAAAAGATGCTAGTATAATCCTCAACTAATTGGTATCCTTGTTTATTGATTTGCAGGATATAATCAAGTCCCTTCTTATAAAATTCCAACCACTCTAAAGTAGTGTAGGCTTCATATGTTTTAGTCTTGATTGCAAAACCATAAGGACTTAAAGGCCGCAGAAATATACTGTGGAAGTCTTGACGAATGTACTCATCAATAATTTCTGTTACTCTGGGCAAGCTGGCTTTAGTAGTAGTCATAAGTGCGCCAACTTTATCTATACCTAAAACTGACCGCACTCGCTGAATACCTTGAATGGTTGACTGATAACTATTCATTCCGGGACGAGGACGATTCGCATTATGCAAGTCCTCTGAACCATCAAGAGAAGTAGAGATTAATATATCGTGTTCCAAGCAAAACTGTAAGATTTCTTCATTAATTTGTGAGAGGTTAGTAGCAATAACAAATTGTAGGTTCTTTTGGTGAGTTAAGTTTTTTTGTTTTGCTGCCAAAACAATCTCTTTGATCAAATCAAAGTTAAGTAGTGGCTCACCACCCTGAAACTCGATCTTGATGTTTAGCGCTGGACTTTGGAACGTAAACTCTAATGCCTTGTGAGCATAAGCAGCAGACATATCATAAGCAGTTCTATCATGGCTTTGGCGAGAAACTTGGCAATAAGGACAAGAGTGATCACAGCGCAAGGTTACAACGAACATATGCAGACTGGTAAAGTTAGCAATTTGCATACTTTTAGTCCGGTACTTTAAAGCTAGTAAATCTAAAGCAACCGATGAATCAGCATCTAATAGAAAATGTTTTGATTTAAGCTGGTTGTAGACTATTGAATTGGGAACCAGTAGTTTATGTACAAAGTCCTGTAATAGGTTTTGGGGCAGGACAACATATTCCCCTACTTCATTAGTCAGTACGTATCGCTTGGCATCAAGGCGGATAAAGCGAAACGGTAAGAGTTGATACCCTGATATTAAGCTCTGATTGTAAAAATCTAGAGGTTTAAATCGTTGCGAAACGGGTAATCCCATTTTATTTTAATTAAGTTATTAATGAAGTTTTGGAAAATGCTTGAGCTAGTATTAAGTTGCGTACTGCCTCGCTTTCTTTGGCAATGATTTCTCGCAAGTCTTGATCCATAAGTTCTTCCGAAAAACCAGCAATTACCTCTTGTATTTTCTCGGAAACCGTGGGTTCAGTAAAAGTAAGTAGAACGCATAATTCTTGTTCATGTTTATCTTGTAAAAACACAGAACATTGAGAGGCAAACTTATAAGCTGTCTTTTTAATAGCACTCAGACTGTATAAATCTAAATTGATAAATAGTTTTGCCTGATTACCTTCTATGATAAAACTGTTATCTGATAATGCCATACTTACTAATAATTAAAATAGTGATAATACTGAGAGCTAGGAAAAAACTTTTGGTAAGTGATTGCTATTAACTATTCTCTATTTATACTTACAGATAGCTAGGAAGTTGTATAAGTAAAATTACCACTACTAACCCAACAGGTTTCAAAAAGTCTCGGTTTTTCTTAGTCATAATTGGCTAATTATTTTTTGTTTTTACTTGTGGTATTCAGGCTAATAGCATAGTAGTGAAAAACAACCTTTGCCCTCAGTAATATTACTAGTTGTACTAAATATACAGGCAAATGAGTCTGCTGAATATAGGAATCATATTTGATTTCTGCAAAAAATTACGAGACAATACGGAGGGATGTAGATGTCTAACAGCAAACAACTATCAACCTAGCAACACTGATTATTCAATAATAATCCGATTAGATTTTTTTTAATATAAAATACAAGGGTGGGTTATAGCAAAGCATAACTCACCCTACGTAGATTACAAAAATCAAATATGATTTCTATACATAAATTCTCGTAGCAAGCTACTTACCTACTACTGGAATAATGGGAGCTGTGTGAGCGATGAGAGCTATGAGAACGGTGTGAGTAATGTCTTGCTATTAGTTGTTCTTTGTTTATTCCTGCTGATGGTGCGATCACAAGCTGTTCATCTAAGTTATCACTTTTAGTAACCTGTGCATTCTCTACACTTAATTTACTAAAAGCATTACTCAAACGTTCACTAGAAGCGGCATTTCCTGGTAAAGGAGTTGTACTAAGTAAAGCTGCCACTACTAACCCTACTGGTTTCAGAAATCCTCTATTCTTTTTAGTCATGCTCGGTTATATAATAGAAAAGGTTTGTTGTATGAATATGCAACAGCAGAAAAAATCAAACATCGATCAAGCACCAAATAATTTTTAACACGGTTTTTAAGTAACTTATTCAAAACCTAGACTATTTTTTGCTTGCTGCTTTTCCATACACTTAACACTTTAACTACAGACTTTCATACATAACAACAGTAATATTGACTAAATAGCTTTTCTTAAAAATACTCATCAATCGCATTTAATTCGACTATTTAAGCATATAACTGACCTTAACCTTAGTTGCTTTCGAGCAGTCACAATCTGCCCACGGAATCTTTGCGGTGTAGCTTTCTTTGAGTAGCGATCGCCTTACAGCGCTTCCGGCTATTATGCAATACAGTTTTCCTCTTGCTCCTCTTTTGTCATAGCTTTCAGCTTTGAGGATGTACCTCATAGCCGCCGAAAGTGCTGTATGCTTTCAGAATTTAACTTACGAAAATTTCTGTACTAATTTTATACAATTGCTCCCAATGTGCCATTAACCGCACGTAAATAATCATCTGGGGATAGCAGAAGCAGCATTCCTCGCATTCCACCAGAAACAGTAATCTGCTCAAATAGGGTTGCTGTTTCATCAAGGTAAACTGGATAGTCTTTTTTACTAGCTAAAGCTGTCACACCCCCACGGATGTATCCTGTTAGTGGCTGAACTTCCTTGAGAGCAACTGTCTCAACCTTGCGGTTTCCTGAAATCCGCGCCAAGGCTTTTAAATCTAACTGAGCATTTCCTGGCACAACAGCAAAACAGATACCTGTTGTGTCACCTCTGACTACTAGAGTTTTAAAAACTTGCTCTGGGGGAAGTCCCACTTTATAGGCTGTACTTTCAGCAGCCAGATCGTCAGGGTTAACTTCATAGCTCAGGATTTGGTAGGGAATACCTAGTTTATCCAGTAGTCGAGCAGCATTCGTTTTCATTGCTCTTAACTTACTCCCAATCCTCAATCACCAGTCCACTAACGCGACTAAATTCTCTTGTGTTGTGCGTAACTAATGTTAAGTTATTCACTAGAGCAATTGCCGCAATTTGCAAATCATAAGGCCCAATTGGTGTACCAACCTTCCCTAACTCTGCCCGAATTGTGCCAAAAATCCGAGCCGCCCGATCATCAAAAGGCAAAGATACAAAATTATTTAAGAATGCTTCTTGTAATGTTAAAGTCCGTGTGGGATTATGACTTCGCATTGCACCATAAAATAGTTCGGCTTTTACTACCGAACAAACAACAATATCTGCTGGTGATAGCGATTCTAACCTCTGCCTCACAGCAGACATAGGACGATTCAGATAAACAATACAAGCATTAGTATCTAACAAAAATCTCACTCTAATGGCTCCCTAGTGTCATACTCACCTTGGGGATATCTTTGAATTGGGTCATCTGCTAATGATCCAGCTGTTTGTTCAAAAAATCCGGCTGGCCATCCTAATTCTTGGGGTGTTTTCGGGGGCGCTGATGGTTCTAGCTGTTGATATATTACTGTTACTTCTATTTCTTTGTCTGTTATCCCTGTGGGGATACTAAGGTGTAAAATGCCGTCAGCCCCAACATGAGAACATAACTTAATACTTTGCATTACTGTTTTCTCCTATTCCTTGGTTTATCGAGATTGGGTAGTACCTCATCTATGATGCCGTATTCTTTCTTAATAAAAACCAACAGCTTCTCTTCCACAGCCGTCAAATACAGTCGCTTCAACTCTCCCAAGTGCTTTAAGACAGCATGGGCAGCCTCTTCCAAGTTTTGATTTTCCCATAGCCTATGAATGCGATCGCTTCCTGTGGGAGAAATAGCACCATCGCTGATTAACTGCATCTGCTGAGATTCGGATGAATAAGCCAATTCCTGAGAAATTATCTAGCCAAATCGACGCAGGTGTTAAACTCGCTATGAAAAAAGCTATTGAAAGACACCGCCGTTTAGTAGAATTTATTAGCATTTGGCAAAATGGCCAAGTTGTGAGATTAACCGCCATACAAATTCCTCCTTTCAACTCAGATGAGTAACCTATTTTCCCTCATTCCAGATCAAATCCGAGATAAACTACCACTGACGGAAGATAAAAAAGAACTACTTCAACAGCAAACCATTACTCAAGATATCCCAGGAACAATTCTGCGGGATTTTCAAACTATTTTAGAACTTCTCCAACCCAATGGTGTTGAAGTTAGTAGCACTTATCACCAATTATCGCTTAAGTATCTCCAACAACTTAACTCACAATTGAGTTATCCCATAGATATTAACCTCAAACGTCCTGTACAAAAATCCTATCCTTATATTCACGGTCTTTATTTCCTTCTACGCACCTCTGGACAGTCTCAAGTTATTACCGAAGGTAAAAAGAGCAAGTTAGTTTTAGACCAAAAAATTCTGCAAATTTGGCAAGGATTAAACCACACAGAACAATATTTCACACTGTTAGAATCTTGGTTAGTTTGGGGAGAAAGTGAACTCTTAGGCGACCAAAGAGATATGTTTGACCAAGCATATCGCTGTTTATTATTTTGGCAAAATCTCCCATCATCAGGATTAAAAATTAATAATTACTCAGAACAAGATAAATTAGTTTATTATCCTGGTTTCCACAATCTTGCTCTCTTACATTTATTTGGATTAATTGAACTGACATCAGTCAAACCACAAGCCGCTAAAGGCTGGTGTTTTACTCATGTAAACCCCAAGGCTTGGGGTAATGCTCTCATGGCTGTATTAACAGAAAGTCGCTCAAATATCCAAGTAGAAGATTACGCCACTTTTCGGTTAGATTTTCGCATAGCTTTTGACAATTTAAAACCCTATCTCCAACCCTATTTCCCGGAATGGTCACAAACATTAGTGATTGCAGAAGGCGATTTTACTGAGGGTGTTTATATATTTAAAGCCACTTTACAGGATGCTTGGCGACGGATTGCTATTCCTAGTTACTTCAATTTAGATGAAGTGGCTGCCACAATTGTGCAAGCATTTGATTTTGACCCGGAACACCTCTACAGATTTATTCACAAAGACCGTTTAGGAAGAACTTTGGAATTTAATCATCCTGTTGTCGAAATTTCTCCTGATACCTGCGATTTTCGTTTAGGCGATTTATCCTTAGAGGTAGGCAGTCATTTACAATTTATCTTTGATTTACTGCAAGAATGGGAATTTGATTTATATGTAGAGAAAATTGAACCAGCCAATGACAAAATGAAAAAGCCCAAGATTCTTGAATCTGATGGTGAACCGCCAGCGCAGTATGGTGAAGAGGGAGAAGGCTGGGAATAGATTTGCTGCTGCGATGGGCTACGTTCCGCCGTAGGCGATCCCACAATCCATACGTGTCAGAATTGGCAGTGCGAACGCTCGCCTAAGCATCCTTACATATCTTCTCTGATCTATTCGCCTTCTTCCACTGCACCTAATGCTTTGAGGGTGGCCATTTCGGCTGAAGTTAAACCCTTAATGCCTGTGATGTTCATGCGTTCATAAGGGCGATCGCTTCTCAGGGTTTTTAAACACTCGCCAGTTTCAACATCCCAAATTTTGATTGTTTCATCTTGGCTACCACTAACAAGAATTCTACTGTCAAGAGCAACAGCAATTGACCATACTGCATCTAGGTGTCCATGTAAAGTTTTCAAACATTCACCTATTGTTATGTCCCAAAGTTTTATAGTTTTGTCTGTGCTGCAACTTACTATACTCAAATTATCTCTAAAAATTACTGATGAAACTCCACCATAAAGGTGTGCTTGCCAACTTTCAATACATTCTCCTGTGTTTATGTTCCAACATTTTATTGTTTGATCACGACTGACACTAGCAATCATATTGCCATTGGGACTAAATGCAACAGAATAGACATGATCTGTATGTCCACTAAAAATTTTTATACATTCACTAGTATTTAAATCCCATAGTCGAATTAAGCAGTCATAACCACAACTGACAAGAGTTTTTCCATTAGGACTAAAACTTATTGATTCTACATGGTTCAGATGTCCTGTCAAAGTATTTATACATTGACCTAATTTTATATCCCAAATTTTGATGCTTCCATCAGAACTTGCACTAGCAAGTATTTTCCCATCGGGGCTAAATTTGATAGATCGAACTCTACCAAAATGTCCCTGTAAAATATGAAAACATTCGCCCGTAGTAACATTCCAAAGTCTGATTGTTTTATCATCACTACCACTAGCAAGTATTTTTCCATTTGGACTGAAACTTAATGACCAAGACCATTTCAAGTGTCCGTATAGAGTTTTTAGGCACTTACCTTCGGCTGTAGACCATAACCTAATAATATTTTCTTCACCAGCACTGGCAATAAGTTGACCATCAGGACTAATAATAGTTGACCATATCCGATTATTTCTGTATCCTTGTAAAATTTTGAGACATTTACCTTCTATAACATCCCACAATCTAACAGTTTGATCTTCGCTCCCACTTGCCAAAATTTTACTATCAGGACTGAATACAATTGATGAAATTGATTGATTATGTCCTTCTAAAACTTTTTGGCATATACCTTTATTAACATCCCATAACTTAATTGTCTTATCATCACCAGCACTAGCGATAATTTGATTATCGTGGCTGAAAGCAACTGACTCAATTGCATCGCTATGCCCATATAAAGTCTTAAGACAATTACCTGTGTTTATATCCCAGATACATATAGTTCCATCAGCGCTTCCACTCACAATACTCGTACCATCAGATTTCCAAGAAATAGATTTTATCTGACCAGTATCTCCTTTGAAGATGTTTATACATTCTCCTGTTTTAATATCCCAAAAACATATCTTTTGGGCATTATAATTACTGGTCGCAATTATTTTTCCATCAGGGCTAAAAGCAATTGAATTGACTCTATTAGTATCTTCAAGATTGATTTTTAAATGCTCATCTGAATTAATATCCCACAGACGTATAGTTTCATCTTCGCCTGCACTAGCAATAATTTGCCCGTCTAAACTGAAAGATAATGTTCGTATAGAATTGGTATGTCCTGTTAAAGTTTTTAGAAGTTGACCTGTTTTTAAATCCCATAATTTTATAGTTTTACTTCCCCCAGCAGTGGCAAAAATATTACCATCTGGACTAAAAGCGATTGACCATATCCAAAGAGTATCCGCTTGAAATGCAAAAATTTGTTTCTCTTCTCCTATTTTCCATAGGTAAATTTGACCTATTGAGTCACTTGCCACTAAAAATTTACCGTCAGGACTAAATGCAACACAATGAACTCTGCTAAAAAGTTGAGTAAAAGTTGAATCAACTAAATTCGTTCCGTTAAAATTAACATACTGTAAGCGAGCATTACTAAAATCAGCACCCTTTATTACTGTGTCACTAAAATCTCTCCCTTCCAACGCAGCCTGATCAACTTTCACTGCTAACGTCGCTGCATTCCCGCCAACATAACCCGCTTCATGCTCACTTTTGCCCCGTGTCGCCTCAATAACTTTAATAAGAAACTCGTTATCACCTAACATCGGCAAAAGCAAATCCATCACTGCTTTTGTCAAAGGCACTTTACCAAAAGTCTCTCTCAACTTATTCAAAGGCTCACTTCTAAATTGCCTGAGCGGTGCGTTCCCCAAAGGGGTTGCCGCAGGCATCGCCATACACCCAGTATTATCCAATTGACGCGAAAAATAACCAGACCAAGTATAATCAACAGGCGCTGTACTGCTATCCAAACCTGACTGTGCTTGGGCTAATTCCGTAAAATCGCTAGCCAACGCCCCCAACTCTGCTGCAAATTTATACGCCACAAAAAACTCTAACAGCGATCTATGCGCTGGAGTATAGTCACCATCAGCATTGCGGACAAGCATCGTCTGCGCCATCATGTCATAATGCCAGTGGTCTAAATCCTTCTGTTCTTGAACAACAGAACCAAATAAGTAGCGAATACATTCTGGGAACAGCCGATAATTCAGGCTCATTTGGTCGTTAGACAGCATTTCCCAAGACAACTCGCACAGAAAATACAGCTTATCTGCAAGGGAAGTAAAAGTACGCTCCGCTTTGATGTCCCGTTCCATCTTGCGCCGTACTGCATACAAGTAAACCCGTGACATATCCACAGGTTTACCCGCCTCAATATCTGGCAATGCTTCTAAAATTAATTCAGTCATCACCGGGCGACGGGCTAAATCTAATAATTGCGGATTGCCTATTACTTGTTCAACTGTTGCTGGTTCAGCTTGGTATGACAATAACTGCCGAATTTGTTCGTCGTTAAATTTCTCCAGTTCCAAGACTTCAAATTGAGGTGTTTCGCCAGTTAATTTTTTAGTTGATGCTTGTAGTTCTGCATTTAGTAAAGCACGTCCTTCCTTCGCCTCTGGAAAATGCTCAGTACGACAGGTGAGGATGACTTTAGCACTGGGAACTACCACCTTCGCCAGTTCCCAAAAGTTGTTAATCATCTGTTGGCGGTCAACTTTTGCTGCCATTTCGTCAAAGCCATCGAAAATGAGCAGCAACTTACCCATGCGGTTGAGTTGGTCAAAGACTTCGCTGTTGATGCGGATATTGTGTTGGGTAAAAAAGAAACCTGCCAAAACATTCTCAACATTTAGTGCTTTGGCAAAGTCACGCAAGGTAATTACCAAAGGTAGACGGGGACGTTCAACGCCACGTTTTTGAGCATCGCGGTAACGTTCCAATGCTGTCCAAGCATAGTGAAAGACAAACCAAGTTTTACCTGTACCAAATTCTCCCAAAATTGAAATATGCTCTTTGGCAGGGTCATCCAGCCACAAATCGATGTAACCATCAATCCAGCCGTCCTCTTCCTCATATCGACTCACCCCAATTCGCCGCTTAGTAATTGGCTCAATTTCTTCTTTAGTACAAGCAAGCGGTACATACTTGGTATCAATTTTTCGACGTTTGATTTCTACTTCTAACCAGTCGAGATAACTATTAAAGTCAGCATCTAAGTCAATCAGTTCGTCAAATGTAAAGCAGTCAAGGCGATGATTTTCTTCCTTCTTGACTTCATCCCTTGCTGCGCGGGAAATCCGGCGGGTAGTTACCAACCATCCTTCATCAGTTTTTTGTTCTTCAACTGAGGAACGCAACGCCATGACATCACTCAGTCCCACCTCTCCTGCAACGCCACGTATAAGAATACGGTCATAACTGCGACGTACTGGGATGTGAATTATCCATTCAAAATATTCCTCTGCCCAGATTTCATATTTTTCAAAGTCATAGCCCAAGGTTTCAAACCATCCTCGCATCTGCTGGGCAAGTGCGATCGCTCTACATTGATTTTCAGTTGCAGTTCCTGGTAGTGCGGGATAATTCTCTACTGCCAACCTTGCTATTTCTGTCCGAATTCCCTCCAGCGTTGGCAATCTTTCCAGTTGTTCTTGGATACAAGCAATCCTTTTATGTAGAGAACTAATTTTCTGGTTTAGCAAAACATCAGAGGGTGTGCGAGTGCGTTTCGCAACTTCAATAAATACAGTTGCAAATTCAGCCACTTCTCGCCTGACATCAAGTTCCAAACTACTGATGTCATCACCCAAGGTATAGGTATCTAGAAAAGCATCAACCTCAGAAAGGAGAATTGAGGGGTTATTGTGGTCTAATGCTGTGCGAAAAGCTTGTTTAATTGCTGGTTGTCGGAACAATTCGAGCAATGGCTTAGGTTTGCCAACACCGTACTCTACCAAGGCGTAAGCGTAAACACCACTAAAATCAGCAGGTGGATGCTCTGGATCGAGGTGAAATTGCTGGAGTAACTTAATTACAGTCTCCGAACGCAGAATTTTTTCTTTAATTAAAGGGTTGGCAATGCTAGTAATTGCGTTGAAGACCAGATCCAGGTTAATTAAGCTCATTAGAATACTCCGAAAGCACAGAGCTATCTTGCTAACTATGGGTTAATTTTACTTACTGTTACAAATAATATACCGCCAAAAACAGTTTTATTTTATACTTTCTCAATGATTCTCGAAAGAATACATTTAATAACTGTTAACTGTAATCTACTAGGCGATCGCTTTGCTCCTCCTGTTCAACAATATTTTTTCAGAGTTGATTGCAAAGTAGATTTTGGAAGTAGTTGATAACTGCTTCAGCGTAGTTCGCCACAGTCATCCCTCCCATTCCATCACTTAAGGTATATTTGCGGGTATTCGTCGCATCAAATTAAATTAACAATGATGAAAAGACCACAAACTGTCAAATCATTGGAAGAATTAGGTCGAGTACGTTTGTCAAAAAACTTTTTTATGCGTGATTTTCTGCACTCAGAAATTTCTCAAATTGAAGGGATTCCAAATATACCAGATAATCCTGATTTGGCGATCGCCTCCGGTAAAAGTCTTTGTGAGCAAGTTCTAGAACCAATTCAAAAAGCTTTCGGAAGAATCAGCATTCGCTCTGGATATCGGTCATCTGCTGTCAATGCTAAAGGTGCAGAAAATAAAAACCAATAGAATTGTGCTAGTAACGAATCTAACTATGCAGTTCATATCTGGGATGTTCCAGACGCTAAAGGTTATATGGGTGCTACAGCCTGCATTATTGTGAATTCTTTCATTGATTATTATGAGAAAACTGCCGATTGGACAGCCTTAGCATGGTGGATTCACGATTACATTGATTATTACAATGCAATCACCTTTTTTCCCAAGTATGCTGCGTTCAATATTGGTTGGTCTGAAAATCCCGAATCCAGAAAACTATACATTTACAGCTATATCCCTAATCCTTACACAAGCAAAAAGGGATATTTAACACGTTTAGGCGCAGAAAATTATTCAGGTTCACATAAACAGTTTTATGAAGAGTTGACAACGCAGTTAGCTATTACACTTTAACTTCAGACTCTAGAAGGCTCAAAAGTTTTTCTTCCAACTCAGTTAGATAAGGACGATTCACCTTCCCCAACGACTGCAACAGACTTTTGACAGTCTCCAAAGAGTGAATCGGAATATATTTGAGCAAGGAAGGCGATTGCTAATCTCCAGAACCTGCTGACACTCCTGGGGTAGGTCGTTGAAAAACTTCATGTGCTGCAACCTAATTGTGTACTCCCCATGCCACATACAAAAAGCATTACATCAATCCAATCCCAAATTTCTCATCGCTTTCCACAAATTAGGTCGTCGCTTATGCTGGACTTTCCATTGGGACAACAAACTATCATAATTCTGCGGTGCTAACTCCTTCAAGGCAGACATCCATTGTGCATTTTTCGTATAATCCGAGCTTTGAGACGAGTCCGGTCTGGGTACAAAGTTGTGTAAGTTTGCTTGCCAATAAGCCATCACTCTTTCCCACAAATCAGGGGGTGCATATTCTTGGAGATACGTTCTCCTAGAAATATCATCTCGTGTCGATAGTTGGTTTGGCAGAATCACAACCTCATAAAACTTTGGGTAGGGGGATTTTCCCTGATACTTTATCTCGGTCAAATCTTTCGTTAACAAATGTAAAACACTATATGGTATTGAGCCGAGATACGTGTAAAAACCTGCAAGATGGTCTGGAAAGCCTTGTTGTATATAGCTTTCATCGATTTTGGCTTCCATCCTTATAAGGCTTTCCACATAGTGGACAAAATTTATACCTCAACGACACCACCAACTCACCACAATTCCCACAACTAGCCCGCAACTGCGTACCGCTTAATTGACCGGACTGCATATCCTAAATTCAAACAATTTCCTAACCCAAAAGAGCTTGCAGAGCTTTATACCCCACAAAGCGAAGAAATCAAGCTTGCAAAGTCCAAAACTAAGAGCCACGAAGGATTTCTTAGTTTTATGGTCATGCTAAAATCCTTCCAACGGCTTGGTTATTTTCCCCACCCCGAACTAGTACCAATTGCGGTTATTAAACATCTACGGTCGTGTTTAAAGTTACAAGATTGGGTAAAAGCCATTCCATCCGAACGCCAACGCTACACTTATCTTCAGGCGATTCGGGATTATCTGAAAGTCAAACAGTATGATAAGGCAGGTCAAAGATTAATAGCCGCATTAGTTGCAGAAGCTGCGGAGGTAAAAGACCACCCTGCTGATTTAATCAATGTAGCCATTGAAGAATTAGTTAAAGAACGATACGAGTTACCAGCATTTAGTACCCTTGACCGATTAATTCGCCACATTCGTTCAATGGTCAATAATCGCTTGTTTGCACTTTGTTCTGAAGGGCTTTCCATCAACGAGCAGATTTATTTAGACCAATTGCTAGCGGTTACGAATAATGAGCTAGATGAAAATGCCACACTTAATTTACTGAAATCGCCACCTAAAAGTGCCAAACTTAGTGGGATAAAACTCCTACAAAGTAAGTTTGATATTCTTATGACCTTTGGTGATGCCAAGCGACTGCTACAAAGTATTGCTATCACCAAAGTTAGACATTTTGCAGCACAGGCTAGGGCTTTGGATATCTCGGAATTTCAAGATATTAATTTACCCAAACGTCGGACGTTGCTGTTATGTCTATTGTACGAGGCACAGGTTAACACCCGTGATTATCTTGTTGATATGTTTATTAAACGTATCCTCAAGATTCAAAATAATGCTAAACAGCGATTGCAGGAATTACGCGACAAACATTTAACTGAAACATCAGAGTTATTGGCTACCTTTGGGCAAGTATTAAAAGCATCTACAAAAGCCAAAGAAACTCAGGATAATGCTATTTTTGGAGAACAGGTGCAATCAATTTTGGATGAACATGGTGGTACAGAATTGCTGTTGCAAAAGTTGGATGAGATTGCAGCGTACAACACCAATAACCATTTACCGTTGATGTGGCGGTTTTATTCTGCCAATCGGAAAGCACTTTTTAGTTTGGTACGTTCTTTAGATATTCTCTCTACTTCTGCTGATGAGTCAGTAATTGAAGCATTAAAGTTCGTGTTAGAAAATCAACACAAACGCGCCAAGTATTTACCTTTTGAGATTGATTTAGATTTTATTAGTAGTAACTGGCGTGCGCTAGTTGTAGAAGAAATTGATGGAGCTGAGGTTTTGGTTCGTCAGCAGTTAGAAATTTGCATCTTTTCAAATCTAGCAACTGAATTTAAAACAGGAGATGCGTGTGTTGTGGGTTCGTCAAGTTATGCCGATTTCCGCGAACAATTATTGAGTCATGCTGAATGCGAACCTTTGATAGAAGAATACTGTCGCTTACTTGAATTTCCTGCTAACCCAGATGACTTTGTTAAACACCTACAAGATAAATTAGCACAGGTAGCTTTCGTTGTAGATAATATTTGTGCGGTTGATAAACAATTCACTATCAATAAAGACGGAGAACCTGTACTTAAAAGAATCCCATCCCTAGCTCAAACGGATGAAGTGGAAGAATTAGAATCAAAAATTCGGGCTTTGATGCCGGAGCGCAGTATCTTAGAAATCCTTTGCAATGTTGAGCATTGGTTGAACTGGACAAGGCATTTTGGTCTATTTTCAGGAAGCGAACCAAAAATATCTGATCCTGCTGAACGTTATATTTTTACTACCTTTAGCTACGGCTGTAATCTTGGCCCTAATCAGATGGCTCGTCATTCCCAAGGTGCAGTGACAAGTCACATGATTTCTTATACAAACCGTCGCCATATTAGTGCTGCCAAAATTGAAGCTGCAATTCGGGATATTATCAATACGTACAACCGTTTTAGTTTACCGTCTTGCTGGGGTACAGGGAAAAAGGCTGCTGCTGACGGAAGCAAGTTTGAGATATACGAGAATAATTTACACAGCGAGTATCACATCCGCTACGGCGGTTACGGTGGTATCGCCTATCACCATGTCTCTGATAAATATATTGCTTTGTTTACCCACTTTATCACCTGTGGTGTGTGGGAGGCTGTCTATATTTTGGATGGGCTGTTGAAAAATCTCTCAGATATTCAACCGGATACTTTGCACGCAGATACTCAAGGTCAATCTGGGCCTGTGTTTGCTATTTCCTATCTTCTCGGTATCAAATTGATGCCGCGTATCCGTAACTGGAAAGATTTAACTTTTGTTCGCCCCAGCGCAGATGTTACTTACAAGTATATCGAACCGTTGTTTAAGGGCGTGGTCAATTGGAATTTAATCAAGATTCATTGGTATGACATGATACGTGTAGTACTGTCAATTAAGGCAGGTAAGGTGATGCCTTCGATGCTTCTACGTAAATTGGGTAGCTATAGTAAGAAAAATCGACTTTATCAAGCTTTTCTTGAGTTGGGCAAGGTAGTGCGAACAATGTTTTTGCTCGACTATGTTTCTAATGTGGCTCTTCGCCATGAGATTACAGCGATAACGAATATTGTGGAGATGTACAATGCCTTTCTGGACTGGGTGTTCTTCGGTAAGCTGGGAGCGATTACTGAAAATGATCCTATTGAGCAGGAAAAGCGGCTGAAGTATCTTGATTTGGTAGCAAGCGCAGTTATTTTGCAGAATACGGTTGATATGTCGTTGGCTATCCAAACGTTAATGTCACAGGGCGAATTGATTCCTATGCGACACCTTGCAGCAATGAGTCCATACATAACAAGACATATCAAAAGATACGGTGATTATGTGGTGAATTTACATAATATTCCCCAACCATTGGAGGCTGCTATTAATCTTCCACCAGAAATCTTTGAAACCTAGATATATCAACGGTTTACAGACCATCTTGCAGGTTTTTACACGTATCTCGGCTCAATACCATTCACAGTACCCTCAAGGGTACTTTCTCTATCAAGAACTACTTGAGGGCTTCCATCTCTGTGAGCAATTCTCGATGTTGGTTGACAGTGGTTAAATAATGCTAGTTTATCAGGTTACTTTAAGTATACGCAATTCAGCCTAAATATTTTAAGTGATATTACTGAGCAATAGATTACTATTTAATTTTAATCCAATAATTGTCTATGTGATATTAGGTAGATTATACCTTTTAGACTCTCTTCATTTAGGAATTACAAAGTTTTCTGCTGAAAATAGCCACTTGCTATAGACGTATATAAAATAACATCATTAAGATGTAGCAGGTGCTAAAGAACAAATAGATTAAAAGCTATTTTATACCTGCAACGCAACTTTCAAAAAGATGGTTGTAGATTAGCACTCCAAGCTAACCAGGCATTAGGGTTTAGGGGAGTGAGTTTTTCATGATTAGAGGAGGGATAATACCAGCCGAGTTACAAGGGGGCAGACACGAGTGACTGACATTGTAACTGGACAGATTGTGCGCGTGCGATCGCGGCAATATCTTGTAGAAGAAGTTGTGTCGAAACCGTCTCCAGAGCAAGACACTAAAGTTAGTCTTTCTTGTTTAGAAGATGATGCGTTAGGAGAATCGCTAGAAGTTCTTTGGGAACGGGAAATAGATGCCAAAATCGTCGGGGCAACATCTTGGGATTCCATAGCAAATCGAGGTTTTGATAATCCGCGTCTATTTTCTGCCTATCTGCACACATTACGGTGGAATTGCGTAACCTCCACAGATGCCAAGCTTTTCCAAGCGCCTTACCGAGCAGGTATAGAAGTCAAAGCGTATCAGCTAGAGACCACTGCGTAAAGCTTTACTGATGCCGAGAGTTGGTTTGTTTATTGCCGATGATGTCGGTTTGGGGAAAACCATCGAGGCAGGGCTGATACTGCGTGAGATGTTGATGCGGCAAAAGGTTAGACGAGTCGTTATCTCGTGTCCGCCGTCAGTGGTAAGGCAATGGCAAGAAGAAATGGAGAGTCGCTTTGGACTCACATTTATGATTCTGGATCGTGAGTTTATTGCTGCCCGTCGTCAAGAACGGGGTTATGGAATTAACCCTTGGATGACACACACTAGGTTCATTATTTCCCACGCTTTGCTACGAGATGAAACCTATGCCGCACCATTACGGGACTGGCTTGGTGATTTTGCGGCTGCTTCCATGCTCATCCTGGACGAAGCTCACAATGCTGCACCTGCGAGTGGTGCAAAGTATGCCGTTGATTCCCAACTTACCAAAACTGTTCGAGATTTAGCACCGCGTTTTGAACACAAGCTGTTCTTGTCTGCCACTCCCCACAATGGACACTCCAACAGCTTTGCTGCCTTACTAGAAATTCTCGACCCCCAGCGTTTCTGCCGAGGAGTACCCGTTCGTAATCGCAAGTTGCTGGACACAGTAATGGTGCGGCGCTTAAAACAAGATTTACGGGAGATTGGAGAAGAGTTTCCCCAACGCTACGTTCTTCCTATAGTTATTGATAACCTGCCAGAAGACGCACCAGAACTCAAATTATCCCGATTGCTGCAACAGTATCGCAATCTGCGTGAGGAAAAGCTCAAAGATGCAGCGAAATCTACCCAGACTACGGCGATGCTGGTGATTACTTCACTACAAAAGCGTCTTTTGTCTTCCATTGAGGCATTTGCTCGGACTTTAAAGGTGCATCGGACGGGGATGGAAAAGCAAGCGGCTCACCGCCCCACCATACATCAAGTCAGTCTACCTTTGCTGTTTGAATCCCCTGGTGCAGACGACGAACGGGCTGAATTCTCCGAAGAGGAAGTAATTGCAGAAGAAGATGCTCAAATGACAGCAGCTAGTATGCAGGCTGCCGGACAAACAGCGCGTGAATTAGCAATTTTAGATGAAATGGCAGATGTAGCTAATTCCTCTCGCTACCAGCCAGATCCGAGGATTCAACAACTGGTGGAGTGGATTCGCCAAAATCTTTGTCCCGATCTGGGTCAAGCGAATGCTGCTTGGTTAGAAAGACGAGTAATTATATTTACAGAATATACAGATACTAAATGTTATTTACAACAGCAATTACAAAGTGCGATCGCTAATTCTAACCGCGAACAAGAACGCATAGATGTATTTCACGGGGGCATTGGAGAAGAACGCCGCGAAGCGATTAAAAGTGCATTTAACGCTGATCCAGCACGTCATCCCCTACGAATCCTGATTGCTACAGATGCAGCACGGGAGGGAGTGAATCTGCAAAATAACTGTGCTGACTTGTTCCACTTTGATGTGCCGTGGAACCCATCAAGGATGGAACAGCGTAACGGACGGATTGACCGCAAATTACAGCGATCGCCTGTTGTCCATTGTTACTACTTTGTTTTACCGCAACGCACAGAAGACAAAGTATTGGATGTACTGGTGCGGAAAACAGCCACGATTCAACAAGAACTTGGCAGCCTTGCACCAGTAGTTGAAAGAAATGTGTCGCGCCTACTCGCTAATGGAATTCGCCACCAAGAAGTAAATAATCTTGCCGACTCTATTAATAAAGCAGAGCAACTCAGTAACAAGGAAACAGTAAACACACAGGTAATTAATGAGGAACTGGAGCAAGCCAGACTCCGCCAACAGGATTTGACTAAACAAGTTGAGAATTTACAAGAAATGTTGCAAGAATCGCGGAAGTGGTTGGGACTAGATGACAATCACTTCCGTAATGCCATCTCTGCTTCTTTAGAAATTCTGGGAGTCCCAACACTTGCCCCTGTAGATGTGAATGAAGTTGCTAACAATCCTGTAACTGCGCGTTGGACAATTCCGGCTCTCGACCAGCGTACTGGTGCAGATCCAACATGGTCAACTACACTTGATACCCTGAGAACACCTCGAAAAATCGGACAAAAGCCTTGGGAATGGCGAAAAGAAGCACCGATTCGTCCTGTAGTTTTTCGAGATCCTGGTTCTTTAGATGGGGATGTAGTTCATCTGCATTTAGAACACAGAATTGTCCAGCGTTTACTGAGCAGGTTTTTAGCTCAGGGTTTCTTGCACGATGAATTAACTCGTGCTTGTGTTTGTCTAACTAATGACCCAATGCCAAAAGTGATTGCGCTGGGACGGCTGGCTCTGTATGGTGAACGGGCTTCTCGCTTACACGACCAAGTAATTGCAGTAGCAGCAGAATGGTCAGACCCAATCAGCCGAGGACGCAAGAAACTTCAATCTTTAAGAGAAGGCGAGAAAGACAACGTACTGGAATTACTGGAAAATTCCCTAGCTTCCCCTCACTTGCTGGAAGTTGCCGAAGCGGTAAAAGAGCGATTGAAAAAAAGTGCTGCCCAAGATGTAGCAGAATTAATTCCTCATCTGGAACGCCGCGCCACAGCTTTGGCTGAAAGGGCTGAGAAAAACCTGGCCAATCGCGGTACTAAAGAAGCTGCTGAGATGAAGAAGATTCTGGAGGAACAGCAGACGCGAATTCTCAAGTGCCAAGAAGAATCTAAGGCAGTGCAGTTGTCTCTTCCATTTATAGAAGAACAGCGCCAATTGGATGCAGACCGTCGCCATTGGGAAAAACGCCTGCAAGCGATCGCAACCGAACTAATTTCAGAACCAGCCCGGATTGAAGCCGCCTACAAAGTAAAAGCAGTGCGGGTTGAGCCAGTCGGCGTAATTTATTTATGGCCGATTTCCGGCTAGAGGGAGTATAAACAATGGCAAACGATCCAGAAATTCGGTTACATAAAGAATGGTTAGGCTTTCTCCAGCCGGTGGGGTTGGTGGTGTCTCCGCCTGCATTGTCAGCAGCCCAAGCTGTGGTTAACCGCAATGTGGTAGAACTGCAACAAACATTGCAAGAAGTTGCCAGACGCGAACCCGTCTCCGGTGACATAGGCAAGAAAACCTTTGGAATTGACGACTTTCCTGCTTTTACTATCAATGTTTTAGGTTGGCAACCAGAAGATTTAGTTGTCAGTCCAGAGTCATTAGCGATCGCACTCCCAGATTACAACGAAGTTTTGACACCCACATATGCTGTACCCGACCCTAATGGCGGTTGGATGATGCTGGTACAGGTGCTTCCTGATGGGACTGAACTCGACAATGCAGGCGCGGAGGATAGTAAATCTACTGGTTGGCACGCCAGCCCCCAGTCTAAGTTTGAGCGCCTTTTAAAAGAAACAAAAGTTTACATTGGGCTATTGTGCAACAATACAGAATTGCGTTTGGTTTATGCACCACTTGGTGAGTCATCGGGACACCTGACTTTTCCTGTGCAGGCAATGTGTGAGGTATCTGGGCGGCTGATTTTGGGTGCAATGGAGATGTTGCTCTCGGCTGATCGATTGTTTAATGTCCCTAGCGATCGCCGTTTGTCTGCAATTCTGGAGAAAAGCCGGAAATATCAAAACGATGTCTCTATTAAGCTAGCAGAGCAGGTATTAGAGGCATTATGGGATTTACTGCGCGGCTTCCAAATAGCAGATGCAACTACTAAAAGCGGCTTAATAAGTGATATTGCCACGACTGCACCCCAGCATATTTACGGTGGACTGATTACCATCTTGCTACGGTTGGTGTTCCTGCTTTACGCTGAAGACCGTGGACTGATGTCTCAAGATGCAGTTTATACACGCTACTACTCAGTTAGTGGACTTTACGAGCGCTTAAGAGAAGATGCAGGCAACTACCCAGATACAATGGATCAACGGTATGGTGCTTGGGCATGGTTGCTGAGTCTGTTTCGTTTGGTTTACGACGGCGGCGGTCATGCTGATTTGTACTTACCTGCTCGTCATGGGCAACTATTTGACCCAGATGAATATCCGTTTTTAGAAGGTCGTCCCCAGTATACAGCATATCAAACAGGGGAAAGTCTTGAACCCCCTCGCGTTTCAGATGGTGTCATTCACAGAGTATTGCAAGGGTTGCTGGTACTGGATGGAGAACGCCTGTCTTACCGTTCTTTGGATGTTGAGAAACTTGGCTCTGTTTATGAAGCAGTTACGGGCTATGAGGTAGAAAGAGCAAGTAGTCCTGCCATCGGTGTTTGGAGTAAACCTAAAGGTTCCAAATCTTCGGTGACAGTTGTTGTCAGCGTTGAGGAAGTTCTCAAAACTAAGGTGGGAGAACGGGCTAAATATTTAAAGGATGTTGCAGGTTGCGAAATTACTGGTAAATCCCTAACTGAGTTCAAGGATGCGAGGACAGCAGAGGATGTAGTGGCGGCGTTAGGACGCAAGGTATCACCGAAAACGCCGAGTTTAATGCCTGTGGGTTCTCTGTATTTGCAACCGGGGGAAGAACTGCGGCGTAGTGGTACTCATTATACGCCTCGTACTTTGACAGAGCCGATTGTTAAAGAAACCCTCAGACCGATTTTATCAGCTTTGGGAGAAAACCCCACACCTGAGCAGATTTTAGAGTTGAAAGTTTGTGATTTGGCGATGGGGTCAGGGGCATTCTTGGTCGAAAGTTGTCGTCAGTTGGCTGAAAAATTAGTTGAAGCGTGGAATAAGCAAAACGTATTACCTGAAATTCCAATTGATGAAGAACCATTACTTTATGCGCGGCGGTTAGTGGCGCAACGGTGTTTGTATGGTGTGGATAAAAACCCTTTTGCAGTGAATTTGGCTAAGTTATCTTTGTGGCTGGCGACTTTGGCGAAAGCTCATCCTTTTACTTTTTTAGACCATGCGTTGAAATGGGGTGATTCCTTAGTTGGGTTAACTTCTGAACAAATTAAAACGTTTAATTGGGATGAAGATAAAACCTATACAGACCCCAATTTACCTTTGTTTAATCTGTCGATGGAGAAGGTGAAGTTTGACAGAGATGTAATTCACAAGTTAGATGAGGACAATTATGCAGCGAAGCGTGTTTTTTACGAAAATATAGAAACAGAGTTGCATGATATTCGGCTAAAAGGGGATTTAGTTATTGCTTCCTTTTTCGCTAAGGATAAGGATAAGGCGAGAAAGGATGAGCGTGATAATTCATGGTTAAAGTTTTATAACAGGCAGAAAAATCAAGAAGATGATTTAGATGTCAGGCGAATTTGTGCAGAGTTGCGGTATGGTGAAAAACCTGTTCCCGCGTTTAATTGGGAGATTGAACTTCCAGAGGTATTTGATAGAGATAATCCGGGGTTTGATGCGATTGTTGGTAATCCACCATTTTTAGGTGGTAAACGAATTAGTACAGTATTAGGAGATAGTTATAGAGATTGGTTGCCTGTAGTAAATCCAGAAGCTAATAACAATAGTGATTTAGTTGCTCACTTTTTCAGACGAGCGTTTACACTGTTACGGAAGTTTGGCTCTTTTGGCTTGATTGCTACAAATACTATTTTTCAAGGTGATACACGTAGCAGTGGATTAAGCTATATCTGTCATAATGAAGGTATAATTTACAATGCTCAAAAGCGGTTAATTTGGCCGGGTTTAGCAGCCGTTATTGTAAGTGTAGTTCACATTTTTAAAGGTGAGTATAAAGGTATAAAGCTGTTAGATGGGCGCGAAGTTGACTTAATTTCTGCCTTTCTATTTAAGTCAGGTGGACATAAAAACCCTGCTGTTTTATTAGCAAATACTAATAAAAGTTTCATTGGTAGCATTGTGCTGGGAATGGGTTTCACATTTGATGATTCCAACCCTGACACTACACCTATTCCAGAAATGCACCGTTTGATTGAACAAAATCCCAAAAATCAAGAGCGAATATTTCCTTATATTGGTGGAGAAGAGGTTAACTCTAGTCCGACTCATTCACATCATCGCTATGTAATTAATTTTGGTGAGATGAGTGAGACGGAAGCGCAAGAATATTCAGATTTGTATAAGATAGTCAAAGAAAAAGTTTTTCCAGAACGAAAGAATAAGCCAGGAAGCTATAGCCGTCAGTGGTGGCTTTTTGGGCGTAGAAACCAAGAGGGTAATAAAGCGATAGCCCCTCTTAATCGTGTATTGGTAAGTTGTATTATCGGTAAACATTTATCTTTTGCATTTTTACCAAATGGGATGGTTTATTCTCATAAATTAGTCGTTTTAGCAATAGATAAAAATGCAGCTTTTACTATTTTACAAAGTCGTATTCACGAAATATTTGCACGATTTTTTTCTTCTACTATGAAGGATGATCTTAACTATTCTCCTACCGATTGCTTTGAAACCTTCGCCTTCCCCGAAAACTGGGAAATCAATTGCACCCTAGAAACTGTGGGTAAAACCTACTATGAATACCGCGCCGCCTTAATGGTTCGTAACAACCAGGGACTCACCGACACATACAACCGCTTCCACGATCCCGACGAACGCCACCCCGATATTTTACAACTACGCTTACTCCACGCCCAAATGGATCGGGCTGTCCTCAATGCTTACGGCTGGACAGATATTTCCACAGACTGCACCTTCCTGCTTGACTACGAAGACGAAGAAGACGACGAAAACACCAGCAAACGCCAGAAGAAAAAGCCTTGGCGCTACCGTTGGGCTGAAGAAATTCATGACGAAGTATTAGCCCGCTTACTCGAACTCAACCAGCAACGCGCCGAAGCGGAAATTTTAGGCGGTAAGGCTGCTGAGAAATCCAAGGGAAAAGGGAATACTAAAAAAGTAGCGAAATCTCGCAAGGCGACGGAAACGACTTTAACTATTCCTGATTTTCCCTCTACTTCTATGTGAGAGGTTCAACGTTAGCCATACCGATGAATTCCCAAAAAAGCATAGCCATCCTAAATCATTTATGAACACTTACTGTTCCCTGTTCCCTATTCCCTGTTCCCTGCCCTCATTATGACCACATCTGCCGAAGTGCGATCGCATTTAATCCGCGCCATGCAACTAGACTTGGTGGGGCCAACCCCTGATGATGTTGAATATGGCGAGGAAATCCTCACCCAAGCTCCTTCTAAGTGGTATCTTACAGGTTTTTTAGTACCTTTTGGAGCGCCTGTTGAAGTGCGATCGGACGAAACAGCAGATGACACACTCGAACAACTTAGTAGCAGTGATACTAATGAAGATGCCAATGCTCCCGAAGCCTCCTCAGCCCGTAAAGCTCACTTTCCTTCTTCCATTGGCTTGAGCTTTCTTCTACCAGAAAATACCACAGAACTGAATATAACTGTGCAATGGGGTGACTACCAATTTCTTGAAAGCGAAACAGAATTAGATGATAGCGAGAATCCCCAGTCAGCCAAGCAAGAATTATGGCAACGCTCTCCTCATTGCATTAGTATGCCTATTTCCCTGCTGGGAAATCAGCGAAAAATTCAGATTGAAGTTCCAGACAGCAACGGCTTAAAGTTATTTGTGTCAAATCGGGCTGTAGCTTCATCACCTCAACAAAAACTCCCTGTTGGTACGCGTTCAGTTTCAGTATTCTTAGTTAACTACCGCAGCAACAATCCCAACCAAAAGCACGACATCAGTTTTATTTTTCAAGCCTGCCTCACCATCCGCACAGCTGACGCTTTTGTATCCCGCCCTAACTTGCGGGGGCAAAACAGCCAAGACAGGGACGAAGCGGTGTCAAGCCTGCAATACCGCAACGATTGCGAATATGCTGTTGGACACAACGTTTCTGCTATTACTATCCTTAGCTCGAATCATATCTGTCAAGAAATTCGTACTAACTGGATGCCCACAGCAGAGGTGGCCAGAGTAGAACCAGCAGAAATTCCGGGGCTAGAACTAGGCATGGAAGCACTAGCTAAGGCAAAAGACGCGGCAACTATATCTGAGATGGTTTACCCAATGGTGACTGCATATACTGACTGGATTACCAAACAGCAAGCCGCAGCCCCCACTGAACCGCACCAGAGAAAGATGAAGAGTGAATTATTAACCACAGCTAGCAGAATTAAGCAACGCATAGCCGCCGGATTACAAGCTTTAGACGATCCTCTGGTGTTAGAAGCTTTTCAAATTGCTAACCAAGCCCTAGCAACTGCTAGAAGACAACGCCTAACTCACGATAATCCAGACAAATCCCCTGAAGACTTTTCACCACCGAAGTGGCGACCTTTCCAGCTAGCTTTTCTGCTGTTGAACATCCTGAGCATTGCTCAACCAGAACATCCAGATCGGGAAATAGTAGATTTGCTGTTCTTTCCCACTGGTGGCGGCAAAACCGAAGCCTATTTAGGGTTGGCAGCGTTTACTCTCGTGCTGCGTCGTCTGCGCGATCCTAGTATCCACTCTGCTGGTGTCAGCGTTCTCATGCGCTACACTCTGCGCCTCCTGACTCTAGACCAATTGGAAAGAGCCGCAACCCTCGTCTGTGCCTTAGAACTAGAACGTCAGCAAAATCCTAGACTAGGTAAGCATCCCTTTGAGATTGGGTTGTGGGTTGGGCAGGGTGCCACACCCAATAAAATGGGTAAAAAAGGCGACAAAGATAATTCAGCTTGGGCGCGGACTCAAGAATTTGATCGGCATTATCCTCATAAACCAAAGCCGATTCCCCTAGAAAGGTGTCCTTGGTGTGGCACGGAATTGAAAGCGCGATCGTTTCAACTTTTACCACTTGCGGATGCACCTACTGACCTGCGGGTAATCTGCGACAATCGGAAAAAACACGCGGATGGTAAACCTGCTTGTGTATTTAAAGGCAACAATCCCCTACCCATCGTAGCCGTAGATGAACAAATCTATCGACGGCTTCCTTGCTTCATAATTTCCACCGTTGATAAATTTGCGAATCTGCCTTGGGTTGGTCAAACTGGAGCGCTATTTGGCAAGGTAACTCATTTTGATGAAAAAGTAGGATTCACTGGGCCAGCTGATGCTAAAACCAAAGGTCGAGCCTTAGACAAAAATTTACCTCCACCAGATTTGATTATTCAAGACGAATTGCACTTGATTTCTGGGCCTCTGGGAACAATGGTGGGATTATACGAAACGGTTATCGATGTTCTGTGTAGTGTGACGCACAATAATAAAACTATCCGACCGAAGATTATTGCCTCCACTGCTACAGTCCGCCGTGCGGAGCGCCAAATTCAAGCTTTGTTTAGTCACAGCCAGGTAGATATTTTTCCGCCTCCTGGGCCAGATCGCCACGACTCCTTTTTTGCCGAAACCGTACCAATCACTAAAACACCGGGACGGCTTTATGTCGGAGTTGTAGCCCAAGGACGCAGCCTTAAAGTAGTTCTGTTACGAGCATACTTAGCCCTGTTGGGAGCAGCTAAACAAGCTTGGGAAGATGCCGGCGGAAAAACAAATCAGCATAATCCTGCTGACCCTTATATGACACTGCTAGGTTATTTTAATTCCCTGCGGGAATTGGGTGGTAGTCGCCGCCTAGTGGAAGATGAGGTAAACTCCCGCCTGAGTCATTATGGCGATCGCCGTCGCTACCAAGAACCGTTTAGCTTATTTTGCGATCGCAAAATTGATGATGAACCGGAAGAATTAACCTCTCGCATCAGCACTAACAAAATTGCTAATACCAAACGTCGTCTAGCTTTACCTTTTCATGAGAAAGAAAGAGTTGATATTGCCCTAGCAACTAACATGATTTCCGTAGGGCTAGATATCACCCGCTTAGGGCTGATGGTAGTTTTAGGACAGCCGAAAACCACTGCTGAATACATCCAAGCCACCAGCCGCGTCGGTCGAGAAGCTGAAAAACCTGGTTTAGTCGTTACCTTACTCAACATTCACCGACCGCGCGATCGCTCTCACTACGAACGTTTTCAAATCTGGCATGATACTTTCTACCGCACAGTGGAAGCAAGTAGCGTTACTCCCTTCTCACCCCGCGCCATCGATCGCGGTTTATCAGGTGTTACCGTTGCCCTTGCCAGATTAGGTAATGCAGAGATGACAGCGCCTCTAGGTGCTGCTCAAATTACCCAACATCGCCTGCTTTTAGATTTTGTGGTGGATGCGATCGTTAAACGTGCAGAAGGACATAGCCCCTTAAAAGCCGATGAAGCCGAAAGTCTGCGTCAAGAAATCCGGCGACAAGTTATAGACCGTTTAGATACATGGCAACATATTGCCGTGCAAGACCAACGCCTACAATATCAACGCAATGAAGTAGAGATGGCAGCCCCTTTACTACTTGATGCCCTTGACCCCAAGGCGGACAAAGAAAGTAGCGATCGGCAAAAATTCAAAGCCCAGCGCAGCTTGCGAGATGTCGAGCCAGTAGTGAAACTTTTTGTGCGTGACCCTGTTGGTTTAGAAATAGAGGAAGAAGTTTAATGAAGAAGTCAAATAATAAAATAAAACCACAAGCAGAAATCCGCCAAAGCCAGCTTTTATCAACCTTTGGCCCGGGAGCGATGGTAGATTTACCTAAATACTCGGTAGTAATTGGGGGATTGACCTACTGGAAAGGCGAAATGCAGCCTATTCGTGAAGACCGTTTGAAAGATAAAGTTTGCGAAATGCTGCAAGTTAAGAATATCGAACTATTTAGTCCACCGCGAGAGACTTCAGACCCGAATATGCCTCTTAGTGGTGTGGATGCATTTATTTTTCCTGCTTGGTTTGTAGCTCAAGTTGATCAAACCATTCGCTTCAACGGGAAAGATTATCGTACCCGTCCCCTAGCTAACTGGCGAACAGTTAAGGAGGGATCAAAATTTGAAGGACAGCGCGTGTCATACGTACCAGTCCGCTTTGTGCAAGCTTGTATAAATGGACATCTGAGTGATATAAACTGGTACGCCTTTGCCCATAAAGATTTTGAAACCACCTGTCGGGGACAACTGTGGCTAGATGAAGGTGGCTCTGGCAATGACTTTGAAGAAATTTTTGTGCGCTGTGAAGGCTGCAAAGCTCGTCGTCCACTTTCCATAGCTAAAGCCAAAAATTCCAAAGTTTTCGGACAATGCCAAGGGGATCGTCCTTGGCTGGGTGCTAAAGCTCAGGAACCTTGTTGGGTTTGTGCCCCAGATAAATCAGGTAATATTGTCCAAACCAACGAACGAGAACATAACCGTCTTTTGGTACGTTCTGCTAGTAATGCCTATTTTGCTCAAACCCTCAGCGTGATTTCGATTCCAGATGCTGATGAGCAATTGAAAAAAGTAGTGGATCGCCATTACTTACAGGACTTGGAATATTTGGAAGACTTAGATGAAGTGCAAAAAAATCTGAAAAGGAATCCTAAGTATGCTGACTTAACTAAATTTGGATCGGAGGTGGTTTGGGCAGAAATTCAACGCCGTCAAAGTGGAAGAAGCAGCGATTCTAAAACCATCAAACAAGTAGAAATTGAAGCCTTACTTTCTTGTTCAGCAGAAATAGGTACTTCTAATGACGAGTTTTACGCTAGTAAACGCAAGTTAGATAATTTCAATCCTGCACTATTGCCATTTATAGAACAGGTGGTGTTAGTGCATCGTCTGCGAGAAGTGATTGCCCAAGTTGGCTTTACCCGTTTTGAGGCATCCATCCCTAATATTGAAGGAGAAATTGATGATTTAAGCATTAATGTGCGGCGTGCTGATTTGGATTTTGAACGTCAATGGGTGCCTGCGATCGAGAATAAAGGCGAAGGGGTGTTTATTGCCTTTAACAAACAAGCGATAAAAGATTGGCAGCAACGGAAGGCTGTTAAACAACAGGGGCAAAAATTAGAAAGGGGTTTCAATGTCTGGCGCGATCGCAAGGGCATTCCCCCTGAAAAAGCCATTTTCCCTGGACTTCCTTATATCATGCTCCATTCCCTATCACACCTCTTGATTACAGCAGTATCTTTGGAGTGTGGTTATGCAGCTAGTTCAATTCGTGAACGCATCTATGCCAGTGATGCAGGTTATGGCATCCTTTTATATACTGGTTCTCCCGGTTCTGAGGGGACTTTAGGGGGACTTGTACAAGTAGGGAATCAACTTGAAGAACATTTGAATGTTGCCCTAGAGTTGGGAAAACTTTGTTCTAACGATCCAGTATGCGCTCAACATCAACCAGATAACGTACAAGAGGAAAGATTTTTACACGGATCTGCTTGTCACGGATGCCTACTGATCGCGGAAACTTCCTGCGAACGCCGCAATGAGTTTCTCGATAGAGCATTGGTTGTGGCTACTGTTGAAGGACTAGGAGCAGAATTCTTTCCAGATCAGGTACTTGTTTAATGGGTTTTCTTAACCTCAGTCGTCCAACCCTCGTTAATTTAGCAGCAGCTTTAGAAACTGGCAGACTTTCCCCGCCCTTTTCTATATCCAATGTAGCTAACTACATCCCTGCGGCTTTGAATCGAGACATAGTTGATGAACTCAACCGCCTCAATGTTATGGGCGTACATTCTCAGCATATTGCTTACACACTGCGACTGCTGGCAGAAGAACGAAGTACATCCCAAGCTGTGAGCGATCGCATTGACTTAGTTTGGACTGGCCCAGAAATTGTTGGTTCTCAAAGCCGCGATACTAGTGTTGTTGTGCGCGAGTTGTTTAGCACTGCCAAAACAAGTGTTCTGATTTCTAGCTTTGCTATTGATAAAAGACAAAAAGCACGAGAGTTATTTATGGTGCTGGCAGAACGAATGGATTTTAACCCAGAATTAAATGTGCGAATGTTTCTTAACGTCAACCGACCGCACAACAGTGAAGTGCCAACATCTACTTTACTACGGGAGTTTGCCAGTAGTTTTCGCCAAGATATTTGGCCAGGAAAAAGACTACCTGAAGTATTTCACGATCCGCGATCGCTGATGGTGGGTGTGGAATCAAAAGCTTGTTTACACGCCAAGTGTGTTGTTGTAGATCAGGAGCGTGTACTTGTTACCTCCGCTAATTTTACAGAAGCGGCTCACGAGCGCAATATCGAAGCTGGTGTATTACTCAATGATCCAATAACGGCTATTGCTTTGCAAATGCAATTTGAAAGCTTGGTTACAAGAAATATCCTATGTCGAATTCCTGGAATCTGACTATTTTAAGCAAGATGTTATGACCTATTAGCTTTTTTAAGACAATCACAAATACTACTGCATCATTACATCAATAAAACAACTTCAACTCGGAACTCTAGCTTAGTGGATGAACTTTATTTAATGTTTAACCTAAAACTCTTATAAATGATTAACTTAACTACCTTTCATTCGTGTATTGCTCAATCTAATGCTCGTGGTTATGACCTGGATAACAAACAGAAGGAAGCTGTAGAGTATAGCGGAGGTTCTTTATGGCTGATAGCAGGGCCAGGTTCAGGGAAAAGTGAGGTATTGGTTACACGCACCTTAAAACTGCTTTGTGTAGATGGGGTTAAACCACGCTCAATTTTGTTAACCACCTTCACTCAAAAGGCAGCGCGTAACCTTGAAGACAGATTGGCTACTTACTTGGTAGCATTACAGAACGCTGATTCTAGTCTTCGAGACGTAGACTTAGCAGAGATAAGGATAGGGACATTGCATAGCCTATGTAATGACATCCTCCAAGAATACCGTTATCCGAAATATCAAAATGTTCGACTTCTGGATCAGGTAGAACAGGATCTATTTGTTTATCGTCATGCTTCAATTGCAGATCATCAAGATTTAAACTTCTGGACACAGTTTGCTCATGCTGTTCGTGATTGGAGAGACAAAAAATATCCTCCTAACAAGTGGAAGCGTGCTAAGGCAGCAGTCACACTTTTTAACCATATTGTAGAAGATTATGTTGATGTCCAAAAGATGCTTTTGGCTGGTGAAAACTGGGCAACTCTTGCAGGTTTTTACCAGCAATATACTCAAGCATTGCGGGATAAATATCGTTGTGACTTTGCTCATCTTCAAGCTTGCTTTCTTGAATTCCTAACCTCTTCTGCTAGTAAACGATTTTTAGAGGGAGACGGTCAAAATCAGCTTCCACTGCTGCACATACTCGTTGATGAATACCAAGACACTAATCCAATCCAAGAGCAGATATATCTTGCCCTTGCTAACCAGACACCACACAGTATTACCGTAGTGGGGGATGATGACCAAGCTTTATACCGTTTCCGAGGTGGAAATGTATCCTGCATGGTTAATTTTGACAAAGCTTGCCTAGCAGCCTTCGGTGTATCTCCTAAACAAATTCAACTAGATAAAAACTACCGTTCTCACTCTAGTATCGTTAATTTTTTTAACGACTACATCACTTCTTTTCCAGAAATGAAAACTTCTGGGGTACGTGCGCCCGGTAAAAATCCAGTCAATGCAGCATCTTCCATTACTGGCTCATACCCTGCTGTTTCTTGGATAACTCAGAAAAACGCAGGTAATTTACCAGATGCTGTTGCCAGTTTAATCAAAAACCACTTAATAGGTGATGGAATCATATCTGATTTTAGCCAGTGTGTTTTGCTGATGCGTAGTGCTAAAGACTCAAAAAACAACGCCGGATTGTATCTTGCTGCATTCCAGAAATATAATATTCCCGTTTATAATCCTCGCTCAAAGTCATTTATGGAAAGCGAAGAAGTGCAGTGTTTACTTGCTGCTTTGGTACAGGTGATTGATAGAAAACACACTTTTAGTTACAAATACAAAGATCCAACTGGAAAACCTTTCTCATGGGTTGCAACCATTGATGAATGGTTTAAAACATTGGATATAGTTAGAAGTAAATCTAATGTTGTCACACAACAATTAGATGACTACTTAAAACGTAGTAATGAAGAACTGCCAAAGTTGTGTGCATTCAACAATCAAAGTGTTTTTCTAAACCTGAATCTACTAGAAATTATCTATCGAATTCTCGCCCTAGAACCATTTCAAACATGGCAACAAGAACCTGTAAGAAATTTACGTCTTTCTAAGGTTAGTCGTCTTTTTGATGGATATCACAGTTTTAAATTAGATGGTTTGCGCTCAAACTCAGATGGAACTGATCTTGATCCAGGTTTTCTGCATCGTTTTTACAGCATGTTTATAAGCTACCTGATAGACGCTGGGATTGATGATGACGAAGATGAAGAAGTAATTGTACCCCAAGGGTATCTACCAGTAATGACTATTCACCAAGCAAAAGGCTTAGAGTTTCCTTTTGTCTTAGTTGGACAACTGGGTAAAAAAGGAGAGGTTGGAGCCGCACAAATTCTGGAGCGAGATTTAGAACCATTTAGGCAGGATATTTATCCCAGAAATACACGAACTCCAGAATTACTGGCGGTTGAAGATGATATCCGTTTACTATATGTAGCTTACTCACGCGCACAGCATGGTCTAATTTTAGTTGGCACACAAGATCATATTAAAAATCATGTAGCTGCACCTGGACGTAACTACACTAATTTTCGACAAAATACACTCGTAATTTGAATAAATTATTTATGACAAAACCATTTAAAGGGATTTCTGTACCTCTATCTAATAATACTGTGGTGAAACGCCGATATAGTGTTACTCAAGATGTCGTTTCTTTTCGGCGCTGCGCCCGTCAGTATGGTGCTTTTAATGTTCACAAATATGCACCTGCCCAGCAAACTCAAACTTACTTCGGTACTATAATTCACCAAGTTTTAGATCGCTGTCATGCCCACTATCATGGAATAGTTGATCCGTCAAACAAAGGCTTGCTTCCTGATAATGGACTTACTCTCAGTGAAGAAGAGATTCGTGACTATTTTAATGAAGTTAAAGGCGCACAAAAGACTGGGGAAGCAGTACCATCACCTCCAAGCGATATTATCAGGTATTTTATTCAGGTTGAGAATGGTTTGAATAGCAAAGGAATTCTGGCTATTAGATCGGATACGCGAGTTCAAGCTGTAAAGATTCTCCAATATTTCAATGCTCTCGAAGGCCCGACACTTTATCCACGCGTTAAAGACACAGAACATAGATTGCAGGCAGATCAGACTAATCATGTTCTTCATGGAGTTGTGGATCTGCTTGTAGATATAAGTGATGAAAACTTAGACCCTGCAAACTGCGAGATGTGGGACTACAAAGGTAGTAGTCGCGTTGGTTTAAAGCCTAAAGACTTAGAGACGTATGAATTCCAAATGCGAGTTTATGCCTATCTCTACCAACGCAAGCACGGCGTTTTGCCACGAAAAGCGGTTTTGTATTTCCTTAACGAACTTGACGGATCTACCTGCCCATCTAAACGTCCCGTTAATGCTCTTGTGGAAGTCAGTATTGAGCCTAGCGAAATTCAAGTGGCGATAAATGAGTTTACTAAGACGGTAAATCAGATTGAACAATCACGTTGTACTAACAAATGGGAGGCTCCCGCTCCGGGCGATATTAGTGAACAAGATTGTAAAAGCTGTGATTTACGTTGGTATTGCAAAACTCCTAATGGTGGCAAGGGGGTAAAACCTATATATCCATAGCTAAACTAATAAGAATTTAGCAAGAAAAGGTGCAACTTGTTTGTTACCAATGGTTCAAGGATAGGGAGTAGGATAGCAGTTTATTTAGTTGATATTTTAGGCAATTGATGATAGTGCAATAGAAAAAAATAGTGATATAGGAACCATATTTGATTTTTGAAAAAAACTCAGTACACTTATACTCCCTTCTTCTCTATTCCCTGTTTCCTTCCTACGCAAGTAATTTCAAAAATCAAATCGGGCTGCTATATCAGAATGTAATAAGCAATGATGTGTCAGCTTTTTCAAGGCAATCCAAATATTATCTCATCATTTAAAGTATCTGATTTTTTAAGTAAATACCCGGTTATAGAACTTGTAATAAAAGAGCAAAAATAGCCTATGAACATTACTACTATCCTTGACCAAATTGACATGGGCAGTATTGCCCTACCAGAATTCCAACGGGGTTACGTTTGGAATCGCGATCAAGTGCGCGGTTTAATGAATTCACTATATCGCAGGCATCCCATCGGTAGCTTATTAGTGTGGGAAACTAAAACTGAACAAGCAATTGACCATGCTCGTGGCGATGGGAAGCTTTCTACGGGTTCAGTTAAACTGCTACTAGATGGGCAACAGCGCATCACCTCATTCTATGGGATCGTGCGGGGCAAACCGCCTCAGTTTTTTGATGGCAATGTGGAAGCTTTCACTGGTTTGCATTTCCACTTGGAGGAAGAAATATTTGAATTTTACGCTCCCCTGAAAATGAAGGAGAACCCTTTGTGGGTGAATGTCACTGAATTGATGCAACAAGGTGTAGGAATTTTTATTCAGCGGTTACTAAAAGTTTCAGAACTGGCTCCTAAATTGACCACTTACATTAATAGTTTGAATAAGCTTGAAGGCATTAAAAATATCAATTTGCATATTGAAGAAGTCAGTGGTGAAGATAAAACAGTTGATGTAGTTGTGGAAATTTTCAACACTGTCAACAGTGGAGGAACCAAGCTATCTAAAGGTGATTTAGCACTAGCAAAAATTTGCGCTCAATGGCCTGATGCTCGCAACGAACTCAAAGCACGCCTCACAAAATGGAAAAAAGCAGGGTTTGAGTTTCGTTTGGAGTGGTTGCTCCGGTGCATCAATGCAGTTATCACCGGAGAGGCAATGTTTTCCGCACTCAAAGATGTCAAGACTGTGACATTTCAGGACGGGCTATACAAGGCAGAAAAAGCTATTGATACGCTGCTCAACCTGATTTCTGGTCGGCTTGGACTCGACCACAATCGCGTACTGGGCGGCATTTACGCCTTTCCTGTCATGGTGCGCTACCTTGTTGGGCGTGGCGGACATCTTAGAGATCACAAAGAACGCGACAAGTTATTGTACTGGTATGTACATACTTTACTGTGGGGACGGTACGCAGGTTCAACTGAGAGTGTTTTAACCCAAGATTTACACGTATTGGAATCTGAAGATAACCCGCTAGACCAACTCATCGCCAACCTACGACAAAATCGCGGGGACTTGGAAATCAAAGCTATTGACTTTCAAGGCTGGGGTATGGGAGCAAGGTTTTACCCCTTACTTTATATGCTTACCCGCGTGCATCAAGCACAAGATTGGGATAGTGGCATTGAACTATCCAAACATCTTCTAGGTAAGCATAGCTGCTTGCAAGTTCATCATATTTTCCCCAAGTCGCTACTTTATAAAGGCGGATACCCAAAATCCGAAGTTAATGCGATCGCTAACCTCACTTTTCTAACCCAAGAAACCAACCTTAAAGTCTCAAACCGACACCCTTCGGAGTATTTTGAGGCATTCGAGCAAATCCAACCCGATGCGATTGCAACGCACTGGATACCGATGGAACGCAGTTTGTGGCAAATTGAAAACTACCATTATTTCTTAGCCGCACGTCGCGATCTTCTAGCTCAAGCTGCCAATAGCTTTTTGAATAGTCTATTAGCTGGGGATATTCCAGAACCAAAAATGACAGATTCAATCTTAGAGCAAGAAGTCGTTGAAATCTCCACTGCGGTTGTACCACTGACTGACGAAAAAGTTCTAGAAGAATGTAATGCATGGGTACAGAAGCAGGGATTGCCGATTGGTGAATTGATGTACGAAATTACTGATTCCACAGGAACAGTGAGTGCAGTACTTGATTTAGCGTGGCCCAATGGCTTGCAGTCAGGGAAAAGTCAACCAATTGCCCTGCTAATTGATGCAGATAAGGAAATAGAATCAGCTGCAAATCGTCTTGGTTATCGCTATTTTACGGACATAGACACATTCAAAAGCTATGTTATCCAAGAGGTTTTAGCTATTGATTTTCCGACAGTGGACGATTATAAGCAAGCTTTTGTAGCCATCAGCAGCCAACTGACGGATAGCCATAAACTTATGCTCAAAGCTCACTATTATGCACTTGGACAAACTATCACTGCAACTGGGTTATCACAGGCAGCTGAATATGAGCATTTTGGTGGTGCAAATCTCCAATACGCCAGAATAGCAGAACTGCTTGCAAATTACTTAAACTATTTGCCACCTGAACGTGACGACAATGGTAAACCGTTCTGGTCACTAATGTTGGCTTCTGGTTATTGGAAAACTCTGGAAGATACCGAAGCTACTACTCAACGAGAATGGCACTGGCAATTACGGGAGCAGGTTAGTCAAGCTTTAGAAGATTTAGGTTGGGTATAAACCAGATATAAATCCTTCAGCGATCGCAGAAATTATCTAATCTTCTGAAAATATCAGTAACTAGGTTAATATCGGTGAACGAATACCAACAAAGTAACGAATTAAAAAAGATTTTTGTCATTATCAGAAAATTCCAAAGGTAAATATGATTAAACGCTTAAAAGGATTCTTTTTGACTGCAATTCTGACTGCTTCCTTGATTGGAGCAACTGCTACTCATGCAAAAGCAGATACTTACCGTGCTGGAGAATTTACCATTACTTTGGATGATGGGGAAAATGGCAAAACCTACAGAGGTTGTGATGTTCAGGGTAAATGTATCGACTTAGACTACGGAACATCCTGGCGTGATAACGGCTATCGAGGTATTACTTGGGAAAATGGCGATTATACTTATTCAGTTTCCTGGCGTGAAAATGCCAATGAAGGAATGTATTTGAATATTTATAACAAAGATAAGCAGATATTACGCCGTCAACTAGTAGCAATCACAGAAAATGTAGCGACTCTGAAGTGGGCAACTTCTTGTGATGTAGTGAATATTAAATCTGGGCAACTGGCACTTCGTGATAGTCCGAATGGACAATCTAGGGCAGGTCTTAATAATGGTAATAATGTTTTATTGAAGGAACAAGAAGGTATATGGGCTTATGTAAGTGTAATTCAAGGGCCCAATACTAGAGTTAATGGTTTGTCAGGATGGGTTAATTCAAATTATCTACATTGCACCAAAGAACCAATTGATTAGCCAACATTACCCTCTATTCATAAATGATTGCTCTTCAGTTTTTAAATTGGTGGGTGTAGTGGAAGTTAATTTTCACTTAAAAATGATTTTAAAAGCAATATCTCTGCCTGACTGCTTCAACACTTGCAGATAAGCAACAGCATCATCACGTCGGCGGAATCTTTTCACAACAATATTTTCTTGATTGGGAATATTACGGACAATACACCACGGTTTTAATTGCTCACAATAAGTCATATTCTACCCCTTAAAAAGGCTCTAAAATAACCATGCTATGTAGTTTTAAATCGCCAAATTTTACCTTAAACGAGGAGGTATACTCAAAGACAGGTCAAATTGATATTGACAATTAGAGTTATGTGTGTACTAGATTTATTGGACAGATATATAGCGTTCCGACTGGAATTTTGAAAGTATACTGAGTCTGAAAACCTTGCAGGGCAAAGCCTTTGTTTTAAAAACCTTTCAGTAATCAAACCGGATTGCTATATGTAGAAGAGAAATGTTATTGAGATCAAGGCGAATGAGTCAGACATAGCAATTGCCAAAGTTGTTCGGGAACTTCTTCAAAATGTTCCAGCAAAAAGTCCATGAATGCCAAATGTCGTAAATCATTAGGCTGAGGATAGCGTCTAAACTTACCTTGCTTAAACCAACCTCTGACCGTAGAATCGGAACGACAGCATATTAAGGCAATTTGTTCATAACTCACATCCCATTTGGCATAAAATTCTTCTGGTTTCATACCAAATTCCCAGTGACTGTAGAGTGAAATTAGATGAATTTCTCTTGCCCCTAAAATCCGGGGGTTAGACATTGATACACCTCAAATATGTAAATATTGGAACTCATTTTTTACATCAGGTATTTGTCAGTCACAGAGTTTATAGACACACCAATAAAACCCACTTAAGCGGGTTTTAAACTCTTGATTCACTCTAAATCTGCGTAAGCAGATATAGTTAAAATAGTTCCGTTATTTATAATGGCTAAAATACCGATTCAGGAATAGCCATAAATAGTGGATAGGGTGTAATACGCTTGGGTTAAGCCTTTTTCTCCCCCTGCTTCCCCTGCTCAATAACAGCCCGCCCTAACAGATAAATGTCCTTAACTAAACGGTATTGGGATAGGGCGGGGATAGTGCTTCGGATCAAAAACGAAACGCCCTTTAACCACATTTTTGCACGAGCTATAGGACTCATATCTGATTTCTGAACAAGATTTCAGATAAAACCCTGATAAAACGGGCTTTTCAGTCTCAGTATGTTTTCAGAAATCAAATCGGAGTCCTATATACTGTGAGGAGGGCAATTGAGTTTTTGACAAATCTTCTCAGAATAGCTTGACTGCAAATTCAACTTCAGTTTTACTCGGCAAGTTGGGGTAGTTCACCAGCTATTTGATGTTTTAATATCTATAATAACTGGAATAGGGCTGAGAAACTTTTGGGCAGCAGCAACCATACAATTGTGTAATATATGGCTAACTTGGTCAACTTCAGTCTCTGGACATTCCAGTACAATTTCATCATGTCTTACACAGATGAGTTTTGTTCTGAATTTAGCTAATGGAATTGAAAGTTTTACCATAGCTAATTTGTTGATGTCGGCATTTAAACCTTGTACTGGATGATTAAATAGCTCTGATAATCGGGGCTTGTTTACCCATCTCCGTCGTCTATTTGCTAGTGTACGACTTTCCTTAATGCCTTGGATGTATTTACGTTTGATGTTTTTATGCCACCTAGCTATTCCAGGATAAGCTTCAAAGAATCGTTTTCTGAAAGCTTTTGCTTGTTCTAATGTCATTGCTACTCCATATTTTACTTGGGCGTAAATTTGGAGTTTGGCAGCGCCCATACCGAAAATCAATCCAAAGTTTATTGCTTTTGCTAATCTGCGGTCTTCTTCAGTCACTTCATTGATATATTTTCCAGTTACTAGAGATGCTGTTAATCGATGTAAGTCAGCCCCCTGGCGATAGACTTGGCACATCTTTGTATCACCACTAAGCCGAGCCATAATTCGTAGTTCTATTTGGGAGTAATCGGCTTTGATAATTTTATAGCCAGGGGCAGCAATGAAGCAGCTACGGGCTGCTTCATCACGGGGAATATTTTGTAGAGGTGGTTTGCGGCAAGAAAATCTACCGGATTTTGCCCCTAATTGATAATAGTTAGGATGAATTCTCCCAGTTTTGGGGTGGATATGCTGGGGTAGTTTCTCGGTAAAAGTGCCGATAATTTTGGATAGACGGCGGTAATCTAGCAATGCTTGAATTATGGGATACTGTGCAGCTAAAGAAACTAATTTACTTTGATTAGTTGAGTTGATTTTGATACCAATAGCTTGTAGAGCAGCCAAAACTTGCTGAGGTGAATTCGGGTTTACTGCATCTGTCAATTCTGGCAGCAATGACATCTGAGAGCGAGCAATACGTAGTTGCTTGAGTTGGCTTAAAGCATCTGTTTTTTCAGCTTCTAGTTTTGCACCCAGTATCTGCCATCGAGACAAGTCAAATAGCATTCCGTTAAGTTCCATTTGAGCTACAACAGGCATACACTGAAATTCCAGTCGGGCAATTTTGAGTAACTTTGCCTGTTTTAACTTGTTGAGGAGAATTGGGTAAAGGTCAAGCAATATGGCAGCATCTACGGCAGCATAGTGCAATTGAACCGATTTAAGAGGTTTACACCAATCGCTGATTTGTTGAGTTTTATCTAGTTGAAGGTGTAGTAGCTTTTTAACTATATTTTGTAAGGACGAGCTTGTTTTTAATCCTGCGGTTAGAACTTTATAAGCAAGTTGGGTATCAAAGAATTGACCAGAGGGTTGAAGTCCTGCGAGTGTGAGAAATTGCCAGTCGAACTTGGCATTATGAGCAATTTTGACAGCAGAGTTACAAAGCAGTTTTTTGAGCAGTTGGCGATCGCTTTTGGGAATAGCTGGTAAATCAATCAGCACTACTGGATGGTTTGGTGCAGCTATTTGAATCAGTCTAACAGAATCAGTTAGAGGGTCAAGTCCTGTTGTTTCACAATCTATGGCTAAAACTTCTGCATGAAACAGAGGTTGGAGAGCATAATTAAGAGTTGAAACATTGGAAGCAAGAGTATATTCTGGAGTATAAATACTGGTGTTATTTGTATTTATTAAGCTTATAGCCATAATGAATTAAATTTGAATTTATCACCTAGAAGCGATAGCTTGTATATCTAGCAACTTCAAATTAGTTTTATACAAAGATTTAAAAACCTATTAAAGAGAGGTAATACTATAGCGGTGTGCAGTTGAGGGAGATACAAAAACTTTGCTGGAAAGATTGTACAGCAAGTACTTTTGTCTTCTCATCCGAGCGATAACCGCCATATCGATATTCCTCTCTTTATATGATTAACTGACTTTACGTTTACCTGTTTTTGCAATGTTAGAATGCTGAATATTCTCTCGAACAGATGTAAAAGCAGTAGGAGCCAATTCTCTAATAATGGGTGTGACAATTTCTGGTGCCAGTTCTAAACGATGCTTAATCTGTGCTTGCAACCAGGCTAAAGGAACACATTTATTGTTGACTTTTTGTTTGATAATTAAGTCAGGATTGGATTTTGAAGCTTTTTTTATGGCACTGGCAATTTTTCTGGCTGTCCGTAAATCAATTTTGTCTACATCAATGCTAACAAAGTTGTCTGGTTGAAGTTCTGGTTTTGATGTAATATGGTTAGTTGATTGATTTTGATTTTCCAACTTGAGAGATTTCTTAATATCACTAGATTCAAGGTGTGATTGCTCAGATATTGTGTGGTTAATGTGGTATTCGATGTTGAGTATAAATTTCTGCCAGAGATTGACTATTTCCACAACGAAATCAACGACCATTACAATGGTATATAAGGCTGTAATTCCAATGATGAGATGAGTTAAAACTTCTTGAATTTGTTGAGTATTCATGATGACTAACTTGAAAATTTATATTCATAATTAAAGAAGCGATCGCTTCCATTTAACAGAAAAATCCTCAGATAAAAATTTGAATAGACTGAGGATTTCTTGAAAATTCAGAACAAGCTAATTTGCACAGTTGAATTTGATGAAGGTTTAGGAGTTGGAGTGCTTTGGGTCGAGTCTAAGTTAGGCAAGGCATTAACATTACGCTTACCCCATCCCTCTTGTGCTGCGTGTTTAACTATGCTGCGTCGGATTGACCTGCTAAGATAGTCGAATTCATTTTTTACCTGATTAAAATGAATGATGCGATTATTGCTGGCATTGCTCGTATCACCATCACCTAGAAATTTATAAAAACTCTTGCAACCCTTTGGTAATTTATCGTATTTGGTTAAAACTTCATTACCTGCCCAAAGATAAAGGTCAGCGTAGTCCCTATGGAGAGGTGCTTCGTAAGTTGCAGGCATCATGTAGGTAAGAACTTCTGTGGCTGTGCTGGAAACACCAACCTGATCCTGTTCGTATTCAGTGAAGATAAGTTCCAATCGCTCCTGAATACAAGCAAACTTCAGCCATTGGGGAATCGTATCACTCCAAGGACTGCGATGAATTACTAATGGCCCTGCAAGGTAGCGAACATGGTGTAGGGAAAATTCAGCTATTTCTAAAAGACTTGCTAATAATTCTTTTGGTGTATTTAAACTTGCCAGAATTTGCAGCATTTTTCGGGTGTTATCTGGCAGTTTGGTACTATTAGCATTACTAATTTCTGCCATTATTTCTGGTGAAATTAAATTCATTTGCTCCATTTTTCATCTCGATATGAGCGCATCACCAAAATTAGCCAATCGGCTAAAAAATTAATATCCAATAGGTGAAGGCTGATACTAGATAAATCTTTTTATGCTGGCATTGCTACAGTTTTTTTAGGTAATGTCAATGAATAACGAACCTACAATTAACCAAAATCTTGATACTGACGACAGTAGTAATTATCAGTCTGGCAGTGGCTATCAATCTTTATGTTACGGTGTTGAGCAATTAAGTTCTGGAGATAGTAGTAATCCCTTGCAAGCAGACCAATTTAGGGATGGTTATCAAGAGAATATTTTTGAAATCAATCTTGGGGATACACCTTACACTGAATCGGCTGCTAATCCCAATCCTCAATTACCAGGATATGGCTCTGGCTCAGGTTACAAGTCTAAGAAAAGTCAACAGTCAGCATCGCCAGAGCTAGAGTTATAAGTCATATTTCTACTGATAACTATACCCCAAAAGTAACAAAAGAATGGTTTTTATTAAATAAATTACTTTGCTTACTTGGGTATAGTTGCTGTCATTTTTAAAACTGAAATTATGAAGATACCAAAAGCATGGATATCTCTTCTGGTTGTCATTGCTTGTATTATTTATAGTATCGCCGCACAAGCTACAATCAACACAATTGGTGATGGCAATTTACCGACTCGAATTGTAGAAGTTGCAAATCCTCAGTCTCGACTACCTGCTACTAAAGTTTTGCTGCCAGACTGGAGCCGCATTTCTCTGGCCCAGCTACCAGGTATCAGTCAATCCGGTGCAATTGATGGCAGTCCCTACAGTCAAACACTAGGTTATGACTTGAGTCGCACTTGGAATGTGGGTATGACTCCTGACCAATATTTGAAGTTAGGAGATATCAGTGAAGCATTGCAGGCAGAGGAGTTTTCTTTACAGGCGATCCAGGCGATCGCTCTGGGCACACAACCAGAGGCGAACACAGACATTAACAGTATAGATTCAAACAAAATTGCCCTGAGTGAATTTCCCCTGATTGGGGAGCAGACATTGAGCCATCTAGCTCAGGTTGTTCCAGAATTAGCTAAGACACAAGTAAACAATATTACACCTGTTGCAACCTTACTAAAATCTCACTTAATTGCTGCATCTAATTTAACACTAGCTCAGGTACTAACACAGTATGAAGTTGGGCAAATGAAGCTGGGACAAATCAACTTGTCAGAGTTTTCCATTTCTTCAATTCCTAACTTAGATGCAGTACAGCTACAACAATTTACAGGTTGGATGAATAGCAATGTTTCGGATATTCCTGGTTTGGGACAAGTACCTTTAGGATTAATGCCTAATCCCATCACTGAAATTGGTAGCTTGGTAATGCGGATTGATGTAGTTTATGGGCCAGCAGAAAACCGCCGTAACAATACGATTTCTGGTTCAGACGTGCAAGGGTTTTCTGTGCCTTGTACTGAAAAAGACTGCGCTTACTTAGAATTGGATGATTTGGAGAATACAGGTCGTAGCGATCGCGGTAAGTTGGAAGGAAAGCAGTGGATTTCCGGTAAATACCAAGAAGTTGAGGGCGGGCGGGGTATCCTGAAAGCAGTGAATAACGGTCGGGAACCAACAGGAAGGCTACCGTTTGGTAAAGCTTTTAAGGTGGTGGTAATGGAGCCAGATGAAACCACTGATACGGTAGATACGGCTTTGTTCTTTCGGTTCTGTGCTTGGCGAATGGGTTGTACACCTTATTTTATCGGGCCTGTTCCTTTTTTCAGCTACAAGGTTAACTCCCTGATATTTGTAGGCAATTTGAGTGAACAGAGGACAAATACTGCATCTTTACCAACTGGAGCTACAAAAGAGCCAAAAGCTAGCACTACCAACCGTACCGGAGTAAGAGAGAAGATTAATCCATGCACCTTTAGTAGTGCTAGTCAGTCGATAACGGATCAATCATTGTCCGGTATTGATTTGCGATCGCTCTCAAATGCAATTGCGGAAATTGAGAGCGCTGGTAGCGGGGATTACAAAGCCATTGGCATACATACCTGTGCAGATGGGGGTTTAAATTGTGGTCGCGCTCTCGGTCGCTACCAGTTCATGAGTTATAACCCCTATGCAGTGAAGTTAATTGCTGCCAAGCCTGGAGGTCAAGAGTTTCTGAGTCAAGTGGAGCAAGGGCATCAAGCAACAGAGGCTGAACTATTTGAGTTTTTTCCTCCAGCTGACCAAGATAGGGCATTTATGGCTGATATGGCTAACAAAATTCAAGTGACACAAGAGCAAATCGATCCGGCTACAGGAGAGCCATTTACGGGCGAACGCCTAATTGAACGAGTGGCTCAAAAGCATTTTGGTGGTGATTACAGCAAAGTTGATGGAAATGGCTCAGATGCCCTCGGTCGCCTCAGTCTCAAAGATTACGGCAAAACCACTTTAGCTAGTTATCGCAACAGTAATAGCGATAATCGAACGCTGACCTGTTCTCCCAATGTAAATTCTAGCTACATCAGCACTGCTAAAAATACTGAAAATGGGAGGTAGAGGATGACAGATTTATCTAAAACTTCTATTACTTCACCCCATGAGATAAAAGAAATACTGGATACTGATACCAATTCAAAAATACACTTTGGGCAAACAGGGGAAGGAAAGGGAGTTTATTCTGACTCCGCCTCCCCTACTCAGTCTCAACCACTGAAGGCAACTGCATATCAATTACCAGCACCGACTATGAGGGTACGCTACTGGATTCATTGGTTTCGCATTGGTTTGGGCATCTTTTTGTTGCTGTCGATTCTCATGAGCTTAGGGGGCTGTAGCTTAAATGCGGCAACCGTTACTTGGAACAAAGCTGCTAATGTTGTGCCTGCAACAGTCGTTGAACAGGTGATTGTAGAAAATACAGAGTTAAATTCCAAAGTATCTGCTAAAAATATACTGGCTTGGAGTGTGGAAGGAAAAGACGGTAGATTCGCAGTTTTCAACTTGAATACGCCTGATGTCTGTGGTGCTTTGGGATGTCTGCATACTGGTTACTGGCTCAGAAAGGACAAACCAATTACTCAGGTATTCTTGAGTTACTTGAATCCCAATCTACCACCAGGTAAACATTTGTTGTCAGTGGGAGAGAACCGAGGTCAGGCATTACCGTGCATTAAAGTACTGCAAACTGAGCAAGAGCAGCTACGCCAATTGAATTTTTGTTTCAATGGTACTGGCTATCAACTTGCTGATAGTCAGCTTTTCACTACTGGTAAAAAATCCCAAAGTTGATAACTTGAAAGCTGGAAGAAAACTCTGCCATAGTCATCTTAGCTACGGCGGAGTTTTCTTCTAAAACCTCTAGGAAATTCCCATTAAATCGGTATCTAGGTCAGTAGTGGATGAAGAGTGCTGAGTGCTGAGTTAAAAGGCCGCCCACAAGTGGATGCCGTGCGGGGCATATACCAAGTACATAAGTACTGAGTGACTTTTAATCTACTCAGAACTCATGACTCAGCACTGAGTAGTGGGTAGTTTACCAGCACAGATGCTATAGTTGCATTGGACTATTCCTCATCATCTAGTTCATCGTCTTCCTCCTCAAAATCATCATCGTTTAACTCAGCTTCCAAATCGTCGGTTTCATCGAGGAAGTCGTCATCGTCAATAAGTTGAATTTTGCGAGGTGGCTTGGTCGCTGGTTTGGATTTACGAACGCTTTGAGTTTTGTTCCTATTCTTATTTGGTGGCAATATTTCCACGTCTACAGATACCGATTCTCCTGGCAAAGCAGGTAGGGATTGAGGTTCATTAAAACCAGCGATCGCATCATGTTGTTGCCAAATTAGGGCTTTAGCTGCGGGTTGACCCAAATAAAATTGAGACAGATTTTCAACGGTGGGTTTGGTATAGTCTACAGTCTTACAACAGTCGTGTTTATTCTTACCTTCGCCTTCTTTTACAGCTTTGAACTCGACTGACAGCACACCTAAGCTACGCCACCTATCGTTTTTGCCGCTAAATGGCACTTGGAAATAGTCAGCAAAGGTTTTCTCCAAAGAACGGTAAAATTCCTCACGCACTGACTTAAAACTCCAGAGAGCTACATTCTTAAAGCGGACAACGACAGGAGTAGTATGCAGGGGTTGATTATCCTCATCCAGAAACACCAGTGCATGTTCTGAACACACATCCATTGTTTTCTTGTCAAGGTTATGCTTGTATTCATCATAAAGTCCAACAAAAGAACCACCTAAGTCTTCAACATCTGATTTATAACGGATATACTCTGGTACAAAAGCTAAAACTAGTAACCGTGCTTGAGTAATTAAGAGTCCAGTAACATCTTCAGTTAGGGTGACAATGGTTAGGTCGTCCTCCTGTGGCATATCAAGCCAGCCAGCCTTTTCTAGCTGGTCTTCTGGAATCAGAAGTCCGGCGGGTTTGTCATTAACGACAATGCCGTAAGGCAGTAACGGTCGTCTAACTTGGTTATAACTGTCGCTGAGAAGTTCTGGGTCAATATCGTCAATATCAAGGTCTGACAATTGAGTGTTAGGAGCTTTAGATTTAGCTGCTTGAGTTTTGGTATTAGCTTTGGGATTAGAAGCAGCAGTTTTGGCAGTAGATTGATTGGAGCGATTAGAGTTGTTTGAAACCCTAGATTTAACCATTGGACTACATAAATATGATTGCCCAACGCATGAGGCGTTAGCCTCAAAATTTAGTTATTGAGCTTGCCTAAAATGTAGCGATTTTAATGTATACAACTATAAACTTATTCTAATTTTAACTTGGTATTCAATAGTTAGCTTTTATTTTATTGTTTCATCTTTTGTTTTGTCAAAACCTGCTATGTATACTAATTCCTCAACAGCAATGCGAATGTCAGCTTTAACCTTATTAATATCATAATCTCTAGCATTATAACGGCGGTTATGTGCTGATAAATCGCCAATTACTTTTATATCGGCTATTTTTTCTAAATTTTTACTACGACTGACATTCCATTCAGTTTCTGACAAAAACTTGGATATTAAATCTTTAAGTGCAAAAAAATCACCATTTTTATTCTTAATTTTTGAATCAATTTTATGATGTTCATAGCATTCAATTATTAATGTTTCTATTAAACGTCTAACCATTACTGCACAAGCATCATAAAGCCCCTGTTTATAACATTCATTTGCCTGATATGCGACTTTCTTTATATAATCTCTTGTTTTTTGCACTATTTCCATAGGAAAAAGGAGAGATGCTTCTCTTTGTTTTTCCGCTTCTAGAGTAACAGCTTTATCTTCTTCAATATCCTGGCTATCCTGATTTTGCAATGATGAATTAAAAATCTGTGAACGTTGTTGCTGCTTTTCCCAAAGTAGATTTACAAGATTTAGCATGAAGCGAATTGCGTCTGTTTTTTGACTTTTGACGATGGAATCAAGACAGATATCACCAGTAATTAAAACGCCTACACCGAAAATATCATTATAACTACCAAGTATAGGATACATAGCTCCATCCCAACGTAAATCGCTGGATGTTATCATGATAGTGGTAGTATTTCCAGGAAGTAAAATTCTCAACCGAAAAGCATCATCCACTTGAATAGGTGAATTAACTACTAGTCTCTGCACATCTTTAAATACTGAACGAATAGACTCATCGATCCTTCTTAAATATTTTTCGTTTATTTCTAGAGAAAAATAGTAAATTTTATTATTTATTTTATTTTGTTCATCGTAACAGTTAATAAAATCTCTGTGAAAATCTTCTATACGTTGACCATCTGGGAATTCTGATTGACTGATAGGATGTCTAATGATAGGTAACAAAGCTTTCCTTAAAAAATCATTATAAGTGGATATAAATGGCTGTCCGTTTTCACTGCACATGAAGATGACAATACCTCCATTTTTGCGAAAATTGAGAAGAATTTCAGATTTTACTTTCTCTGATTCATCCTGCGAAATAACCTTTAGTTTATTTTCTATAATTAGAATATCATAATTATTATTTTCAAATTCTTCTTCTGTAATAAATTGTCTCTTGGTTGTTTCTGGATAATTTTCTATAGAAGACACAATTGCATAATGCAAAGTAACATTATGATATTCTTTTAATTCGTTAACCAAAATTTGACATTTAATAGGCTCTAAAGTTAATTCTGCTAAATCAGCATAAATATAAAGAATATTGGCCTTTCTTTTCATAATTTTTTCCTCCATATAATTGTCTATATTTTTATCTCCACCACCCAGATTTAGGGTTTAGGTAATTTCCCTTAACGACATCAACTGCCTTCATCAGCCCGCCATTCTACCCTATCACTGATAGCTTTGTCTATGTCTTTTTTAGCTATTACCTCACTGGCTAAAAGTCCAGCTTTTTGTAAGGATGTAATATTCACTATTGAGCCGAGATAATAACGAGTGCGGAAATAGCAACTGAAAAAACTTGATTTTTCGTTGCCTACACTTATAAAGTTGTCATGTATCTGACACTCCTCTAGAAATAGAGTTTCTAACACCTCTAAAAAAATGTCCAGAAGGTCAATGCTTTAGCTTTCACTTGGTAGCTAAAATTTCTGCTAAATGCCTACTTAACTGCTATGAACATTTACCAGAAAAATCTACCAGACAACCAGATCACTGCTAACTCAACATTAATTGAAGTCTCATCCTTTCAAGCACCTCTGGCTAGCATTGACTTTGGCAAGTTGTTTCAGCAGTATAACAATCCCCAAGGTTGGATGATGATAGGTGGAATGCTCTTCGTTTTACTGTTGTTGCAAATCAGTGGTACTGGTAAAGGAAAAATCACCACTGGTAAAGTCTCCGGTATCAGCGAGAAACTAGCAGCAACTAACCTAGCACTCAAGCAAATCAAAGAGCATAAACACAATAAAGTTACCCTGTGGTCTGGTACTCCTTGCTATTGGGTAAAAGGTAAATGGCGGGGGTTGCTGGCTAACATACAAACTATGCTTGGTGCTGCACCTACAGTTTGGTTTCCCAATGCCGAAAGGGGAACACTGGTAATAGGTGCGCCTGGGTCTGGTAAAACCTACTCTACCATAGACCGGATGTTAGAAAGTGCTATGCAGCAAGGTTTTCCGATTTTACTCTATGACAAGAAGGGCGACCAACTACGACTCCATGCACCCCTAGCTGCCCGTTATGGTTACAAAGTACGAGTATTTGCCCCCGGTGAACCCTTTAGCGGTGTGATTAATCCTTTGGATTATATGCGTGATGCACGCGATGGGGTAATGGCGGGGGAAATTGGACAAGTGATTAACCGCAATGCTTCCAGTGGTGGTAAAAGTGATGAGTTCTTTGCTAAAGCCGGGGACTTGTTAGCTAAAGCACTTTTACAGTTAGTTAAGGGTTCTCCTTACCCAGATATGGCGATGCTTTATGCTGTGCTGCGGTTGCCAAAACTGGTACAACGTCTTGACCATGCGGTACAGTCCAAAAGGTTGGATGAATGGGTGGCGACTTCATTTATTCAATTTTTGAGTGCCAAGGATGCAGAGAAGACTATTTCGGGGATTTTGACCACAGCAGCAGGTACTTTCTCATCTTTCATCCAAGCTGATTTGCTGAGGGCATTTATAGGGAAATCGGACATTCCCACTAAGCTTGAAGGTAGAGAGATGGTGGTGTTCAAGCTAGATGATGAACGTCGCAGTGTGGTTGGGCCTCTGCTGGCGGCGGCAATGCACTTGATGATTGTCGGTAATTTAAGCCGTCCCCGCAAAGACCCATTAATTATTTCTTTGGATGAATTACCATCAATTAAGCTAGACAGATTACCACAGTGGATTAATGAATATCGTTCTAATGGTGCTTGCTTTATTCTAGGTATCCAAAGTTTAGAGCAACTTTACGATATTTATGGGGATAAGATGGGAAGTGCGATCGCTTCTGCTTGTAGTACCCATGTTTTGTTCAATCCTGGTAACTACAAAACGGCTGAGGATTACTCCAAACGCTACGGTGAGAAGGAAGTGCTGATTAAAAATCGTACCACAGGGCGATCGCTTGGCGGACAAATGAGCCGTTCAATTAGCTGGAGTGAGAATTTGCAAAAAATGCCTGTAATCAGTGCTGACGAAATTTTGAAATTTCCTCAAGGCAAGTGCGTAATTACTAGTCCTGGTTATAGTTCAGAGGGACAAGCTTCTATTCCCTATCCTTTAATTATTCCGGTGTCCAAAGCCGATGAAAAACGGGCGCATGATAGTGAGACTCTTTGGGACACACAAGTTAAACCTGCTTTAGAAAGTCAGGTGACAATTCCAGATATTAAAACGCTAACACAAGCATTACATGAACGGATTGAGTCAGCAGCGCGGATGTTGCCATTACCAGAGGAAGATGTAGCACCTGCACATGAGTCTAATAACAGTGAAACTGATGTTTTAGAAAATTTTCCAACACGAGTTTATCAAACACCCGGATTGCAAGGATAAGAGGCTGGTAGCTTTTAAGAAGTGAAATCTTGTTGGATATCTTGTTGCTCACTGCGTAGAATATTCAGTGTTTGCTGGTAGATTTTGGCAGCCTTTCTTCGCTTTTTTAGGTTGTGTTTACCCCGTTTAAGTAAGTTTATAAGGTGTTGCATCTGTAATTTTCCAGAGCATTCTAGAGTTACCAATGGTTGCAGACCTAAAAAGTGCAAGTTATACGCACGACAGCTTACTCCTTCGGAAATTGGCGAATGTATTGAAATCAAAATTTTACAAATTAATGCTGAATCTTAGCAAGACAATATCACCTTTTACCCTTGACTTTTTTCAATGCTGCTTGTCTTACTTCCGCATTGAGCAAATAACCAAAACCCACCTTTTCTAAACGCAGCACAAATTCCTCTCGTGTATTGCCCAATTTCCTAGCTGTAGCATCCAAATTCCAATTATGGTTCGCTAACTGACTCAGCAAATAAACTCGGCGAGTCTGCATTCCTGATAAGCGATAAGTCTTCAAATACTCCAATTCACCATTCTCTCGAATAATCGCTTCCCCAATATGATTTTCTTCGTTGGGGTTGAGGTCAGTAATAAATCTTTGTAACATGAACGAACCAGCAGTATAGACTTTTTGGGAAATTAACTTGCGTCCTAACAGTCCCTCGGCCATAAAACCCTGAAACGATGCCCAATCTGAACGCATATTTTGTAGTGCTGCTCTCAAAGTTGTTAAATCATTAATTTTTGACTCATCTAAAGATACACTCATGGGAAAAGTAGTATCGTGCAGTAAAGCGTATTGGTACAATAACTCACCATAGAAATCTTCTAACAAGCTATTGTGCAAAAGTCGATAGTCCTCTGGGGTCGGTACTACAAAAGCTGATGCTAATGCTTCGGCAACAAATACCAATACCCCAACCTGTCGAGAGTGAATTTCAAATACCCGCAAAGCATCTTCAAGTCCAGCAATGTAACGTCCACTAAAAGAGCTTTCCATTCGGCTACCCAGCCCATGAGAAAGGGCATACTTAGAATATTCACTCCAGGCGATATCAGGGCCAGAGAAAAACATTGATAAAAAGCCTTCCATTGCCAAGTGCAGTGGCAAAAATCTCAGTTGATTAGTAGATTCCCGCTTCACCATCCGGTGCATTAACCGGACACTGGCGCAACCATAGTTTAGCTGTTTACCATCTGTTTTAAAAAGCTGTCCCCCAAAAGCCCCCACAGGACTGCCGTCATTAGTCCAAGACAACACTAGTCCGTGAGGAACATAGGAAAAATATTTCATTCCTGGTGCTGACTTTTCCCGTTAAGTGTCTTTTGCAAGCTGCCAGCCCTCACAGAGGTCGTG
>NZ_JABXKH010000017.1 GCF_017115105.1 Nostoc sp. NMS2
AAGGCGGACTTCGTTTGTGTAGCCGCGATTTCCAATCGCCCGGTGTTTCTTGCCATTTGTGGATGCTCCCGGCTACACGCTGTAGGGGCAATTCATGAATTGCCCCTACATTTCTTACACGTAAGTCCCAGACTTAAAAGGATTTGGCGATAAATAAAGACGGGTTGAAGCCCGTCTAAATAGCTTGAAAGTGCAAATACACCTTGTATAGTTATTCAAAATAACACAGTTAATTTTCTCCAAGTTGCCAATCTGCCAAGTTGCGTTGCATATTTGCGGGATGATTTTACCCTTTTTGTGGGATGGGCAACATCAGCGTCCCTTGTATTTACGGGCGGGCAGGATGCCCACCCTACAAGAATCAATCCTTAATTCAGCAAAGCCCACAGTTTCGGAGTCCTCTCTAGTATAAAAGTAGTAATAATTGCCCTTAAAAAATATTGTTTCGTCTAAATCAGTCATAGTAGAGTTTACAGCTACTGCATACAAAAGCTTCTCTAAGTGTTTTACCAGAGCGGCGAAGTTGTATTTGACTCAACCAGCAGCTAATATCAAGGTTTATAAGCATCAAACATGAACGTTTTACTTCTATACCCCCTTTTTCCAAAAAGTTTTTGGTCTTTTGAAAAAACACTGGCTTTATTAGACCGTAAAGCAATGTTACCGCCTTTAGGTTTAGTAACTGTAGCCGCGATATTACCTCAAGAATGGGAGTATAAGCTAGTAGATCGAAATGTTCGCGTCTGTACGGAAGCAGAGTGGGCTTGGGCAGATTTGGTTATTATGTCGGCGATGATTGTGCAAAAAGAGGATTTGCTCTGTCAGATATTAGAAGCAAAACGCAGAGGTAAACGAGTAGCTGTGGGTGGGCCTTTCCCGACAGCATTACCAGATGAAATGACATCTGCCGGAGTAGATTATTTGATCTTGGACGAAGGGGAAATTACCCTACCCTTATTTGTAGCAGCAATCGCCCGGGGCGATCGCACAGGTATCTTTCGCTCTGGCGGTGAAAAACCAGATGTTACCAACACTCCTACCCCTCGCTTTGACTTGCTAGAGTTTGAAGCTTATGCAGAAATGTCGGTGCAATTTTCTCGTGGATGTCCTTTTCAGTGTGAATTTTGCGACATTATTGTGCTATATGGTCGCAAACCCCGCACTAAAAACCCAGAACAACTACTAGCAGAACTTGATTATCTCTACAAACTGGGTTGGCGACGCAGTATTTTTATGGTGGATGACAACTTCATCGGCAATAAGCGGAATGTCAAATTATTTTTGAAGTCTCTTCTGCCGTGGATGGTAGAACATAACTATCCCTTTTCTTTTGCGACAGAGGCTTCAGTTGATTTAGCCCAAGATCAAGAACTGATGGACTTGATGGTAGCGTGTAATTTTGGAGCCGTTTTTCTGGGAATTGAAACCCCCGACGAAGAAAGTCTCACTTTCACTCAAAAATACCAGAATACCAGAGACTCACTTAGTGAAGCGGTGAATAGAATTACCCGCTCAGGGTTGCGAGTTATGGCAGGCTTTATTATTGGGTTTGATGGCGAGAAAGTAGGAGCCGGTGCGCGAATTGTCAAGTTTGTTGAGCAAACAGCAATACCCACTGCCTTATTTAGTATGCTGCAAGCGCTTCCAGATACGGCCCTCTGGCATAGATTAGAAAAGGAAGGACGACTTCGCAATAAATCAGCTAACATCAACCAAACCACGTTGATGAACTTTGTCCCAACTCGACCGTTAGAAGACATTGCTCGTGAATATGTGCAAGCGTTCTGTGATTTGTATGAGCCAGAGCGGTTTTTAGAGCGTACATACCAACACTTCCGGCTTTTGGGTGAAGCAACCTATCCGAAAAAGGGCAAAGCTGCTAAAAAACCATTGAACTGGAAAGTACTCCGAGCATTTCTGATCATTTGCTGGCGGCAGGGTGTACGTCGTCAAACGCGCTGGCAATTCTGGCGCAACTTGTGGAGCATGTATCAGCATAATCCGGGTGGGGTGAGTAGTTACTTAGCTGTTTGTGCCCAAATTGAGCATTTCTTGGAGTATCGCCAAATAGTCCGGGATGAAATTGAGGCTCAAGTGGCTGAATTTCTGCAAGCAGAAGCTAGGGTAAAACTTGAAGCACTGATGGTTAATTCGTAGGAAATTAAATTTGGCAATTCCTTGCAATGTTAATGCGTCGGGATGCATTGTAGATTACAAAGACGCGATAAATCGCGTCTCTTGCCTTAAATTAAATATGGTTTAGCGCATTTTCATACAGAATTGGTATAAGCGATCATGCCATCGGATAATTTGGAGATTAATGAAGCGATCGCAGCACAGTTTGCTCAATTAGTACTAAATTGTATAGAGCGGGAATATCCCAACAGTATTTTGTGTTGGGCTGATAGCGATGAGGATATAAAACCACCGCGTAAATTGACTCCTGCTTTTTATGGCTGCTTAGATTGGCATTCGGCTGTACATGGTCACTGGTTGCTGGTACGTCTGCTGCGTCACTTTCCTGAAGCCTCTTTCAGTGCAGCGTCAAAGCAAGCACTTGGGCAAAGCTTAACACCTGAGAAAATTCAAGGAGAAATTGCCCATTTTCAACGGCTACCCTTTTTTGAATTTCCTTATGGTGTAGCATGGCTTCTGCAACTGGCTGCGGAACTTCACGAGTGGAATCATGCTCAAGCAAAAGAATGGCGGGTTGTATTGGAACCGCTAGAAAAGTTGATTGCAGATAACTTACAGCGCTGGATTGACAGACTGAAACTGCCAAATCGCACAGGGGTGCATAGCCAAACAGCTTTTGCACTTGGTTTAATGCTAGATTGGGCAAGGATTACTGAAAATACTGATTTCACTCAGTTAGTGGAGAACAAAGCACGGCAATTTTATCTTAGCGATCGCAACTACTCGTTACAATTTGAGCCACTTGGCTACGATTTTCTCTCTCCTGGACTTGCGGAAGCAGACCTCATGCGGCGAGTCCTGCCAACAACAGATTTTACTGACTGGCTCACCGATTTTCTGCCACAAATACCCATTGATAATTCAGTAAATTGGTTAGAACCTGCCAGAGTGGATAATCCTCAAGATTATATGCAAGCTCATTTCTACGGTCTTAATCTCAGTCGTGCTTGGATGCTTGAGGGTATCATCTCTAGATTAGCAAATAGCGATCGCCGTATAGAAACGCTCCGCTCTGCTGCTCTTCACCATCGTCAGCATGGATTTACAGATGTTGTAATTGAACATTATGCAGCTAGTCACTGGCTAGGAACTTTTGCCGTTTACCTCTTAACGAATCGTGGATTACAAGGGCAAATTATTTAAACAGTCTGAGCAATCTAACAACCTATCAGACTGTTAAACCTCATCTATGTTGAAACCTAGAGTTTTTTAAAAAATATATTTATTTATGTAGGTTGGGTGGAGTGAAACGCAACCCAACATTACCACCAAATTTTATGTTGGGTTACGCTATCGCTGCACCCAACCTACAAAACTGGGTTTTTCCAATGCCCAATGCCCCATGCCCAATTCCCAATCCTTAAAAGATGCCAAGCAAATATGCCTTAGTTTGCTGATACTGTCAGGATCAAAGAGTAAAGAATAAAAGGCAATCTATTTTGACTTTTAACTTTCTCCTTTTGTTCAACTTCCACAACGGGAGGCTTAATCTTGACTAAATTGAAAGTTGGTATCAATGGCTTCGGTCGAATCGGGCGACTCGTGCTTCGCGCTGGCATCGATAATCCTAATATTGAGTTTGTGGGCATTAACGACCTAGTACCACCAGATAACCTCGCTTACCTATTAAAGTACGACTCAACCCACGGTCAATTAAAGAACAAGGTTGAAGCCAAGGAAGACGGCATCCTCATTGACGGACATTTCATCCCTTGTGTGTCGGTGAGAAATCCAGCAGAGTTACCTTGGGGAAAATCAGGTGCAGATTATGTCGTGGAAGCTACGGGACTTTTCACTGACCACGAAGGAGCCGCAAACCACCTGAAAGCAGGTGCAAAGCGCGTGATAATTTCCGCTCCCACCAAAGATCCAGATAGAGTTACTACCCTACTCATGGGTGTTAATCATCACCTATTTGACCCCAGCAAAGATATCATTGTCTCCAATGCTAGCTGCACTACAAACTGTCTAGCTCCTATAGCTAAAGTCATCAATGATAACTTTGGGTTGACTGAAGGGTTGATGACTACTGTTCATGCCATGACTGCCACCCAGCCAACTGTAGACGGCCCCAGCAAGAAAGATTGGCGGGGTGGTAGAGGTGCAAGCCAGAATATTATTCCCTCCTCCACAGGCGCAGCTAAAGCTGTAGCACTGGTTTTACCAGAATTGAAGGGTAGATTGACTGGTATGGCATTACGAGTTCCGACTCCCGATGTCTCTGTAGTTGATTTAACTTTCAAAACTGCCAAAGCTACCAGTTATAAAGAAATCTGTGCTGCCATGAAGGAGGCTGCCACAGGTTCACTAGCGGGTATTTTGGGATACACAGATGAAGAAGTAGTTTCCACAGATTTTCAAGGCGATACCCATTCTAGTATCTTCGACGCAGGTGCTGGAATTGAGTTGAATTCCAACTTCTTCAAAGTAATTGCCTGGTATGACAACGAGTGGGGCTACTCGAATCGCGTGATTGACCTGATGTTGTCTATGTCACAAAAGGAAAAACTCGCCTCTACAGTTGCTGTATAATTCGTAATTCGTAATACTTCGACTTACCTCGACTTCGCTCGGCACAAGTCGCTCAGTACAAGTTCGTAATTCGTAATTGAATAGGGGTTGAAACTCACGAATAATAAACAGCTTGTATGTTATTAGTCGGGGTTGAAATCCCCATTACAAAACATAATTACGAACTACGAATTGTTTAATGGTCATTGGTGATTAACCTTTGACTTTTGGGATTTGGGTCAAATGGGAAAGATGCCGAAAACAAAACGCAATCTAGTATTTTTATTTAGCAAACCATTGATATGAAGCAAATGTGATTTTTTGCTCGTAATACTAATTCTTTGAAAGAAGGCTAAAGATTTAAACCCGAAAAACCAAATAAAATCTGAAGTCTCTGAATTACGAATTACGAATTACGAATTGTTTAATGGTTATTGGTGATTAACCTTTGACTTTTGGGATTTGGGTCAAATGGGAAAGATGCCGAAAACAAAACGCAATCTAGTATTTTTATTTAGCAAACCATTGATATGAAGCAAATGTGATTTTTTGCTCGTAATACTAATTCTTTGAAAGAAGGCTAAAGATTTAAACCCGAAAAACCAAATAAAATCTGAAGTCTCTGAATTACGAATTACGAATTACGAATTACGAATTCACAGGTTACTCCTCAACCCCTAATCCCTATGCGTCGAACCAAAATCATTTGTACTGTTGGGCCGGCTACATCTGCACCCGAAAAGCTGCGAGGCTTGGTAGAAGCTGGAATGAATGTGGCACGGTTGAATTTTTCCCACGGGGCTTATGAATTCCACGCTCAAACTGCTCATTATCTCAGACAAATTAGCACTGAGCAGCAAAAGCCGATCGCAATTATGCAAGACTTGTGTGGTCCAAAGATTCGTTTGGGAACTTTACCACCGGAAGGGTTAAATTTAGAAGCTGGTACTGAAGTCACCTTTGTTTTGCAAGAAAAGGGTGAGAGTATTGACGAAATACCTCTACCATTACCGACTTTGTTCGCAATGGTGCGACCAGGTGAACCGATTTTAATTAATGATGGTCGCGTCAAGTTAATTGTTACAGATCGCGATGCCGATCATATTCGCGCCCAAGTGAGAACTGGCGGGTTAATTTCCACACATAAAGGAGTAAACTTACCACAAACTCCTTTACCTGTTAGTTCCATCACCGAAAAAGACTTGCTGGATCTGCGCTTTGGGATTCAGTTGGGTGTAGACTGGGTAGCGGTGTCCTTTGTGCGATCGCCACAAGACTTAGAACCCGCCAAGCGGATGATTGAAGCAGCCGGCGCTTCCATCCGTTTAATTGCCAAAATTGAAAGAGCAGAGGCAGTAGAAAGCTTTGATTCCATTCTGAATGTTGCCGACGCAATTATGATCGCCCGTGGCGATTTAGGGGTAGAAGTCCCAATTCACGAAGTACCCCTGATTCAAAAAGATATTATTCGCCGTTGCAACCGTGCTGGCAAGCCGGTGATTACAGCCACCCAAATGCTAGAGTCGATGATTAGCGCCCCCGATCCCACCCGCGCCGAAGCAACTGATGTCGCCAACTCCATCTTAGATGGTACGGATGCGGTAATGCTTTCTGGTGAAACAGCTGTGGGACAATATCCCATCGCCGCCGTCCAGATGATGCACAATATCGCCGTGCGGACAGAACAGGCTCTAGATGAGGGTAGCAAACACGCCTGGTGTCATGAAGCAGGCAGTCTCAGCGTTACCGAATCTGTGGCAGAATCAGTATGTCGCATCGCTTATGAAACAGGCTCACGGGCAATTCTCTGTAACACTTCATCAGGAAATACAGCGAGAATGGTGTCTAAATATCGGCCGACTTCTCCGATTATTGCCCTCACCTCCGATATCACCGCTTATCGCCAACTAGCGCTTTCTTGGGGTGTGGAAGCTTTGTTGATCCCACCAGTCCACCATGCTGAAGAGATGTTTACCAATGTGGTGAACACAGTTGTAGATATGGGTCTAGCCAATAAGGGCGATAAAGTAGTGATTACCTCTGGTGTTCCAATTGGTAAATCGGGCACAACTAGTTTAATCAAAGTGCATTCCATTGGACAGCCAATTTCGGCATAAGCCACTTAGAATAGGGCTGTGGCTCTAGATATTAAGCAAAGTTGGGCAATCATTAAGAAAAATTGCCAGAATCAGAATTGAACAAGAGGCAAGGGAGCAGGGAGCAGGGAGCAGGGGGGATGGAATAGAAAGGGGGATTCGACCCCACCTGTTGCGCTCAATCCCGCTATGCACGAGAACCACGCTTAGTTGTTGTGGGGGACTCAGACCCATGTTCCGCTCTGCTCTACAGCAGTTCTTGATGGGGTCATTTCTCCCCCGCTCCCTACCCCGTTCCCCCTGCCTCTTCGTTGAAGGAAGAGTAGAGAGTGTAAAAAACTGGGGAATAAGTAAATCCTGTAACATTCATCACGGAGTTTTTTATGTCTAAGAATTTACTAGAACAATTGCGAAAAGTGACTGTTGTGGTCGCCGATACGGGGGATATCCAGGCAATTGAAAAATTTAAACCCCAAGATGCCACCACCAATCCTTCTCTGATTACTGCTGCGGCGCAAATGCCAGAATATCAGGGAATTGTCGATCAAACTTTACTGCAAGCGAAGAAAGATGCTGGAGATAAAGCTACCCAAGCACAGATAGTTTCTCTAGCTTTTGACCGTTTGGCAGTTGCTTTTGGATTAAAGATTTTACAAATTATTCCTGGTCGCGTGTCTACAGAAGTAGATGCTCGCTTGTCTTATGATACCGAAGCTACCCTGACTAAGGCACGGGAATTAATTGCTCAGTATAAAGCTGCTGGAATTGGCCGCGATCGCGTTTTAATTAAAATTGCCACCACTTGGGAAGGCATTCGCGCTGCGGAAATTCTCGAAAAAGAAGGTATTCACTGTAACCTTACCTTATTGTTTGGTCTTCACCAAGCGATCGCCTGTGCAGAAGCTGGTGTCACCCTAATTTCTCCCTTCGTCGGTCGAATTCTAGATTGGTACAAAAAAGATACCGGACGCGATAGCTACCCAGCAGCCGAAGATCCAGGAGTTTTGTCAGTCACCAAAATCTACAACTACTACAAGAAATTCGGCTATAAAACCGAAGTTATGGGAGCTAGCTTCCGTAACCTTGGTGAAATTACTGAACTCGCCGGTAGTGATTTGCTGACCATTTCACCGTCGCTTTTGGCTGAATTGCAGTCAACTGTTGCAGAACTACCACGTAAACTTGACCCCGCCAAGGCAGCAAGCTTGTCAATCGACAAGATATCCATTGACAAAGCTAGCTATGACAAAATGCACGCTGCTGATCGCATGGCAAATGACAAACTAGACGAAGGCATCAAAGGTTTCACCAAGGCATTAGAAGACCTGGAAAAACTTTTGGCAGACCGACTAGTTCGCCTTGAAGGAGAGGTAGTAGCAACTCATTAGAACGTAACAATAGTTAGTGGTTAGTGGTTAAACCACCAACCACTAACATTAATTAGTTGTATCAGCCTTCCTTAATTTCGATTTTGGGACGGCTGGCTAGGGCACGGGCGATCGCATTAGCTAAGGACGAACTTCATTGCACTCTCTCAACCCTTACTTACTTCTATCACCTTCTGTTTATTTACGCCGTGCTGTACTAGCAGAACAATTTCAGACTTTGGTAGAAAGTGCTGTCAGTAACCCAACAGCCAAAGTTAGTGAGTTGAAAATTTTGAGCGATCGCTAACACTTAGGTTTACATACTCGACTCACAACTCCAATCAGTACTCATCGGCGTATCAGGCGAACTATACAAGCGATCGATCTTGATTTTTCTGTGAGGCTCTTATTCTCGCACCCGATGATTGCAGATTTGGCGGATGCACTTGTGGATTTGCAAAAGCAACAAAAATTTCCTGAGCATTTCTACTGGATATGCTACAACAAGTACTAGCGTTACAGCATCTACAGCTGTTATGAGGTACAGTAGCAGCAACTAGCAAACCAGTTTC
>NZ_JABXKH010000051.1 GCF_017115105.1 Nostoc sp. NMS2
GTTTCTGTTTTGGCTGCGGCTCTCCCAAACTCAGACCCTCTGCCATAATCCCTCTGTCAATAGGGTTTGAGACGCGCTAACCCTGGTAAGATTTACCCCAAAGAGCTCTCATTGGTTAGTAGTATGTTTTCTACGGCTTGCATTACTCGCCTATCAAGCATCAAAGCTGAAACTAATCTCTAAAACTGTATTGAATACTACTTTCTACCAACTAAATAAAGAGCAGGTAAAAAGTAACCATCCGCAAAAATAATTTGCGCTTGGCAAGCAAACTGGCAATTTCTGTGATAGTCTTTTTATATGGGGAATCAAGACAGCGAAAGCACAAAAACTCGTCAAAGAGAAATGATATAAACTCAAAGACCAGACTTTCGCCTTGGCAGATGCAATATTTAAATCCGCTACGGCTTTTTGAAACCAAGAGACAAAGCCAATGAAGCAGGATAGTGACCTCCGTAATAACTTGAAGTCGATTAGAACTCGCTTAGGCATGAGCCAACAAGATTTGGCTAACATCGCTAGTGTGACTCGTCAGACTATTAGTGGTGTAGAGTCGGGACTATATGCTCCCTCAGTAGCCATAACACTTCGCTTGGCCAAAGCGCTTGGCTGTCAAGTTGAGGATCTATTCTGGTTAGAGCGGGATTTACCTGAAATTGAAGCCGTTCTTGCCAAACCTGTTCCGAATGGTCAGCAACTACGAGTTAGTGTGGCTCGTGTGGGAGGACAATGGATAGCTTATCCCTTGATTGGTAAGGATGCTTTTCGCCAAGATATGATTCCAGCTGACGGTGAAAGTACAAGCCTTACAGGTACAAATAAAGTTCGAGTCCGTCTTTTAGACGATAATCTCGAAACACTTCACAACACCGTTGTGATTGCTGGTTGTGCCCCTGTTATTTCACTATGGGCAAGAGCCACCGAACGCTGGCATCCTCAACTGCGAGTTCAATATAACTTCGCCAATAGCATGGCTGCATTGCACAGTCTATGCAGAGGTGAGGCGCACATTGCTGGGATGCATCTGTACGATCCTGAAACTGGTGAGTATAATACTCCCTTTGTTCGAGATGTTCTGGCTGGGAGGGAAGCAGTTCTGATTACCCTTGGTGTCTGGGAGGAGGGACTTTTGTTAAAGTCTGGCAATCCAATGGGAATTAGAACAGTTACTGACTTAGTTGCTGGGGGAGCGACTATTGTTAACCGCGAAATAGGTTCTGGTAGTCGGATGCTTTTGGAACAAACACTCCAAAAGGAGCAGATACCGTTCGATGCTGTTCAGGGCTTTGACAATATACTCAAAACTCACCAAGATGTTGCTCAAGCTGTAGTCAGAGGAGTTGCCGATGCAGGTATAAGTACGGCATCTGTAGCTACCGCCTTTGGGCTGGGATTTATCCCTTTACATCGGTCACGATATGATTTGGTGATTCTTAAAGAATATTTAGAAGAAGCACCAGTACAGCAGTTGCTCAGTACTTTGGGACATCGGATGGTTCACTCCCAATTTGAAATTCTTGGCGGTTACGATATCAGCAAAATTGGGGAAGTTGTAGCAACTGTTTAGAGTGGATTGCAATGGTTGGTTGTGTGATTTAGGGAAACTTGGCGTAAATTTAAATCCTGCTGCAACCACTCTTTAGGTATGAGCAACCTTCTTTCTGATTACAACAACTGATAATGCTCAATTCGTAATTCGGATTTCAATTTGAGTTTCCGGCTTGGAATCTGTAGCTTTCTTTTTTCCAATTGGTATTACTACCGCTAGAGAAATCATTTGAGTGAGCGGATGGTAATACTTGCAATATTCCTTGAGTAATGTCTTATTGCTCTAGCCATTAGTCAGAAAAAACAATGACTAATGACCAACGAAAACTGACCACAACTTGAATATGTTCTTTCTTCGGACTCTTTTTGCTGTAGAACGAGCACCTCCAACGACGTTCTACATAAGGTCAAATTTTACAGCGCGATCGCCTTCGGTAGGCACACAGTACCAATGCCTGATAAACCGACAGACCCAGCAAACAAACAATTACAGGATTAATCATCATGTCCGACGGCAAAATTAGACAAATTGCTTTCTACGGTAAAGGCGGTATTGGGAAATCTACGACCTCCCAAAATACTCTCGCTTCTATGGCAGAAAAGGGTCAACGCATCTTGATTGTGGGTTGCGACCCCAAAGCTGACTCTACCCGATTGATTCTGCACTGTAAAGCCCAAACCACCGTGTTGCACCTAGCTGCTGAACGGGGTGCTGTGGAAGATATCGAACTTGAAGAAGTGGTAATCACTGGCTTCCGGGATATCAGATGCGTAGAATCTGGTGGGCCAGAACCTGGTGTAGGTTGCGCCGGTCGGGGTATCATCACTGCCATCAACTTCCTCGAAGAAAACGGCGCTTATTCAGACGTAGATTTCGTATCCTACGACGTATTGGGCGACGTTGTGTGTGGTGGTTTTGCGATGCCAATTCGTGAAGGTAAAGCCCAAGAAATCTACATCGTTACCTCTGGTGAAATGATGGCAATGTTTGCTGCCAACAACATTGCTCGTGGCGTTCTCAAATATGCTCATACTGGTGGTGTACGTTTGGGTGGGCTAATTTGTAACAGCCGTCAAACTGACCGAGAAGACGAACTGATTAGCACCCTAGCAGCCAGATTGAACACCCACATGATTCATTTCGTTCCGCGTGACAATATCGTGCAACACGCCGAATTGCGCCGGATGACAGTGAACGAGTATGCGCCTGACAGCAAACAAGCTAATGAATACCGTACATTAGCGGACAAGATTATCAACAATACAAATCTTACTGTTCCTACACCCATCGAGATGGATGAGCTAGAAGATTTGTTGATTGAGTTCGGCATCCTTGAAAGTGAAGAAAATGCTGCAAAAATGATTAGCCAAGCAGATGCTGCTAAGAAGCTAGAAGATGCTCAAGGCGAAGCACTAGAAGCAGTGAAAAAAGGAAACGTAGAAATAGTTTCTGGTAGCTAGAAGAAGTAAGTTTCTTGTTTAGACTCAAGTGCTAAACACAGAGTAAATATTTAGGTGGGCAAAAATAGCCCACCTCTCACATAAACAGTGCCTAGTGCTGAATAACGTTAGCGGATAGCTAAGGTTTAGCCCGTGCTGAGTCAAAAGTAAAATTAGACCGACTAAGCATCAAATTAGTTCTGAGTAGCGAGTGCTTCGTCTAAGAGTGGGAAGATTCATTAGTACTACTTATTCATTACTTTTTGCTTAGGACTCAGCACTCATCACTTTTGAAAAATCCTTTAAAATGGAGATAATCGAATAGCCGATCTTAACTTTTGTTTGTTTCAACTTCACCGTGCTAGCACTAATTTCTCAAGGTCGATACAGCAACATTAATACTTTAATAGTCTAGTTCGTGTTTTTGTTTTCTCCTTCTCTAACCTAGTTGGTGTTTATGTTTTGGGAAATGGGAAATTCTCTTGATCATTCCCTTTTGTTCCATACTTTAGACACACGGTTGATAAATTAAAATCATATCAAAGCCTTTTGGAATTCTCTTAACACCTAATAACTTCTACCTATTGTCACCAAAAAAATGAATCCTACCCCAGAAAAAATCAACGATTCACTCAGTGACTCCAATTCCGAAGATGCTCGTCAGCAGCAGAAACTACATAAAAAAAAGTCCTCCACACAATTACCCCAACCTGGAACTACTCAAGGAAGTTGCGCTTTTGATAGTGCAATGATTACCCTAGTACCAATCACCGATGCTGCTCATGTAGTTCACGGGCCGAGTGGATGTGCTGCCAGTATTTGGGGAAGTTACAGCAGTCTTTCTTCTGGTTCGATGCTGTACAAGATACGCTTTACTAGCGACATCGATGAAAACGATATAATCTTCGGTGGAGCCAAAAAACTGTACAAAGGCATTTTAGAATTACAAAGACGCTACAAACCGGCGGCAGTATTTGTTTACTCCACTTGCATCACTGCTTTGATCGGGGATGATATCGAGGGAGTTTGCAAAAATGCCACTGAGAAAACAGGAATACCTACTATCCCTGTACATTGCCCTGGATTTATTGGGAACCAAAATTTGGGCAACCGTGTTGCTGGTGAAGCAATGCTAGAACACGTTATTGGAACAGCCGAGCCAGACACTAGTACACCTTATGACATCAACCTAATTGGTGAACATAATATCGCAGGTGCAATATGGAATGTTTTACCGTTATTGGAGAAATTAGGTATTAGAGTTTTGGCAAAAATTACAGGCGATGCTATCTACAAAGAAGTTTGCTATGCCCATCGTGCCAAGCTTAACGTCATACTCTCCTCCAAAGCACTAATCAACGTGGTAAAAGGGATGGAAAAAAAATATGGCATTCCCTATATTGAAGAGTCTATCTATGGTATTGAGTCAATCAATCAATGTCTAAGGAATATTGCTGCAAAGTTAGGTAATTCTGATTTGCAGGAAGGTACAGAAAAGTTAATTGTAGAAGAAACTGCTGCAATAGATGAAAAACTCGCTCTGTATATTACCCGATTGCAAGGTAAGCGTATTATCCTTTCTATTGGAAGTTTCAAGAGTTGGTTGATTATCTTTGCTGCTAAGAAATTGGCGATGGAAGTTATTGCTATTCTGACTAAGAATAATATTGAGGAGGATAGAATTAGAGTCAAAAGTTTGCTGGGTCAACATGGCATAATTCTAGAGCAAAATAGTCCTGAAGAAATTTTACAGATAATTAACGAAAATCAAGCTGATATGTTAATTGCTGATAAACGCCATCAAGACACCTCTCTCACTGCTAGAATTCCATTCCTAGATATTAATCAAGAACGCAATCATCCTTATGCAGGCTATATAGGAATCTTAGAGGTAGCACGAGAACTGTATGCCGCTTTTTACAACCCTGTGTGGGAACAAGTATACCAGCCAGCCCCGTGGTCAGAGGATGAGGGAGTAGAGGAAGCAGGGAGAGAAATTACTTCCTCATCCCCCTTATCTTCTTCAGAGGAGGATATTTGATGGCGATTATTAGCGTTACGAGTACATCAGTTGCAGTTAATCCCCTGAAGCAAAGCCAAACTGTGGGTGCAGTTTTAGCCTTTTTGGGGTTGAAGGGAATGATGCCTTTATTACACGGTTCTCAAGGCTGTACTGCTTTGACTAAGGCGGTATTAGTACAACATTTCCGTCAGGCGATTCCCCTTTCCAGTACGGCGATGACCGAAGTTGCAACCATTTTGGGTGGCGAGGAAAGAGTTGAACAAGCAATCTTGACTTTGGTGCAGAGATCCAAACCAGAAATTATCGGTCTTTGTAGCACTGGACTGGTGGAAACCAGAGGTGATGACATGGGACGCTTTGTCAAGGAGATTCGCTACCGTCACCCAGAACTGGATTATTTACCAATTGTGCTTGTCTCTACACCGGATTTCAAAGGTACGTTACAGGATGGCTTTGCTGGTGCAGTTGAGAGTATAGTCAGGGAAATCCCCCAAAAAAGCTCTAAGCAAGACGCTTGTCCTACACAAATCACTATTTTGGCGAGTTCTGCCTTCACACCAGGGGATGTCCAGGAAATCAAAGAGATTGTCACTTCTTTTGGACTTGTACCTATTGTTGTACCTGACCTTTCTGGCTCATTAGATGGTCATATAGAAGATTCTTCTAGTGCCATTACAGCTAATGGCACTACATTGACACAGTTGCGCTCAATTGGTAGTTCTGTATTCACTTTGGCACTAGGTGATAGTATGCGCGGTGGGGCGCAAATTTTGGAGCAGAGATTCAATATACCTTATGAGGTATTTGGCGAATTGACGGGACTAGCAGCAGTAGATAAATTCCTGCAAGCATTGGCGGATATCAGTGGCGTCAGCGTACCACAGAAATACCGCCGTCAACGCCGTCAGTTACAATATATGATGTTGGAAAATCACTTTTACTTTGGGTGCAAGCGAGTTGCTTTGGCATTGGAACCCGATTTACTTTGGTCAACAGTTGCTTTTTTGCGATCGCTAGGAGTTCAGATTCACTCAGCAGTGACAACAACACGCTTTCCTCTGTTAGAAAAACTTCCGATCAAGAGCGTCACTATCGGCGATTTGGAAGACTTTGAGCAACTGGCGGTTGGATCTGATTTGCTAATTACCAACTCTCATGGAGTTGCGATCGCTCAACGCTTAAAAATTCCTCTCTACCGTCAAGGGATTCCCATTTTTGACCGCTTAGATCATGGTCAGTTCACCAAGGTTGGCTACCGAGGTACCATGCAACTTTTGTTTGATATTGGCAACCTGTTTTTAGAGCAGGAGATAAAGGTTAAGCATTAAACACAACCAACTCTAACTATTTATGAAATATTACCAATATTATTGGTAATATGTAGCACTAGATACAATCTCACCGATCAACTTCAGCTTTGATAGTTACTGAAAAGCCGTATACGTCCATTGGTGAATATACCAACCAATGTTCAGCAAACTAGGCGCGAGCTTCTGCATTGACTCAAATAAAATCTTCTACTGTTGATGAATCCAGCACAGCTAAAAAAAACAACTGCCAAAGCGAGTCGTGTTACAAAAAAACTTCGCCGCCGTTTTGATTCCATACAATCTGCGATGCCTGGGTTGGGCAAAGCGATCGCACCATATACGCTCACTTGGTTTGAGGTCATTGGCTACACAGTTTTATTAGAGCCAGACATTACTCTAGGTAAGCACCAGATAGGGCGGAGTAGTTATAGAGAGGTGGTTTTGTATCAGCGCCTCCATGACGCTTTGCAGAAAATTAACCCGAAAAAACCGCATGAGGCGATCGCCGCAGCTATCCATCAGGTTACTTACATTCCGAGTTCCGACTTGCTGGAAAATAACCGTCGCTTTCACAAATTCTTGACCAATGGTGTGGAAGTTGAATACCTGTATAACGAAGAAATAGTTCATGACTTTGTGTCGCTCATTGATACGTCTAATCTACTGAACAATGATTGGCTAGCTATTCATCCCTTGACTGTAGTTGAGGGGAGTTATACCCACTGTCCTGATGTAGTTGTCTTTATCAACGGTTTACCCTTGGCAGTTATTGTCTCGATTCAGCCAAGTGATGAACAGGCGATTTTCAAAGAAGGTTATCAGCGAATTCAAACCTACATTGAACAAATACCAAAGCTGTTTGACTACAATACATTCCTAGTTATTACTTATGGAAATCGGGCACGAGTCGGTACATTAACCTCAGACTGGCAGGAGTTTTTACCCTGGCGCACCATTGATGGAGAAGATTTTCCTGCCAAGGGCACAACTGAACTAGAGGTGCTGATTCAAGGCATTTTTGACAAACGGCGTTTCCTAGAGCAAGTATTGCACTTGATAGTGTTTGAGGAGAACGAAACCAGCATTAGTAAAAAATTGCTTCGCCGACCTTTTTGTACTACACAGTACCCCAAAAAATCTTCGCGCCAAGGCTGGTAAGTGCTGAGTTATCAGTGATTAGTAGAAAAACTAAATCACAATTCAAAATTCCCAATTGCTACTTTCAACATGAAAGTTATAACTATGAACACAAGTTGGTATGAACAAGAGCTAGTCAAAGAATTCAAAACGGTTATTGCTCATTCTTTCCCACAAGTTGAGGAATTGCTAAAACACTGTCATGTTAAACTCATCGAGTCTTATTGGGGAAGACCTCGTGTTCACTTTTTGCCATACTTCACAATTTATTGCCCTGACAATCTGATTGCTGCTGTCAAAGCCCAGATATCTATACTCAGAGAAGTAGCAGAATATGCAGGATTAGTTGAAGTTGTCTGCCTAAATGCTACGCATCTGCTGCGAGATCCGATGTCGAAGGTAAAGCAGACAGATCCGCGTTTGTGGTTAGAACTGCAATGGCTTGCAACACAAGAACAAGAACATTTACTATGATTTCCCGACTTTGGGTGCAACTACAAAAATGCTTGTTACGCCATCTTTGAATAGATGGCGTGATGAAAACACGCAGGAGCATTGTATTTTTTTGACTAATAATTCCCAATCCCTAGTTATTTGCTATGAATAAATCCCCCCTTCCCGCAGATGATTTGCCTCCAACTGGAGCGCCTATACTTAATGAGTTATTCTACAGACAACTAGAAGAAGCTACTTGCAGGCGATTTTATCAAGCCTGTGGCCCAATTATGCGAGTTTTACTATCAAATTGTCACTGGTATTTCAAGATAAATACTAGTCCTTTGATGTTACTCATTATCTGTTATGACATAGAAAGTTATTTGCATATAGTCGATGCTATTCCCCAGTTCATCAAAAAGTTGAAGCAGTTTTCCAATAAAGCCAAAATTCACCTTTTTTCACCAGATCATAAAGGAGAACCTTGGGAAATCCAGATTGAAGAAACATCGGATGATGAAGCCTAGTCAAGCAGGTGAATAGGCGAAAATTTGGTATTAACCAAGGCAGTAGTATTTCACTTTTTTAAGTGCTTACCCCTTATAAGCTGTTCCACATTTAAATTGCATAATTAGGGCGGGCTTTTCGGCCCAGACCACAAAAATTATAAAAATTTTAGATATGCAAACTAGATATGGTTTAGCTCACTATTCCATCAAAATTAAGCGCAGAGGATCTAAACGCACATATAGCGGTTATCAGTCTTCTGAAGTACAGTAGCAGCAGTGAGTAAACCAACCGA
>NZ_JABXKH010000012.1 GCF_017115105.1 Nostoc sp. NMS2
GGCATTGGGCATGGAAAAGAGGCAGAGGGGCGGGGGGCAGGGGGAAAACTCTTCTCCCTTGCTCCCTGCTCCGCATCTTCCTCATCCCCCTCATCTCCCTTATCCCCCTTGTCTCCCCCATTCCCCATTCCCTATTCCCCGCTGCTCCCCTCCCTCTTAATCTACTCATAAATATTACTGAACTCATGGTGTGATTTTATAAAGTAAAATTTTGCCTAAGTAACACAAATTTTACTGATGATTTCATTCTCCAAGTTTTTCAAAGAAAACCAATTCAGTCAGGTAGCAGCACTTTTGTTATTGCTACTACTGCTAGCAATAGGAGGGGTTCCTGGATACCTGACAGGATACTGGCAGTGGAAACAGCCGCTACCTGTTACTACCCTTAAGGAGTTAAAACAGATCCGCAACACTGGGTTAGCTCTTCCTGGTTGGCAAACTACTGAACAAGCAGAACAGGAAATTGGCGAACATAAATGGTCTTTGCAGACACTTAAAAAAGAAGGTTCCCAATCTCAGGCAATCCTGCTTTTACTGCCGCAAAATGGGCCTATGGATCAACCAGAGGTAGAGTGGACAGATGTTAACGGCTGGGGAAGATCGCGCTGGGGAAAGTGGGATGTAGCGCAATCTCGTTCGGCAAAATTTACCGTGAAACCGCCTGGAAAGTTGGCTTCTAATGTCGAAACTATAGTAGAAGCTAGGTTCTTTCGCGCCGTTACACCACAGCAAACCTTCGCTGTCTTGCAATGGTACGCGATGCCAGACGGCGGAAATCCATCACCTTTCCACTGGTTCTTGGCAGATCAATTGGCCCAGTGGCGCAAGCAACGCATTCCCTGGGTAAGCGTGAGTATTCTAATCCCAATGGAACCTTTAGGGCAGGTAGAAACATCTTGGTCTTTAGCTAAGTCTATGGGGGAAACAGTGCAAAGTGCATTGATGGCGGGCCCTTTGTAGAGTCTCTGATGAATGCCTTTGTGCAGAGATTCATCAAAAGTATCTCTATAATTACATTTAGGCTAAAACTTAGCCAAAAGATGTTGATAATATGAAGTTAGAATTTAAATTTAGTAAAGTTCTTCTCTTTTTCTTAGTAAATACTTGCAGACTCCAGAGACATTGGGGACATTTATAGAGTAAAATAACGACTCGGCGCGAATAATTTCTATATCATTTTTTCTGCACCGATGTTCATAGATCCCACTTCTTATATGCGTGCATTCAGCGCCCTGTGTTTTGTCAGTCTTCAAGTAGGAGTTTTTTTAACAACACCTATCCAACTTGTTGTTGCCCTGCCTTTTCCACCTCAAGGACAATCACCAAGGCAACCCCCCTCGCCTGTGCCAGGTACTGAGACTGAGGTTGTACCTCCAGGTGCAAATGACGAAACTTCCAGCCAACTCAGCCGCTACCTCTTGGGGCCAGGAGATGTAATTGGCGTTGTGCTTCAGCGTCCTCCTGGCCCATACCGCTTAGGCATAGGAGATGGAATTAGCGTTTCGGTTCAGCGCTTTCCAGATTTGAGTTTTCAAGCTTCAATCAACCCAGAAGGTAACATTGTAGTACCGCTACTAGGAACAGTTTCTTTACAAGGTTTAACTTTAGAACAAGCTCAAGAAAAAATTCGCTTGGGTTTAAATCGTTATGTGGTTGATCCAGTAATAGTTTTAGCTTTAGCAGCGCAGCGTCAAGACTTAAGTTTTCAAGCTGTAATTAGTCCAGAAGGCAACATTGTAGTACCGCAAGTGGGAACGGTGTCATTACAAGGTTTAACTTTAGAAGAAGCTCAAGAAAAAATTCGCTTGGGTTTAAGTCGCTTTTTCCCAGATCCGATCGTAGTAGTATCTTTGGCAGGGACGCGACCAGTTCAAGTTACTGTTAGCGGAGAAATATTCAGACCAGGAATTTATCCGATTAATTCATCAACACCTCGCGTTGCTGATGCCTTGCTAATATCTGGGGGTTCAACGTTAAATGCAGACCTGCGACAAATACAAGTACGCCGCAAGTTAATTGATGGTTCTGTGATTTCACAAACTATTGACTTATACGCAGCACTGCAAAATGGCGGTTCAATCCCTAATTTACGCTTACAAGACGGAGATGCGATCCTCGTCCCCCGTCGTGAAGTTGGTAATGATGACGGTTATGACCGCAATTTGGTAGCACGTTCATCCTTAGCCACACCACAGATTAGAGTCCGGGTTTTAAACTACGCTGCGGGAGGTCTTTCTATTCAAGCACTGCCTAACGGCAGTACATTTGTAGATGCTTTGGGAGGAGTAAATCTTGATACTGCTAATCTCCGAGATATCGCTCTGGTTCGCTTTGATCCTGAACAAGGTAAAGCTGTTACCCAGAAACTTGATGCTAAAAAAGCTTTAGGAGGCGATGCGTCTCAAAATGTTGCGCTTCAAGATAATGATGTTATTGTTGTTGGTCGTAACCTAATAGGTAGAATTACTAATTTCCTAACTACCATTACCCAACCTTTCTTCAATGTTCAATCCTTTCTCCGGTTTTTTGACAACTTCGGTGGCAGGTCAAATTAGTAACTCTAAAAGAAGGATACAATCTGGAAATAGTTGGGAGTGTAGGAAGCCACATCTCCAACTGGTTTTTGAATTCGTTAATGTAAAAATATTAAAGATATCAACCGATATATAGTAGGAAGTTGATAGCATTCTTGTATCAAAACCACTATCTTTAGTTTGGTGCTTCCTAAATTTTTAATTTTTAATTTTTAATTGGAGCGAAGCGACCATGACCCCACCAATTGTTAAGCGCTATCTTATTGCTTTTGATAAGTACAAGTGGATTGGACTAGCTAGTTTTGGTCTAGTGATAGTAGGATCAACTGTGGTAGCTATGCAACCAGAGCCACCTACTAGCTATATAGCATCTTCCGCACTTACCTATAGTGGCCCACCAGTTTCTTTCTCTGCAACTGGTACTGAAATCCAACAGCAAGGAAAGGAATTGAATGAGGAAGTTTTACTTTCCAACCAGATAATTGCGGCAGTGGCAGAAAAAGTTGGTGTCAAACCGAAAAAGCTCGGTAGCAGTATCGTTCTTTCTATTCCTAAAAAAAATCCCAGGACTGGAGATTTGGAATCTAGTATTTTGGAATTGAAATATGTAGATACCGATCCCAAACGAGGTATACAGGTTTTGGCGGAATTGATGCAAGCAATGATCAAGTTGAGCAGTGATATCAATACTGGGCGATTACAAGCAATTATTGAAAAGATTAACGATCGCGTACCACAAGCTAAACGAGAATTGCAAGTTGCTGAAAAGAAGTTAGAACAGTACGATCGCATCGAGCGAACGGCAATATTAGCAGCCGAGAATGGCAGCTTGTTAAGCGCTGTTACTGCTAGCCAAAATCTCCAACGGCAAATACAATTAACTATTTCTGGGGTTGATGGTCAAGTTCGCAGTTTACAAAATAAGTTAGGCTTAACGGTCGGACAGGCTTATGTTTCTTCTGCTTTGAGTGCCGATCCCATTATTGGTAACTTACGAGCGCAAATTTATCAAAGTGAGTCGCAAATCGCTGTACTCAGAAAGGATTTGCGACCGGAACACCCAACGATGGTTCAGTTAATGCGTCAGAAACAAGCTGCTGAGGAATTGCTACAACAACGGGCGGCTGAGGTATTAGGTGGTGATGGGACGGCGGCTCCGCTTGCGGGTAGCGTTGCCGGGATTCGCACCCAAAGCAGCTTAGATCCGGCCCGCCAGCAATTGGCAAACCAAATGGTGTCTTTGCAAACCCAACGGGAGACGCTGCAACAACAACTACTTCAAGAGATCCAACAAGAAGCGCGGTTACGGCAAGAGTATTCTCTGATACCCAATAAACAATTAGAGCGATCGCGTTTAGAACAGGAGGTTGCCCTCAAAAAATCCATCTATGACCAAATGCAGGTGAAGCTAACCGATGCTAAAACCGCAGAGGCAGAAACTACTAGCAGTCTCAGCATTGCCAGACGACCGACAGCTGTTGCCGACATCAAACCCCCTAAGAGTGTACCTATTACCCTTGCAGTGGGCGGTTTCTTAGGTGTGGTGATTGGTGGTGGAGTAATATTTTTGTTGGGAGCGCTGGAAGGGACTTTCAAAACCAGGGAGGATATTCGCGAGAGCCTCAAGCAACGGGAAGTGGCAGTGTTGGGAGAATTGCCTTTAATGCCAGTTGATGATTTGGATAAAGAAGCAGTACCTGTGGTAGTTTCTGCTGATTCTCCTTATTTAGAATTTTATGAGAAATTCCGCAGTAATCTACGCCGGATTGGTGGTAAAAACTTAAAAGTGGTGTTGATTACTAGTACTAGTAGCTTAGAGGGGAAGACAGCAAGTGCTTATAACTTGGGTATAGCTTCTGCCCGTGCTGGTAAAAGAACCTTGATTATCGAAACAGATTTGCGATCGCCTTCTCGTTCTACATCTCTGAAAGTAATTCCTGACCCCGATGCCGCAATTGAACCCCTACGTTATTACGCTAACTTAAGTGAATGTATCCGTTTAGTTCCTGATGTAGAAAATTTATACATTCTTCCCAGTCCTGGCCCTGTGCGGCAATCTGCTGCTATTCTGGAATCTAGCGAAATACGGCGGTTGATTGAGGATGTCCGCGAACGTTTTGACTTGGTTATTTTAGATACTAGTCCACTCAGCGTATCCAACGACCCTCTGTTAATCCAACCCTACAGTGATGGGATCGTATTAGTCACACGGCCTCACTACACACAAGAAAATATGCTAGGTGAAGCTGTCGATCAATTGGTGGAAGCTGAACTGGGGTTATTAGGAGCAATTATCAATGGTGCTGATATCATCGTTTCTGTACCTGAAGAAGTTGCAGAAGCATCAACATTTACATCTGAGGTAGAACAATCAGAAGAAGTTTCAGCAGGTGCCAACAAAAACTAATAGTTTTAAAATATGGAAATTTTAACGCAGAGGATACGCAGAGCATTCAGAGGTAGCAATTGTTTCGCTACGATTTTTAGGAAATGCTGTATTTAGTCCTGCCGAAACAAGCCAAATAGGGGAGCGAGAATCACCCCAAAAACAAAACCCCCGATGTGTGCCCAGTAAGCAACTCCACCAGTTTCCATAGTCATGTTAGCAGCTGTTTGCAGGGTAGCAAGACCAGATATCACATTTTGCACAATAAAAAGTCCAATTATTACTAGTGCTGGAATTCTGATTGTAGTGATGAAGAACCCTAAAAATATTAAGGTCATGACTTTAGCGTGGGGAAAGCGAATGATGTACGCACCCAAAACGCCAGAAATTGCACCACTTGCTCCCAAGGAGGGAATCTCAGAATTCATCCCAATAAACCATTGGCATAAGGCAGCTAAAGCACCACACGCCAAATAAAAAATTAGATATTTGGCATGACCCAATCGATCTTCAATATTGTTGCCAAAAACCCACAGAAACACCATATTTGAGATTAAGTGCCACCAACCACCATGTAAAAATTGCGACGTAAATAACGTTATCCACTCTCCACTCAAATTGGTGGTTAACTCTTGAGGTATTACCGCATACTGATTTAAAAACTGACTCAATTGTGCATTTGACAGGCTCACCTCGTGAACAAAAACTAAAATATTCATGCCAATTAACCCGTAGGTGAAAAACGGGGTGATTCGCGTTGGATTTTCGTCGTAGAGGGGAAACACAGGTGTTTTTCCTAAATATATTGGCTAATTGCAATATAGCTTGTAAGGCTAGCAGTTGCGAAGCTTAGGCAATTTCACCTATTAAATTAATCAGTCTGATTGAAAGTCTTGATAACAAATCACTTATACCAAGATTCTTCCTGTGATTTATCGTTAAACAAACCTAACAGAGGGCCGAGAATTGCCCCAAAGATAAACCCGCCTGCATGGGCCCAGTAAGCAATACCACCGCTTTCCATACCGATGTTGGTACGTGTTTCGAGACTAGCAAGCCCATAGAAAGCTTGTTCGAGAAACCAGAATCCCAAAAAGAAATATGCCGGGACGCGGAAAGTTGGGAAGAAAAACCCTAAAGGCACTATGCCGAGAACTTCAGCATTGGGAAAGCGGAGAATGTACGCTCCAAGAATGCCTGCGATCGCACCACTCGCACCCAAAGATGGAATGCTAGAATCTTGAGCGAAGAACCACTGTGTTAATGATGCCAAAACACCGCAAGATAAATAAAACAGTAAATATTTGGCATGACCTAACTTATCTTCAACGTTATTACCAAAAATCCAGAGAAACAGCATATTACCTGCTAAGTGCAAGAAACCACCGTGTAAAAATTGCGAGGTAATCAAAGTTGCCCATTCTGGTACTGGTTGATGTAGAGAGATACCACCAAAGCTTAGGGTGAGTTCTCGTGGAACTACAGCCGCAAGGTGTAAAAACCCATTTAATGCTTGTGGGGGAAGACTTGCTTCATAAAGAAAAGCGAGGACGTTAGCAGCAATCAGCCCATAAGTTACATAAGGTGTGATTGTTGTCGGATTATTATCTCTAATTGGAACCACTAGCGTTTTTTCCTGATTTTAAGACAGCAATCCTACAATACGGAATTTTGTAAGTACTTTCTTCTACCTCGTGGATGGATTTCGCTTTGATATCTGAGACTTATTGTAGGACTTACCCTGAAACAGTAGTCTCTATGCGATAAATTTCCAGTTAGAGAAGAAAGCAGCTTGACCACACTGCTGATTTTGTTCATCTAAAACGTTCCAAAGGATAGTATCTTCTATGTAAAAACGTTTACCAGTGCTAGAAGTACGGATACCGGAATAATTCTTGATGAAGCCTTTAGTTGCTACTTCTGATAATAGGCGATCGCGTTCTTCCTGCACAACTTCTTCAGCTGATTTTCGGGAAAGCATTCTGGTAAATTCTTCCCAAGAAAGCTCCCATAGTTCCAAGGCTTTGCGATTACCATAGTTGAAAATTGGGTCTGATTCAGTGCCGTGAGAAACTAATGCAAAAGGTGCTTCAAATAATACTTGTGCTATTTCCTGGGGTACACCATTTACATCCAACAAAAAATTTCCCGTCCAATGATGAAAACTGTTAATTAGGCGCTGACTATGGTGAATAATTGCCTCTTGCTGCCAGGGAAATTCGATAATGCTGGTCATAAGAAAATGAATACATGGCATCAAAAGTATGACATAAAACAGTTTTTTTAAAGTTAACGCTTCAGGAAATCAGCAACGCCTAATATTTGCAAGATTGACATCCTCTCCTCAAAGCTGAAAATATGTTAGTTAATTCTCTATATAGGCTTGGCAACTCATGTTTTTTTCAAATTCTCTGGAAAATCAACTCCAGCGCTGGAACGAAACCATTCGCAATCAGCCGAAAAACCCTAACGCTTACGTTCGCCGGGGTATGGTTAACTTTCAATTGGCTAAAATTAATGAATCTATTCAAGATTTTGACATAGCAGAGCAACTGGATGCCAGTATTAAACCCTACCTCTGGCAACGGGGATTATCGTATTATTATGCAGAAAGATTTGCTGAGGGCGCTCAACAATTTGAAATAGATTTGACTGTGAATGCTCAAGATGTAGAAGAGACAGTATGGCGATATCTCTGCATAGCTCGTTCGTTAGGTGTTGAAGAGGCACGTAATTCTTTACTAACTGTGAAAAATGACCCTCGACGTATTATGCAGTGCGTATATGATTTGTATGCGGGAAATTGTACACCAGATGATGTTTTAACTGTGGGTCAATCAGAAGGGATAAAGGGAAATTTTTACAGTCATCTTTACTTGGGATTATATTACGAAGTTGAAAATAATCTTGATTTAGCTCAGGAATATATAGTTAAAGCTGTTGATAATTACACAATAGATGATTATATGTGGTATTTAGCGCAGGTACATAAGAAGTTGCGAGGATGAGCTAAGGTTTTTCTTAGAGGTTGTTTGAAAAGTGGTTGGCTGTGATTTTAGGCACTTGTTGATCCCCCCTAACCCCCCTTAAAAAGAGGGGAACCGGAATCAAAGTCCCCCTTGAAAAGGGGGACTTAGGGGGATCTAGAACCTTTCGCTACCGAGAAGAGAACTTTTCAAACATCCTCTTAGAGAAACTACCAGTTGTTTGCAAATAATGTGTTTTCAATTCGGACGTTATTTACAGGTCGCTACTGGTATTTAAGGGACTCTGGCACACCCCAAATTTTAATTGTTCTATCAATGCTATAACTAGCAATGAATTCGCTATCGCTTTTTACATCCGTCTGGCTCAGGATATATGTTATTTAAGCTGATACGCAGCTAAATTTAATAAACAGCATTACCTTTATTTTTAATCTTGCGCTCCCATTTAATAATCAGACCTCCTTCATTTAACAATTTATTTAATAACTCTTCTAGCTGTGATACTGATTCAAACAATCTATGAGCTATATATTCTTTTGCTGAATGCCAAACTAATTCAATCAAATTATAATCGGGGCTATAAGGTGGTAGAAACTCAAGGATAATATTTGGCATTTCTGTCTTAATATGGGCTAAAATATCTTTTCTTTTATGGAAACTGGCATTATCTAAAATA
>NZ_JABXKH010000172.1 GCF_017115105.1 Nostoc sp. NMS2
ATGTCCGGTTCTTAGGGGAGGAGAGAGAGGTGACTCTCGAACCTTACCCGACAACCGAGCCTAGAAAAGCAACCTATATTCAAGCAGGGCGCAACAAACAAAACCCTGACTTGATTGGAGAAAATTCCCGCCGAGTATAACTTTAACAACGGCAAGAGTCCAGGGAATCCAATGGTTGAATTGGCTACACCTAACGGAACAATCAATCTCAGCGAGGGAACGAATAAAAACGAATTGTGGGTCTAGGAGAAGTCGAACTCCATGTAGACCAGACGAGAGGATTAAACCCCATAATTCGGGTAGGACAGACCGTAATTGGTCTGAGGTATTCAGAATACACTCACTCGTAGAAGAGAAAATGATTAGACACAGTTACAGCCCACATTCCGCACTTCAAAATGTAGTACAAAAGATTACCCAATTGCTCTCTAATACGAGTAAATAAAGATACTGAAAATCTTTAAGTAAGTCGGCATTAAAGATAAATCAAGAGTGATGAAGTATACAGCAGGTTGCATAGCCTATAAATACTTGGTTTCAAGCTTTTCACAAAACTAAACAGACATTGTTTTATGATGCTTTTATTAGCATGATACCAAAAGTGAGACAATCAAAAAAACTCAAAAATATTTGAGGAGTAAAAATGTCTCCAATATCAAAAGCAGAAATAAAAAATATTGATCATCTAGGAATAGTAGCTGGTCTAATTGATGAAATAGGGATAGTTGAAATAATTAATGACAAATTAGGAATGGACTCTCGTGAGAAGATTGCATCGGGAACATTGGTCAAAGCTATTTTAATCAACGGCTTAGGATTTGTATCAAAACCTTTATATTTATTTAGTCAGTTTTTTGATGATAAAGCAATCAAAATATTATTGGGAGAAGATGTAGAAAGTGATTATCTTAATGATGATAAAATTGGAAGAGTCATGGATAATTTATATAAACATGGATTGAATAATCTCTTTATAGAAGTTGTATTATCAGTGATTAAAAAATTTAAAATAAGTACGAAATATTCACATTTGGATGCTACATCATTTCATCTACATGGAGAATATAACAGTGAAGATAATAAAGAAAAGATAGTGACTTAAGAAAACTAGATAAAAAACTAAAGAAAGAAAGAAAAAGATAAAGTTGAGAAACTGCTCAAAGAATTAAAAAAAGAAGATTTTGAAAGTCCAGAACAAGCGCGATATAAGTTAAAAGTCATCAACAAAAATCTGAAATTATGGGAAATTCAAGAAGTAAAAACTATTGAAAGTAAGTCAAAAGATAATAAGACTGTTTATAAAATGTCAGGAGTAGGTTATGAAAAATCACAAGAAATAGAAACACAGAGAAAACAAGCTGGAAGATTTATTTTAGCGACTAATTTAGTTGACAAAGAGAAGTTAGAACCAGAGTCAATTATTACAACTTATAAAAATCAACAATCTTGTGAGAGAGGATTTAGATTTCTGAAAGACCCCTTATTTTTTGCCGATAGTTTTTTTGTTGAAAATCCTGAAAGAATAGAGACTATGCTATTTTTGATGTCTCTGTGCTTGTTAGTTTATAATCTTGGTCAAAGGGAACTGAGAAATACCTTAAAAAGAGTCAAAATCGGCATCAAAAATCAGCTAGGTAAATTAACGATTTGTCCGACGTTAAGATGGGTATTCCAATGCTTTCAAGGAATTCATCTCTTAACATTAAATGGGATTAATCAAATTGTTAATTTAACATCAGAACGTCATTTTATTTTGAGTTATCTGCCATCATCTTGCCAAAAATATTATTTGCTTTCTTAATCTAAGCAAAGTTTAGAGAGGGAATAAAAAATTTATTAATACCCGAAGGAACAGTTATTGCTCCGGCAATTTTTAGTGCTTAAATAATCTCCTTTTATGAGTCAAATCTTTTATGTTTAATATTTTTTTGCTTCATCATATTAATTCAGTATTATTTTCTTAATTATCCTGACTTTTCGCTTTTCTCTTGACTGTAATCTCTTTGTATTTCAAGTTGAAGTGCGGAATGTGGGCTACATTAATGCCAAACGATCGCCCCGTTTTGGAAAAGTTTCAGGAATACAAGAAAAGTGGCGAATTTCTGATGTTCTAAAGCATTTTTTCTAAGAATTGCTTGGCGCGATCGCACTTAGGATTTTGGAAAAACTCGCCAGGGGTAGTATCTTCTGCTAAACTTCCCTGGTCGAGGAACATAATCCGATTGGCAACTTCTCTTGCAAACCCCATTTCATGGGTAACGATCGCCATTGTCATCCCAGATAGAGCTAAAGCTTTCATCACTTCCAGCACATCTTTGACCATTTCGGGATCTAGTGCAGAGGTGGGTTCATCAAATAAAATCATCTCAGGTTCCATTGCTAATGCACGAGCGATCGCTACTCGCTGTTTCTGTCCCCCAGATAGTTTAGATGGGTACACCGACACTTTTGACTCTAAACCTACCGATTCAAGCAATTCTAAGCCATGTTGTTCTGCTTTTTGCTTGTTTATTCCTTTCACCTTGATGGGTGCGTAGGTGACATTTTGCAGCACATTCATGTGGGGAAACAAATTAAAATGTTGAAAGACCATCACCAAATGCTGGCGCACTTTAGCGATGTTTGCTTTAGGCTTGGTAATTTCTTGATCGTGAAAGTAGATTCTGCCTCTGGTGGGTTGTTCTAGCAAGTTTATGCATCGCAGAAAGGTAGACTTACCTGAACCAGAAGGGCCTAATATAGCAACCACTTCCCCCTGATAAAATTCAGTGGAAATATCTTTGAGTACGTCGAGTTTGCCAAAGGATTTACATAAGAATTCCGTCCGAATTACTACATTACTCACTTTGCCGTAACCTCCTTTCTAAAGCCGATGCACTCAAGGTCATACCCATTACCAAAACATAGTAGATTAATCCTGCAAATAGCAGTGGTTCAAAATAAATATACTTATTTGCACCAACGATTTGGGCGCTACGTAATATTTCCACCACCCCAATTGTTGACACCAACGCAGAATCTTTGAGCAATCCGATAGTTTCATTTACCAATGCGGGGAGAATGTTCTTTAATGCTTGCGGTAAAATCACATCCCACATCATCAACCAATAGGGAACACCCATAGACATCGCCGCTTCACTTTGTCCTTTATCCACCGCCTGAATCCCACCCCTGATGGTTTCCGACATATAAGCACCAGAATTCAGGGTAAAAGTTAGTACCCCAGCCTGCAATGCGGAAATGTCATAACCTGTAAGCTGGGGTGTTGCGTAGTAAACCAACGCCAATTGTAATAACAAAGGTGTACCTCGAAAAACAGAGGTGTAGGCGTTAGCAACCCAGGTAAGTGGCTTGATGCCGAGAATTTTTAATAGAGATAGGATTGTTCCCCAGATTAACCCCAAGGTTACAGATAATAGCGTGAACAACAATGTTAAAGGGATTCCCCGAAGAATAAAGGGAATATCTGGAAGAATTCTGGTGAAGTCGAGATTCAATCCGCCTTTGGCAGGAGTTGAGGATGCAGGATTGGCGGTATTCTGTGAAAACCATTTGGCGACAAGTTTATTTAATGTGCCATCGTCCTTAATTTGTTGAAGGACTTTGTTAAACGGTTCTACAAAAGAAGAACCTTTAGGAAAAGCGATCGCAGATCCACTTGCTTCCTCTGAAGGAATAACATTAAATTCTAAATCTGGGTTAGCTTGGGCGAATCCCTTAGCAACAGTATCCTCAACAATTGCGGCATCAATTCGCCCAGATTTGATTTCCTGAACTACTTCCGGCACTTTATTGAGTTGCTTTAGTTGAATACCCGCAACTTTTTTAGCAATTTTCTGGGCATTTTGCTCTTGTATCGTTCCTAATTGCACCCCAACCTTTTTGCCTGATAAATCTTGGGGCTGCTTCAGATTGCTGCCTTTAGGAGCGACAATCGTATCTTTAGCTTCGTAATAAATAATTGAAAAATCAATATTTTTTTGACGTTCTGGAGTCGGAGTCATCCCAGCCATGACAAAATCAGCGCGATTTGCTTGGAGTGCGGGAATTAAGCCATTAAAATCGGATTCCATGATTTGAAGTTTAAACCCTAGTTTTTCAGCAAGGGTTTTGGCAATATCTATATCAAAGCCAACGATTTCGCGATCGCCTCCTTTCGTATCATAAAACTCATAAGGAGGATAATCTGGGGAAGTAATCATCGTCAGCGTGTCTTTCCCTAAAGATGAGGCAGCTTTTAGAGAATTACTATGTCCGATGATGATGCTGATTACTACTGCTACAACTAGTATCGTTGATAGCCATACTTTCTTTTTATTCATGGACTTGATAATTATATAAATTCCATCGCTATCAAAAGATTTTAGTGTAGCTAGAAGTTTTGTGCGGAAGCTTTTGAATCTGCATTTGCTTTGTTGTTAAGACTCCTTGAAGATAGATAGGTATGGTTCATAAATAAAAGCTCGGTTACGTTTATTTCCAGTAACTTCTTCCACGATTCCCATATTACATAATTCTCTGACTAAAATGTTAGCGTTAGTGTATGATAATTGGGTAAATTCTTGAGCCATTTCTATATTAAAAACTGGCTTGTAATAGAGTTTTTCGAGTAAAGCTATAGCATTCCCTGCCTTCCGATTTCCCATTCGTTCCATTACTGTTTTACGATGCTCTTCTTTTAAATTAACTATTTGACGAGCAACAGTAGATGCTTCCTGAGAAACTTCATATACACCTTTCAGAAAAAATTTAAGCCAGCTTTCCCAGTCCCCATTATCCCTGATAGATTGGAGATGATTATAATATTGCAAACGGTATTTTTTGAAGTAATAAGATATATAGAGCAGAGGGCGTTTTAATATATTTTTTTCACATAATAAGAGAGTAATTAGTAAGCGTCCTGTTCTTCCATTGCCGTCTTCAAAAGGGTGAATTGTTTCAAACTGAGCATGAGCTAATCCAATTTTAATTAAAGCTGGCATTGGAGCAGAGTCATGTAAAAACTTCTCAAAATTACTTAAAGCTTCTTGCATATCATGGGGTGGAGGTGGAACATAAGTAGCTTCCTTTAAATTACATCTTCCCTCACCAATCCAATTTTGGCTGCGGCGAAATTCTCCTGAACCCTTTTCAGAACCTCGACCTTCTCTCAATAATTCTTTATGAATTTCACGGATCAATCGCAATGACAAAGGAAAATTATTCTCTAATCTTTCGAGTCCGTGATTAATTGCTGCAATATAGTTGACAACTTCGGTTACATCTTGCGGGTTGTCTGGTTCCACTGTACGGGATTCAAACTCAAGGACATCTATCAAAGAAGCTTGTGTTCCTTCAATCTGACTTGACAACACTGCCTCTTTACGAACATACATAAACACGAATAAGTCGGGATTAGGTAAAGCGTCTGTTGATCCATCTAAACGACCTAATGCTCTATCTGCTTGTGATAAAAGTTCTAACATTTCATCATCAATACATAATTTGGGTATAGGCGGTAAAGGATTAGGTATAAAAGCTTTGTATCCAGTAAGTTGTTCTATGTATCTACCTGCTCTATCGGTATCAACCATATTATCGATTTCATTCACAAGAGACAATTTTTCATCCATGTTATCAAATGCCCTTAGTATCAGCAATAAGAATTTTTTTGCGTTTATACATGATATAATCATGAATTTTATATATTGAAACAAACAGCAAGTAAACTGCATGTTCCTTTTGCCTTAGTTTCCTGAGTAGTCAATACACTTGCTATACTTATGTGGATACCAGTAATTACTGTAGTAAATGAAACATTAATTTTGGTTTAATGTTTCATCTGTCTTAGTTTTAAATCTGTTAGAAATCAAAGAAAGTTAAACCTAAATAGGGATAGAATACGAAATATCCCATCCCTACTTCATTTTTTGATTAACTAACTCTATAAGAGTTTGACCTTTTAACTTTCATCAAATAGACTTATCCTGCTTTACGCATATAATGCTAAAAACCAGAGTTTTGGTGAGGAACCGAAAGACTCTGGTGAAGACAAAGTTTCCTCCCCGTCCGCTGCTTTCCAGATGCTATCAAAAGTCAAGGAAAGTCAAATCAAACCTTTAATTTGGTCGCCTCCAGTAACTTAACGCTGGCATAAATTGCATCAATATAAGGTGTGGGAATTTGAGTCAGTTTTCCCAATTCTGCCACCGCGCCAACGATCGCGTCTATCTCCGTAGCGCGTCCGGCTTCAATATCTTGTAACATTGAGGTTTTGTGAGCGCCAACATTTTCTGCTCCATTAATTCGCTGTTCTAAAGTGATACCAAATTTTATACCCAAATTTTCTGCGATCGCTTGAGTTTCACTCATCATTTGCCGCGCTAGTTCACGGGTGAGGGGATAGCGGCAAATACCCTCCAGAGTAGCACCAGTCAGGGCACTGATGGGATTAAACGCCACATTACCCCACAATTTGATCCAAATTTCCGTGCGAATCTGATTGCGGATTGGTGCTTTGAATCCTGCCTGTTTGAGAGTCTGTGCTAATAATTGGATGCGATCGCTTTTACTACCATCGATTTCACCAACAGTAAAGCGATCGCCTTCAATATGTTTAATTACACCTGGTTCAATTATCTCAGTTGCCGGGTAAACAACACAACCAATGGCGCGTTGGGCACTGATACTAGCTTCAATAATCCCATCTGGGTCAACAGATTGAATCCGCGTCCCTTCATACTCACCGCCATGCTGACGAAAGTACCACCAAGGAACGCCATTTTGGGCTGTCACCACCATCGTGTGAGAATTGTAGAGTGCAGGGAGAGAAGGTGCGATCGCAGCCACACTGTGAGCCTTGACAGTTAAAATGACTACATCTTGTGGCCCCGCTTCCTGAATATCGTTAGTTGCAAACGGAGTAACAATTTGGCTAGAACCATCTGCCATGAGCAGCTTCAGCCCATTTTTTTGAATTGCCTCCAAATGGGAACCACGGGCAATTAGCGTCACTGCTTCACCTGCCAGTGCCAGTTTTGCTCCTAAATATCCACCAATTGCACCCGCGCCAACAATACAAATTTTCATTTTGTTTAGGGATAGTTAGCAAATAATTAACTACTTATTTACCCTCAAACAGGTAGGCTTTGTATCGCTTTCAGTAAATCTTGATGAACAGATTTTGAGGCAGCTATTATCAATCCAGGCAGACTATAGTTTTTACAAGTATGCAGTGGCGGTAAAGTCGAACCGGAAAGAGTAGTTACAATCCAACCAGCCTCTCTCGCAATAAAAGCGAGTGCAGCAACATCAATAAATTTGCCCGATTTAATTACTGCCCCACTCAAGTCACCACTGAGAATACCGTTAAGATTAGGAATTTGAATATCACTAGAGTAATCATTCGCTATATCGATTACTTGATATCGATCTTTTAGTGAATGTGCGATCGCATTCATCCCCCATCCCAACAAAATAGCAGGTTTGACAGATGTTATTTGTAATGGGGAACAGGCTTCTAGACTCATTTCCAGAGTCCCTTTAAAAGCACCTTCACCTCGAAGAGCATAAAAATAAATATTTTGGGCAGGAGAAATGGCAATTACAGCTTCAAAGTCATCTGAATTTAGAATACTGAGAATAATTTGGTAATTAGAATGTCCATCCATATAAAACTTTGTACCATCGATGGGGTCGAGTGTGACTAAGTAATCACCTTCTGAACCGAGTTCGGTAGCACGAAAATACTTTGTGTTGTTAGAGCTTGCATACTCTTCTCCATAAAAGCGAATATCTGGAAAAGTGCCCAGTAATACTACTTCTACTAGATTTTGAATAGCCACATCCGCATCAGTAAGTGCAGCACTAAAAAAGTTGTTTCCTTCTCCTTTGGCGGGAAGTGCAGCAATTTTTGGTTGAAGAAAATGGGCATAAGCTGCTGCTACTTTAAGATGGGGGAGTAAAGTCTCCAAAATTAGTCGAGTAGTTGGTGTTGTGGACATTGCAGCAAACTCCTTTCAGAAATAATCTACCGTTCGCAGAGCGATAGAATTCTATATCTAGACAAAATTACGGTATCATTTTGGTGCAATGATACCACAATCTTTACCAATCTACCGGACGTTCAAGGAACCACGGCATTGATTGCAGGAACTGCTAGTAGTCTGTCAATTCAACTTTGACGAGTAGATAAATTCGGCGTTGCATATTTGCGGGATGATTTTACTATTTTTGTGGGATGCGCAACATGAGCGTCTCTTGTATTTCCGGGCGGGCAGGAGATGCCATTGGTGTCAACTTAACGTGAAACCCTCGCAATGACGTTATATTAAACCTACTCAATTACCAATTAAGTCGTCGGAACCCCACCCCGCTTTTGTCTAGCGACAAAATCTCCCCTCCCCGTTCACGGGGAGGGGATTAAGGGGAGCCAGTGCGGTGCTTGGGGTCTCCCCCGCCGCAGGATGCGCGAAGCGCTGTAGTGGAGCATCTGGCG
>NZ_JABXKH010000001.1 GCF_017115105.1 Nostoc sp. NMS2
ATTTTCATGAAGTTGAAACTGCCAGAGAAAGTAAAGACAATCATCTAGATAGATAAATTATTATTGCTCGATTCATCAAACACTTTCGGATATCGCTTAATTTTTTTCCCAAGCCTCAACATTAGATGCCAAATTAAGTTATCTCCTTCCGGTATTCAGACTCCAGAAGCGTCAACAATTTTTCTTCCACACCAGTAAGATAAGGTCGATTCAGCTTCCCCAACGACTGCAACAGACTTTTGACTGTCTCCTCCAGCGAATCTAAATATATTCGTGCAAGGCGATCGCTCAAGGATTGGATCTGTTCAGATTCAGCAGGTAAATAACTGTAAGACTTTAGGTACTGCAAGCCAACAGTGTACTCGCCATCCCAAATTCTAACGGTACAACTAAACTCATTAACTGCGGTAACAATCGCCCAGCACCCACCCTTGCCTCTGAGTTCGAGATTGTCCTTAACTAGGATTTGGCAGACTTCGCCGATTTGGTAGGTGTTGGGTACTTTCGTTCGCTCCATAATTCGCTGCACCACATCTTTGACAACACGACCTGATGGGACTTTACCACCCGCTGCCTCAACGGCCTGCTGCCATGCTTCTCTTTGCACTTCCGGCTCTAGCGGAATCAAAGGTCGTAGCTGATATTCGTTAATGGGTAAAATTTGTCCCTCACTAGAGTCTGTGGGAAATGTGTCCGCACCCAGATCATTTTGTGTCCTATTAGGACACATTTTCATGAGATTATCTACAACCACCGTACTTTCCATTAACCTGTACGGATAACGACGCTCAAAACCGAAACGCTCTCGGCAATACTCCTCAAAGGTTTTGTGGGTATTTCGATACAACTTCCTGTCTCGCAATTCCATCAAAGCCTTACCCGCAAGGTAAAACGCTTTTTCTACTTGTCGCTCCAAATGCAAGCGATCGCTTTCCTCTGCTTCGGTCAATTCTCCTATTTCAACAGCAGTAACCATAATTGTTGCTGAAGCTGGATCTACTTGGTGAGAGATATCTTCAAGGTCTTGGTCATCTAGCGGTGTGCTATCCCTGGATGTGGCAGAGGTGGCTTTTTTGCGCCTGGAGGATGGCTTAGTCATGATTCCACCTCTTTTAGCTTATTGGCATTTTCTCCAAGTCGAGTGCAGATAGATTTTCAGTGTTGTAGATAGTTGCATAGGGAAGCATTTACCGCAGGCATTGCTTTTTGAGGCAGACCCAAGGAAGAATAAAAGGATTCATGGCAGTAGGGTTAATCATCAAAAGGATTTATAGTTTTTGATACAAGGTACTCATGCTGACTTTTTTTCAAATGGCAACACTATTCCAACGACTCTTTTTGTTTTTTGGCTGCGAGTAGGTTTAGACATCTCTGTAGATTTATCTTGAACCGTAGTTGCAGTCATTACACTTGTGGGTAGTTCAGAACTTCCTCCATCGTCTTCTGGTACACGAACTAGTAACTCTCCAACTTCACATTGTAAAATCTGACACAATTTGTCTAGTGTATCCAGTGGGATTGACTTGGCTTTGCCATATTCAATTTTTTGAACATTGGCCAAGGACATTTCTAGTCGTCTTGCCAGTTCATTTTGTGAAATCCCTCTTGCATTTCTAATTTCTTTAAGTCTTACTTCCACAGCCATGAGTTGAATTCATATACATAGACTAACCTACTTTCAGTAGTCTATCTATTAATAGTATTTATTGGTAGTAGCTTAATAGATAACCATCTTTCATATAACTATCTATTGTCTTACCTACTAATAGTATGTAAAATATAAATAACAAAGAGCGATTGCCTTAGTCTCGCAAACCACGCGATCGCCCTTTGACCCTTTTACAAGGAAATCTTATTATGACGCATCCAACCTACACACAGCAAGCCCTTTGCCGCAATAAACTCCCCCGCCTCAAAAGAATCGCCACTGAACTCGGCGTTACACCCACTGGGGACAAAAGAGCGGCTCAAACCTGGGTAAACGCAATCATCAGCCACCAATCCGCCCAAGTCCAGAAAGTCGCTAACGAACAAGCCCTCGCCCAAGCCGAACTCGACAGCTACATCGCTGACCAAGCCCAAGCTGTTGCTCCCGAACCCCTCAGAATAGTCGAAATCTCGTTTGACCATCACGAATATTACGCTGATGACAAACTGGTAGCCAGCATCAGCCATGACGACAACCACTTAACGCAACGCTGGGTAGTAATGGTCAACGAGAAAGAAGTATTTCGTGCCAACACTCTAATGCGTTGCGATCGCTTCATCTGCACTCACTACAAAGACGGTTCATTACCTGTGCAGGAGAAAGAAGCAACACCCCCCACGACCGAAAACCAAATCATGGCGCCTATCTTCAACGAGTGCCAGAATTATGGGTTTGAAATTCTCAATGATGGCATTTACAACAACAACGGCGTGAAACTGGGGCAAGTCGGATGCACTGACGGTAACTGGTGGGTGAAGAGGCGTTATTCAGTCCAGCAGCAGTATTCTAACTCCGTGTTTGATGCTGTGCTATCGCTGTCGATGGTGGACGTGTCTACTGATGGCAAATCCATTTTTGATGAATATTTTTTAGAGCAACCCTTAGAGCAGCTAACTGGCGATAAATTGCAACGGCTGCTGGAGAGAGCAGAGTTAGTCACAGCGTAATTCAGTAGTCAGAATCCAGGAGTCAGGAGTCAGTAAAGAAACAAAGAGCAGGGTGGAAAAGTTAATAAAATCTGCCTTCCTTCCTCCTTCCTCTTCTTCCCACCTCTTCCCGAAATTCTGACTTCTGTTAGCGGTAGCGGGGCGTTTAGCCCATTCTGGCTCCTGAATTCTTCTCTCATTTTCCCTTCATTCACCTATTCACATCTATGCAACCTATAATCTCAATCCCCCAACACTGGGCATACCCTCGCTTTGCTTTGGATCAGCGTACAGAACAAGGCACGATTCTAGGACTTTACTACTATCCCTCTGGTACAGAGTTGGCTGAACAATTTGATGATGGTTGGCGCTATGTGCTGATGCCTAATAAAAACTCTGACGAAACATCGTACTTGAAAGAGGATCAAATCCAACCCCTGACACCAGAAGAATTATTCTCAGAAATTACCGCAGAGATTGAGCTTTATCAACAACAGATAAGCATCCTCAACCGACAGTTAACTGTATTAACTCAAGGTGCAAACAATGGCTAATTCTACAAACAGTTTTGACCGTAGAGCTAATCATTTGCTGCGTTTACTTCAGCTTTGCGGCGGTTGTGTTCCTCTGCATCGTCTGCAATTCCAATTCTCGGATTCAGTGATTCAAACACTGCTGGATAGAGAACTGGTGCAAGTGCAGAACACGGGATGCGGTTTTTTGTTGGAGATTGCCGAGGATTTTTAGGTTTTTAATCCAAGAGGAAACAATTATGAAACTTTATGCGAAGACCATTGCACAGACTTTACCCAATTGGGCAACTGTCGTTACAAAAAGTGCAGATTTATTTGAGATTGAAATCAACGATGAACACCCGAATTTTCAATCTTTACTTGAAGAGTTAGCGACGGAGATTGAACCAGGAACAATAGGAGTAAAAGCAGAGGATTTATGTTCACGGCTTGGCATTGAGATGTCTAACCCAAATCTGCACTATTTAGTTGAACAAGCCCAAGCCCTGATATCCCTTATTGCTACGCACTCAGACTACAAACAACTACTGAACAAGGGATATCAACCTGATTTAAACATTGCTGATGCTAGCACTGCACTCACCTATCTGCAATGGGAGTTAGAGCGGAAACAAGAAAGGGAAAAGGGGAAGGGTTAAAGGGGAAAGGGAATCTCAATATTTAAAAGTTCTTGCTCTGTACTTCTGTACTGTATTGAGAAAAGTCTTTCCTCCTCCTTCCTTTACCCCTTTGCCCCTCCAATTCATACCTTTCTGTTTAGTACAAAAGCGTTCACCTAAAGGAATGCCATTACTTCAGATGAACGCACGGAAGTTTTTCTCCCGCTACAGAATTCCCATTATTGCACACAGAACACCAATCAATGAAACTTTAACCGAGGTGAACATGGTTACTGAAATAAAACTGGGTTTATGCAACCCTCCTGAACCCATCTATTTATATGTCAAAAACGCTGAGTTAGGTGGAGAATCTTATCTCTGGTATAACTACGATATTGACAGGGATAAAACCATCCCTGTTTCCCAAAAAGCATTAACTGGCTATCTGTCTGAACTGCGATTGACGACTAAAGAATTCAAAGGAAAGGACAATCTGAAGCTGGACATTGTAGTGAATGCTGATGAAGTTTATGTCATCAGAAGTGGTGTTGAAACAAACTTCACCAAAAGCTTTCTCTTGGCTGCATCAGGTATCCAGGATTTTTCTAAGGCACTGATTATTGCTGCTAATGCTGGTGAACAAAATACGGTTTTCTGCAATCTTTACGATGCTGCGACTAAAAGCAGAATTGAAAGGGAATGGAATAAAAATGCTGATTGGGGAACTCTCATTAATGACATTCAATATCGCTTAGGTGGTACATCATTAACTATCCCATCTATAGCAGAAACGCCAGTAGCTCCAGCAAAACTTAGCGTAGTTCCTCAACCAGTACATCCTCAAGACCTACGAATTAAAAATATTCGCACCTTGCTTGATTATCCACTTGATTTGGTCAGAGAGTGGTTGCAATTTCAGGATGTTGATCGCCCAAGTCTACTTCATATTAGCAAGATTAATGAACTGGTGAAAACAATGTGTTTGGCTTGGGCAGCAGACAAGTGTGAATATTCCAATCATGCTGAATCTTCGTATCAAAAGCAAGTGATTGATGCTGTCGCTAATGGTGCAGATGAGTTAACGGCAATCAATGCATGGATGCAACAGTTGCAAACAGCAAAAGCTGGAGCAGTGTAAATCAGAAATCAGAAATCAGGATTCAGAATGCAGAATAATTCTGATTTCTGAATCCTAAATTAATCAAATGGGAATAAAAACCATGAGAGTCATTGTCACAGTAATTGAAAAAATCACAAGTGAAGCTCACATCGATATCCCTGATGGGCTGAATCAATCCGCAATTAAACAGCACATCCTCGATCGCTACAACACTGGGGAAATGTCCACAGATATGAACATCTTTCAAGTGGACTTTGAATCTATCAGCGCTCGGATTGTCAAAGAATATTCTTCTACTAAATCTGCATAAATAGGGAAGGGAATCAGATGAGTATCAAATGGACTGATGAAGAACTCGCAATTATTGAGGCGAAAGCTGAAGTCTATACAGTTAAACAAATAGCTTCAATCCTAAAAAGGCGAGGATATCAACGCACACCAATTGCAATTTATCTGAAGTTAAATAGCTTAGGCTATTCAGCTCGTCCCACTCTTGATAATTATAGCTGCCAGGAAATTGCTCAAGTTCTCCAATTGAATTTCTCAACTGTTACAAGATGGGTAAAGCGAGGATGGCTCAAAGCTACAAGACGCTCTGCCAGACATTACCAAATTCGGAGATGGCATCTTAAGCAGTTTTTTGATAACCCACCACAATCAATTAAAAAACGCATTGCTGCTCTTGATGTTGAAGCGATTAATTACTTATTAGGGAGACGAGTATGACACAGCAAATCACTCCCCTGGAAACTCAAAAAGTTCTTGACCTCTGCTCCGGCATTGGCGGTTTTACCGTTGGACATAAGATTTGCGGCGGTTTTGAAACTGTAGCCTTTTGCGAGATTAATCAGTACTGCCAACAAATTCTAAATCTACGCTTCCCACAAATTCCAATTATCTCAGACATCCATGATATTACAGTTGAGTCTTTGGCAAGAATCGGAGTTGGAGAAGTTGACGGTATCATCGCCGGACTCCCCTGCCCTCCCTTCAGCCTCGCCGGAAAACGCCTTGCCTCGAAAGATGAGCGTAACCTGTTCGGAGAATTCTTTAGAATCATTTGCGAAGTTCGACTGCACTGGGCGATTGTGGAAAACGTTCCCGGACTGCTCACTGCTGAGGGAAGTGAATTTTTCCGTACCTTACTGTGGAAATTTGCCCAGATGGGGTTCGATGTCGAATGGGGAATTGTTTCGGCAAGCCAAGTGGGGGCCATCCACAAACGAGAACGAGTTTGGATTATTGCTACCAACTCCCAAAGCTCAAGACGGCATACATCCTGGAACCAGTACGAGAAAGAGCGGACAAACGCTGCATTTGTCGGCGGCGGTAATCATTGCAACTTCCACAGCTCATCACAAAGTCACAACTCAGTTGAATACGGAGCCAGAGCGATCGCTCAACGTACATCTAGTAGAGGCGATGATGGGTTTCCCGCAAGGTTGGACAGATGTCTCCTTACCCACGCAGGACTTACAGATTGCCTTACTGCTGCCACAGTCCCCAGCTTCAGTCGGCTCAGTCGTAGAGAAATTGCAGCGCTTACGCTCTATTGCCAACAAGAATATCGCCAACTCTGGGCAGAATACCAAGCCATCAGAAGACAACACAAACAACAGTTGATCGCTCTGGGCAATGCCATTGTCCCCCAATGCGCTGCACTAATTTTTGAACGTCTGAAAAGAATTTTATCTCAACAAAGGAAAAAGTCATGATTGACCACATTAACACACTTCAAACAAGCTGGTATCTTTCCCCACCTTGGGGACAAATAATTTCACCTGTTGCAGTTAATTTACTGGAGAGAGTTTTTCTCCGCACAACAAGAACATTCGGTTATTGCTGCGGTATGCAATGGAAGCACGAGTGTTGGATTTACTCAATTGATTGCGGAAAAGAAATCCTTCACGCCACACAAAACCAAATCATCGCCACTGGAGAATTAGAAAGCATCACTGTGCAAAAACCTGCTTTCGTTTTGGGCGAAAGAGTAATCCTCTGCTCTCACGACAAGGGAACAAAACAACGGCTAATTCTGGGGATTGCACTGGTTCATAATTCTTGGTTTTACCTTGTTGAATTGATGTCACCAACGTTAATTAAGACACCAACTATATCGAATCGTTTCTCACTGGTTGGTGAAAAAAGTTTGGTGCGAGTAAATGTTTAATTCTTTCTAATCACCCAACTAAAGTTATGTCACAAATTGAAATCGCTGAAATCATCGAACAGATAAAACAAGAGATTCAGGTCAACGCTAATGGTCAGGGTAAAGCCAGTGTTCGGGCAGCAGCAAGACTGGCTGGAGTTGATGATGCTGGATTGCTTAGAAGCCTCAAAACTGCTGCTGACATTTCTCGCTCTAAACTGGTTGAAAGGCTTATCTACAAAGGCTTTGAAGGTGCTGATATTAAATCATGGTCTGAGTCCGGTATTCCCGATGTCGCTGTAGCAACCATACTTCATTATTACGGCTATGAAGCTGGTAAGAGATGTACCACACAAGCAAAATTAGCCTGTGAAGCTTTTGAAAGCATTGGTGTTCGTGCCTGGATTCAAGATTTACTGGGGTGGACTAAACCCGCCAATCCTTCCGAAACCGTCATGACACAAATACAGTTACTCGCAGCAATCGCTCAACAGATGGCACAGCAAGAACAATATTTATTGGAGCAACAACAGCAACAAACTCAAATCTTGGCAAGACTCAAAGCGGTTGAAGTTGAGCAAGATCGGGTGAATACACCATGTGGCCATAAATATAGTGTTGTTGGTTTCGCTAATCTTCAAGGTTTAGAAATATCGGTAAAAGAAGCGGGTACTAAAGGTAGAAAGGCAAGCGCATTGTGTCGGAAACAAGGGATAGAAATAGAACGCATTCATGACCCACGTTTTGGAAAAGTTGGGTTGTATCCAGAAAGCGTGTTAATTGAGGTTTTCTCTACTGGTTAAAACTAACAGCAATTACGTTCTTTAATTGGAGAAAAGTACCATGCAACAACTCAATTTGTTTCAGGAATCAACCCCAGTTTTACCAGTCAGTTATTACCCCGATTTCTTAACTCTTGAACAAGCAAACGAACTCTACCAACACTGTCTACAACTGGAGTGGCAGCAAAATCAAATCAGGATGCTGGGTAAAAGCTAGTGTGGTAAAACTTACTAGAGAAGAGTAAAAATCCTGTAATCTTGACCTTGTAGCGAAATAATGGTACGAAAACTTGGCAAGAAAAAGTCTAAAACCAGAGGCAACATCGTTTGAAGTACTCGATTGTGTTCAAAAAAAATGCCC